>JANJUF010000078.1 GCA_024710705.1 Gemmatimonadaceae bacterium | reverse complement strand
CTGCGGCCGCGTGCGGCCGTCAGCTCCAACGCGGGTTGGGCCGGCACTGCGACGGCGTCGAAGCGGCTCCCTCGCCCCAGGCGACAGACGCGCGTAGGTTCCTCATGCGGGTCGGTCCACGCAGCCGGACCCGATCGGGCTGGCTGGAGGGCTGAATCTCTACGGGTACGCGGGCGGGGATCCGCTGATTCGGCGGCATCCTTCCGGGCTGTGTCCCGAAGCAGTCGGCGGCGATGGGTAGCCGCCAGCGAGACCGGCCTCACCGCGTTGTGAGTCCTCGCTGCCAGCAGCACCACATCTCGTCTCAGGCCTCGATGTTGCTGAGCGCGGGACGCCGAGTGCCATCCGTCACCTGACCCTCGGGCTCCAACTCAACATCGCGCGGCACCCACGCCACCGCACGCTGCCCGATCGGCACGGACCGCGTGCGGCCCCCTTGGGCGCGGCATGCACAGGTCGGGCGCGACTCTTCCCTGCAACGTCGCGGCGCAGACGCTTGGGGAGTGGCGCGATCGCAGAAGCGCCGAACCCGCAGGAGCGAGCCGTGGGAGCGTCACTACCCCGCTAGATCGTAATCACCCCGCGCCGCAGCAACGGCGCCCGCGGCGCCCGCGGCGGCACCGGGGCCACCGGTGCCGCGCGGGGAGTAGGCGGCGCGGCTGGCGTCGGCATCATGATCGAGACCCCCTCCGGCGACCGCACACGCATCCGCTGCATCGCGCCCTCAAGTGCCGGCGCAATCGCCCGGAACTCGAAGTTCCCGCCCGGCAGATCGCTCGCCTTCACGGTCGTCACACGCACGGTCCGCGTACGCCCGGCAGACACCACCGTCAGCTCCGCCACCGCGCCCGCCGTCAGCTTGCCGAGCTCGGTGCGCAACCGCTCCGCCTTCGCCGAGCCGATCATCGGATCATCCACATCCTCGCGCGCCACCCGCAGGCTGACGCCATTGATGGCGGCGATGCGGTCACCCTCGATGATCCCGGCCTTCTCCGCCGGCCCGTCCGGCGTCACCGACTGGACGAACACCCCGACCGTGTCGCGCGCGTTGCCAGAGGACGCCGTCATCACGCCGATTACCGCACGGTCGTTCCGCGCCATCATGAGCCGGCCGCCCGCCGATCCATACATCGTCTCCGACGACACCGGCGCCACGCGAACATCCCGCGAACGCCCGTCTGAATAGACGCGAAGGGAGACGGTATCACCCGCCTCGACCTTCGCCATCTCGCGCTGCAGCCGGCGCAGCAACACACCTTCGTAGTAGTCCTCCCCAGCATCAGCGCGGTCCGCCCGCAGACTCACGCCGTTGATGGCCTGCAACCGATCCCCTTCCTTCAGCCCAGCCTTCGCGGCCGGCGAATCGCTGCGCACATCCTCGATGAGGAGGCCGAGCGTATCGGCACGCGAACTCTCGTTCGCGGTGGTGATGCCCAACATCAGACGGTTCGAAGCAAGCATCGCCCACTGACCGCCTTCGGCGGGGCGTCCGGCGAACACGCGCACTTCCTGCGCGGCAGCGGTGAGCGGAAGCGCAGCGGCGAGCGTGGCCGCCAAGAGATATGTCCGGGTCATCATCCTGTCCTCTGGTCCAAGGGTCTGCCCCTTCGGTCACCTCCCCCCCAGCGAAGGGTTGCCTGAGGGCGTAGAATCTTGGTGCCCGGGTCCCCCCGGGCACCCTGACCTCCACCCGTGAGACGATGCGCGCGACCACGACCCTCGCCCTCCTCCTCGCCCTCCCCGCCCTCGCGCTCCCGGCGCAGGGTCGCGGCGGACGCCCCGCCACCCCTGCCGCTCAAGCCGCCGACACGGGCGGAATCCCCGCTTCGGCGCTCGGCGGCTTCCGCTTGCGCCCCATCGGCCCCGCCACCTACTCCGGCCGCATCGGCGACATCGCCGTGCACCCCGACGGCAAGACCTGGTACGTGGGCGTGGCCTCCGGTGGCGTGTGGAAGACCGAGAACGCCGGCACCACCTGGAGCCCGATCTTCGACAGCCAGCCCAGTTACTCCATCGGCGTGGTGGTCCTCGATCCGAACAATCCGAACGTGGTCTGGGTGGGCACGGGCGAGAACAATGCCCAGCGCTCCGTGAGCTACGGCGACGGCATCTATAAGTCGGAAGACGGTGGCCGCAGCTGGCGCAACATGGGGCTCAAGGAGTCCGAGCACATCTCCAAGATCATCTTCGACCCGCGCGACACGAAGGTGATGTACGTCGCCGCGCAGGGCCCGCTCTGGAGCGAAGGCGGCGAGCGCGGCCTCTACAAGACCACCGACGGTGGCGAGACCTGGACGAAGGTGCTCGGCGGCGCGCGCTGGGCCGGCGTCACCGACGTGGACCTCGATCCGCGCAATCCCGACATCATTCTCGCCGCCACCTGGCAGCGCCACCGCCACGTGTGGGGCTACCTCGCCGGTGGCCCGGAGAGCGGCCTCCATCGCTCTACCGACGGCGGCAAGACTTGGCGTCAGCTCGGCACCGTGCCCTCGGGCGAAGGGCGCATCGGCCTCGCGCGCGCGCCGTCCGATCCGGACGTGGTGTACGCGATCGCCGAAGCCGCGCAGAACCGCGGCGGCACCTTCCGCTCCGACGACGGCGGTGCCAGCTGGCGCCGGCAGGGCAACTACTCCACCATCGGCCTCTACTATCAGGAGATCTTCGTCGATCCGGTGAATCCGGACCGCGTCTATTCCATGGACGTGCGCACGATGGTCTCCAACGACGCCGGCCGCACCTTCACGCAACTCGGCGAAAGCGGCAAGCACGTGGACAACCACGCGCTCTGGGCCGACCCCAAGGACCCCGACCATCTCCTCATCGGCTCCGACGGCGGCCTCTACGAGACCTTCGACGCCGGCGCCACCTACAAGTTCTTCGCCAATCTCCCTTTGGCGCAGATGTACAAGATCGACGTGAGCCGCGGCTCGCCCTTCTACCTCGTCTGCGGCGGCACGCAGGACAACTACTCCTTCTGTGGCCCCACCCGCACCAACAACGACAACGGCATCCGCAACTCCGATTGGTTCGTGACCAACGGCGGTGACGGCTTCCAGAGCCGCGTTGATCCCACCGACGCCAACATCATCTACGCCGAGTCGCAGAACGGCGGGCTGGTGCGGTTTGACCGTCGCACCGGCGAGGCGGTGGGCATCGTGCCGCAGCCGGCGCCGGGCGAGGGCGCCTCGCGCTGGAACTGGGATTCCCCGGTGATGATCTCGCCGCACAGCCACACGCGGCTCTACTTCGCCTCGCAGCGCCTGTGGCGTTCCAACGACCGCGGCGATTCCTGGACCGCGGTCTCGGGCGACCTCACGCGCAACCTCCGCCGCACCGAGATGAAGATGCAGGGCCGGGTGTGGAGCGTCGACGCCGTCGCGCGCAACACGTCCACCTCGTACAACGGCAACATCGTCGCGCTCGCCGAGTCGCCGCTGGCCGAGGGACTGCTCTACGTGGGCACCGATGACGGCCTCGTGCAGGTGAGCGAGGACGGCGGCGCCACCTGGCGCCGGCTCGACCGCTTCCCGTCTGTTCCCGACACCAGCTACGTCGCCTACCTCACCGCCTCGGCGCACGACGCCAACGTGGTGTACGCGGGCTTCAACAACTACAAGCGCGGCGACTTCAAGCCCTACGTGCTGCGCTCCAACGATCGCGGTCGCACCTGGACCGCCATCACGGCCAACCTTCCCGCGCGCGGCTCCGTGCACGTGGTGAAAGAAGACCCGAAGATGCGCGGCCTGCTCTTCGTCGGCACCGAGTTCGGGCTCTTCGTCTCCTTCGATGATGGGGCGGGTTGGCAGCAGCTGCGCAACGGGCTCCCGCCCATTGCCGTGCGCGATATCGCCATCCAGCCCGAGTACGACGACCTCGTCATCGGCACCTTCGGGCGCGGCAACTTCGTGCTCGACGACTACTCGGCGCTGCGCGCGCTGGCGCCGCAGGCCCTGCGCGCCGAGGCGACGCTCTTCCCCTCGCGTCCGGCGCTCCTGTACATGCTGGATTCGCCGCTCGGTGGTGGCGGCGTGAGCTTCCAAGGTGCCGAGCACTACTTCACGCCCAACCCGCCGGTGGGCGCGACGTTCACGTACCACCTGCGCGCCGCACTGCGCTCGCAGCGGCAGGTCCGCCAGGCGCGCGAAGCCGGGCTCGATCGCTCCGGCGCCGATGTTCCATTCCCCGGCTGGGACGCGCTCAAGGCCGAGCAGGAAGAGGAGGCACCCAGCATCGAGTTCGAGATCACCGATGCGAGCGGTGCGGTGGTCTCGCGTTTCGATGGTCCGAGTGGCCAGGGCACCAATCGGGTGATCTGGAATCTGCGCTGGCCCGGCGCGCAGCCGGTCGGCGGGCAGGGCGGCGGCGGCTTCGGTGGCGGTGGTGGCGGCGCCGGTGGCGGCGCGGTCGGCGGCAACGGTCCGTACGTCGTGCCTGGTACCTACCGCGCGCAGATCTTCAAGCGCGTGGCGGGGGTCCGCACTGCGCTCACGGAGCCGACGCCGTTCGAAGTCAGTCTGCTCCCGAACGCGACGATCACCGTGGCGGACCGCCAGCGTGCCGTCGAGTATCAGCGCCGGGCGCAGGAACTACAGCGGAACGTGCTCGGTGCCAATGCCCTGATGGCCGAGACCAGCACGCGGCTCGACGCACTGCAGCAGGCGGTGGATCGCATCACGCGGCCCACCACGCTGGATGCCGAGGTGCGCGCGGCGATCGCGAAGCTACGTGCGATCCGCGAGCAGTTGAGCGGTGACAACACACCGGGTCGCTACTCGGAACCGGTGCCGCTCTCGCTCGTCGGCCGGCTCGGCCGCGCCACCAGCTTCAACGAGACACTCACGCCGCCGACGGCGACGCAGGTGCAGCAGTACGACATCGTGGCGCGCGAGTTCCCCGCCATCAAGGCGGCGCTCGATGCGTTCATTGCCACCGACATGGCCCGTCTCGAGCGTGAGGCGGAGGCGCAGGGTGCGCCGTGGACGCCGGGTAGGCGGTAGACGTGCCGTAGGCGAATGCGGAGCAGGAACGAACGCGGGCGCTGCGAGAATCCTCGCAGCGCCCGCTTTCTCATTCCTCTCCGAGCTGCTCAGGGCGTGTCGCGCATCTCACGCAGTCTCCGCAGCACATCGCCCAGGCGTTGCATCTCGGCGCCGTACGTCGCCCAGTCGTCGTTCCGCTGCGCAGCGCGCGCCCTATCGTAGTGCTGGAGCGCCTGCTGCACCAACGCCTCGCGGGCCGCCGCGCTCGCCGCCGCCGCGGACGTGGCAGCCGCCGGCGTCGGGCGCGCCCCGGCGACTGCCGGCCGCGCAGCGAGACCGGTGCCGTCGCCGAAGAGCGCCCGCAGTCCCGCCTCCAGCGATTCCTCCATCACCACCCGCCCCTCGTGCGCGACGATCACCCGCTTGAGCTCGGGAATCCGACCGCCCTGCGCGCGCAAGTAGAGCGGCTGCACATACAGGAGCGACGCCTCGATCGGAATCACCAGCAGCTCGCCACGGATCACTTCGGATCCACCCTGGTCCCACAGCGACACCTGCCGCGACACCTCGGTGTCTTGGTTGATCCGGTTGGCCACCTGGGTCGGGCCAAACACCATGCTTTGCCGCGGGAAGCGATACGCCACGAGCTTGCCGTAGTGCTCCCCGTCGTTCCGCGCGACCATCCACGCCGAGAGGTTGTCCTTCTGCCGCGGCGTGAATGGCCGCATCATCAGGTACTCGGCGCGATCCTCGCCCGGCAGACGCATCACGATGTGCCGCGCATAGCCGCTGCGCACCGCCCCCTGCTGCGCGGCCGGGATCTGCCACTGGTCCTCCCGATGGTAGAAGGTCTCGGGATTGGTCATGTGAAACGTCGCGTAGAGCCCCGTCTGCGCGCGGAAGAGATCCTCCGGATAGCGCAGGTGTGTGCGGATGTCCTCGGGCATCGTCTCCAACGGACGCAGCAGACCGGGGTAGATCCGCGACAGTGTATTGATCATCGGATCCGCGGGGTCCGACAGGTAGGCCTCCACCGTGCCGTCGTAGGCGTCGATCACCACCTTCACACTGTTGCGCAGGTAGTTGGTGCCGTCGCTGGTGCGCGCCGAGTAGGGGTAGCGCTCGGTGGCGGTGTAGCCATCGAGCACCCACACCATCTGCCCACTGTCGCGGATCACCAGGTAGGGGTCGCCGTCGAAGGTCAGGAACGGAAGCGCCAACTGCGCGCGGCTCCGCACCTGCTGGTTGAAGATGATCTTGGTGTCCTCGCGCAGGTCCGAGGAAAGGAGGATGTTCATCGACCCGAAGCGCAGCGCGAACGCGAGGCGGCGCCAGTAGGCGTTGATCGGCACGCCGGCCTTCCCGGCGTAGGTCGAGTACTCCGCCGCATCGCCCTCGGCCGAGGGATAGTCGAACTCCCGCTGCGCCGACGGCGCCAGAACGAAGCTCCGCGACAGCTCGCCGAAGTAGATCTGCGGCCGGGTGACATCAAGGTCCACCGTCGTCGCCGGCGGCAGATCCTTCAGCCAGAGCACGGGAAGCCCCTGGTCGGTGAACTCGTTCGACGGCGTGAGCGTGATGCCCATGCCGTGGGTGAACGTGAGGTGCTCGTTCACGAAGGTGCGCGTGGGCAACGACGCCGGATCGAGCTCGCGCGCCGAGAGCAGCACGTGCCGCAGCTGCCCGTTGATCACATAGCGGTCGTCGTCCACCGCCACGAAATCGTAGTAGGTGCGGATGGATTGGATCTGTCCGAAGGTCTGCAGCAGCGGCTCGCGGTCCCAGAGCCGGATGTTGTCGATGGTGGCGCGGTTGTTGGCGATGTCGCGCGCGCTGAGCTCCGCCTGGGCGTCCAGTTCGCGACGTTCCACGCTGTCGAGGCCCCAGGCGCGCCGCGTGGCGGCGATGTGGTGCGCGATCTGCGGCGTCTCGCGCGCCAGTTCGTTGGGCTGCACCACCAGCCGCTGCACCACCGAGGGAATGATGCCGTTCACCAGTGCCGTGAGCACCAGGTTGGCCACGACCACGATGGCCGCCACGCGGGCGAGGATGCCGCGGCGTGCGCCCCAGAGCATGGCGAAGGCCGCCAGCACCAGGAGGATCGCCAGCGCGCGCATGCCGGGCAGCCGCACGTGGAGATCCGTCCAGCTCGCGCCCTGCAGCGGACCATGCGTGCCGAAGAGGATTGACGGCAGTCCGATCCACCAGGTCCGGGCGGCCGAGAGCAGCAGCCACGCGGCGGCGAGGATTGCGATGTGCATCTCCGCCGGCGGATCGATGCGTAGGCGCCCGAGTCGGAAGCCGATGTCCCCGCGCGCGAGGTAGATCGGCAGCGTCACCAGCAGCAGCGCGAGGAAGAGGATTCCCCACGTGAAGTCGATCGCCGCCTGCAGGGCCGGCAGCGTGAACACGTAGTACGCGATGTCGCGCCCGAAGATCGGATCCACGTCACCGAACGGTGTGCGGTAGGTGAATTGAATCAACGTACGCCACTGCGCGCTCAGGCCCACCGCGAGCAGGAGCGAAAGCAGGGCCGACGCCGGCAGCGCGGCCAACTGCGCCACCCGCACCAGGAAGCGCGCACGCATCTGGATGCCGCCTTCCGCCAGCACCAACACGCTCTCGGCGGAGCGCTCGATGCCCCGCAGGGCGATGCGGGCGCTGCCATACAGCGCTCCGAAGGCAATCAGCGCCGCCACGCCACCCAATACGAGCTGGGCGACGAACTTGAGCAGGAACACCCGCTCGAAGCCGATCTCGCGGAACCAGAGCCAGTCCGTCACCTGCACGGCCACGGCCGGAATGAGCAGCATCAACAGGAGGACGCCACCGAGGATGAGCGTGGCGCGCTGCTGGGGGGAGACGAGCGGGCGAGTGGTCATCTGGGGGGCTCAGTGCGATTGGGGGCGGGCGGCGCGCGCGAGTCGCTTCAGCAGCGCGAGCTGTCCGGTATGGTACACGTCGTGCTCGGCCAGCGAACGGATCATGCCGCGCTGGGTGATGGCGTGACCGGGAGGATCAGAGGGGCGATCCTTCACGCGGGCGGCGCGCGCCTCCTCGGACATCTGCGCCACGAAGCGCGCCAGGGCGGTGTGGGCCTCGTCGAGGCTGCGCAGCGTATCCCGCCACGCCGCGTCGTCCGCAGGAGAGGGCATCGCCGGCCAGTCACCGTCCGTGGGTTCGGCCGGCACGCCGCCCTCGGCACGGCGCAGGACCTCGAGGGTCCAGCTCCGCATGTGCAGCACGATCTCCCACATCGAATGCGCGTCGGGGGCCGGACGCCACGCCGCCTCGGCGGCCGTGACGTCGGACAGGACCTGGGCCCGCGAGGGGCCGTGCCACGGCTCGCCGTCGTGCGCGCGGCGGAGCGAGGAGAGCAGTCGGTCGGAACTCGTCATGCACCAGTATACTCGTCCGACCGACGGCTCGGGTACCGCTGCCCGCGCCCCCTACTTCGAGATCACCACCACCGACGCGTCGTCGGCCCCCAACGCGCGCAGGAAGGCGATGAGATCCGTGATTTTCTCTGGGGGATGCACCCCAGTACGCCCACCGACGAAACGAGTGACCGTGAGGACGCGCTCATCCTGCGAGTAGGTCTTCCGATACACGCCGAATGGTGACTCGACTTCGACATTCGCCGGCAGGTCGGCCGACCATCCTTCCGGCAGCACCAGCTCGATCTCCTGCACCGTCTCGGCGTATCCAAACACCGACTGCGCCGAGATCGGGAACTGCCGCGGGTCGGCCTGCTCCAGTTCGCGCACCAAGTCACCGATGCGCGCCATGTTGTCGAGCGGTAGCCGCAGCAGCGCGCTCCGCCCGGTGCTCGTCACGGCCTGGCCGCCTTCCACCTCCACCGCGAAACGCACGCGCGCGGACAGGTCCTTGCCGTCGAACACCTCGAGGTTCCGCCCTTTCGCGCCCTGGAACCACAGCGACGCGAGCGCATCCCGCGTGCGCGCGTGCTGCACGGAGTCGAAGGGCGCCGCGAGGGCCTCGCGTCCGTCGTACTGCATGATGCCGGTGGAAACTTCCTCGAACGCGCCGCGCACGAGCCCGTCACTCCCCACCTCGCCGCGGAACCGCGACTCGCGCCGGTTCTCGGCGATCGCCGAGAGGGGAAGCGTGACCTCTTCCGTCTTGCCATCAGGGTGCACGATCACACCGAACTCGCCCTGCGGCCCGAAGGGGAGTTCGCCCAGCGGCGTGTAGAGCGCGGTGAGGTCGGAGTATTGCCACTCACGCGCGCCCTTCCGGCGGTAGGCGGCAATGACGTGGTTGAACTGCGCGATGGAGGGCAGTTCCTCCTCCACCCCGCCGCTCGAGTGGAGCAGCACCGGGCGCGCCTCGAGCCCCATGCGCTCCAGCATCGCCACGAAAATGGTGGCCTTGTCCTTGCAGTCGCCGAAACCAGTGCGCAACACCTCCTCCGGCGTGCGCGGTTGGTAGCCGCCAAGCCCCAGCGCGATGGAGACGTACCGGATGTCTTGGGCGACATACTTGTGGACCGCGCGCAGGGAGTCGTCCAGCGTGCGGGCATCGGCGACCAACTCGTTGAGCTTGGTGCGCACCTCGGGCGTTGCCTCGTATCGGCCGCGCGCGTGCCCGGCGTACCATGCGCCAATCCGCGCCCAGGTCATCGGCAGCGCCCACTGCACCCGCTGCGAGACGCCGTTCGAATCGGAGGCGAAGCGCTCGCCCTTGATGCGCGGGACGTCGGCGGCAGCCCAGGTGTACACGCGACGGTTCCCCGCCCGCCGTTCCACCCGCGGCTGCCGCAGGTTGCGTTCCTGGATCCGCGGCGTCACCGACGCCGGTAGGTCCACGATGTAGCGCGAGCGGCGCACCGTCTGGCCGGTCGAGATGCTCCAGCTGTGGAAGTCGTCGCCTTCGAGGAACGGCTTCAGCTCCTCGACCGTGTAGCTGTAGTCCACGATCGTCCCGACCTCGACGCCCGAGAGCGAGATCCGGAGGACGCGCGTATCGCTGTACACCGGATCGCCCAGTTTCGCGGGAACATCCGACTCCTGACGATGGCTCGGTTCGCTGCTGATGATCGTCCCATCGGGGCGCACCACCTTCACCCAATTCAGCGTGAACCGCTGGTGCTGGGGCGCCCATGAGAAGCGCATCTCCCGGTAGTCGTCCAGGTCGTCGGGCCGGAGGAGCTGCGTCACCATGCGATACGTCGAGGTCCCGCGTCCGTCGGCATCGAGGCGGATGACCCCGTCATCGAGGAGCAGGACGCCGGTTTCTTCCGGATACGCGGCGGGGTCCACCGCCAAGGCATAGATCGAGTCGTCGCGGACCGACGGATCGCCGGCTGGCGTGATGCGCGGCGCCTGCGCCGCCGACAGCGTGGACACGCAGACAAGCGCCAACCCGGCAATCGCGGACTTCATGACCAGTTCCCCTCCGAACGAGTAGGCCTCGAGCGCGCCCGGCGGCACGTTCGAGGCCTATCGTACCATCCGGCACGGCATACCGGAAGGTTGCGCGTTACTCCGCCCGCATCGCCTCCGCCGGGTCCACCCGCGTGGCCCGCCGCGCCGGAATGAGGCAGGCCAACGACCCCGTCAACGCCAGGGTGGTGGCCACCAGCGCGAACACGGCCGGATCCAGCGGCTGCACGTCGAAGAGGATGACGTCGAGGAGCTGCGAGATGCCCGCCGAGAGCGCCAGCCCGATGAAGAGCCCCAGCCCAAGCTGCCACGCGCCGCCGTTGAAGATCAGGCGCACCACCCGCGCCGGCGACGAACCCAGCGCCATGCGGATCCCCACTTCGCGCGTCCGGCGGCTCACCGCGAACGACATCACGGCGTAGAGGCCGATGCTCGCCAGGAACAGCGCCACCACGCCAAAGATCGCAAACATCGTACCGAACACGCGCACGAACCACAGCGGCTCGGCCACCGCTGCCTGCAGCGTCATCGGCCAGTAGATGGGCAGGTCCGGATTGATGGACGCCACCGCCTCGCGCACCGGCGCGGTGAGCGCCAGCGGGTCGCCATTCGTGCGCGCCGAGATGTAGGCGAACTGGTTGTGCGCCTGCGAGAAGGGCTGGAACACCACCGCCGGGCGCGGGTCCTGCGGGTCGCCCGCGAACACATCCGGCACCACGCCGACGATCGTGAGCCAGGGTTGGGTGCTCTCGAGTCCGCCGAGGCGGATCCGGCGGCCGAGCGCGTTGTCATTCGGGAAGTGCTGGCGGACGAAGCGCTCGTTCACCACCGCCACCGGCAGCGAGCCCGCACGATCGGTGGCGTCAATCAGGCGCCCTTGCCGCAGAGGAATCTCCAGCGTGGAGAAGAAGCCCGGACTCACGCCCACCGAGCGTACGCGTGGCACATCCTGCCCCCGCTCGTACGACACGCCATAGAGCATCACCGCATTGCCGTTGAACCCCTGGCGCGCACCCGGCAGTCCCTGCGAGATCGCCGCCGCCTCCACGCCGGGCAGGCCGCTGACCCGCTCCGCGAGCTGTTCGAAGAACTGCGACTGCGCGAGCGTGTCGGTGTACACGCTCGGGAAGCCCACGCGCGCCGTGAACACCGACGACATCGCGAATCCCGTGTCACGCGAGTTCGCCTTGGTCACGCTCTTGATCATCAGGCCCGCCGCCACCAGCAGGCCGCAGGACAGCGCGATCTCGAACACCACCAGCGACTTGCTCAGCTTTCCGATCCGCAGGCTCGACGCCCCGCGCGACTCGTCCTTCAACACCTCGGCGATGTCCGGCCGCGAGGCCTGGTACGCGGGGATCAGTCCCGCCAACAGCGTCGCCAACAGCGACACGCCGACCGCGAAGAGCAACACCGGCGGGAACAGGTCGATGACGATGAAGAAAGGCGGATCGGTATCCACGATGGCGCGCGAGAACGCATCCATGCCGAGCTTCGCGAGGATCACGCCGAACACCGTGCCGCCTGCCGCCAGCACAAATGACTCCGCGAGGAAGGTCCGCACGATCTGCGCACGCGAGGCACCCAACGCCGCCCGCACGCCAACTTCCTTGGAGCGATGCGCCGCGCGGTCCAGCAAGAGGTTCGCCACGTTCGAACAGGCGATCAGCAATACGAAGAACACCGCACCGAGCATCGTGTACAGCAGTTGCGTCGGTTCCGGTCCGATGAATGCCTCGACGAACGGTTGCGCGAAGGCGGTGAAGTTCTCATTGGTGGCCGGGTGATCCGCGGCGATGCGCGCGGCGATCGTCGCCAGCTCGACGTTCGCCTCGTCCGCCGAGACGCCCGGGGCGAGCTGGCCGACCACCTGCACGTAGGGACCGTTGTCCCCGCGCGGCGTGGCGAGCGGGTCGGTCTGCATCGGAAGCCAGAGCTGTCCGTTGTCGGGGAACCGGAAGCCTTCTGGCATCACGCCGACGATCTCGAATGACGCGCCATTCACGCGCAGCGTGCTGCCCAGCACGTTCGGGTCGCCGCCGTATCGCTCCTGCCACATCGCCCAGCCGAGCAGCGCCACCTTCGGCCCGTTTGCCGCATCCTCCCCGGGACGGAAGTCGCGTCCCAGGATCGGCTGCACACCGGTCATCGAGAGGAGCCCCGACGTCACCCAGGTCCCGGAGTAGCGTTCGGCGCGATCGTTGCCCGCCACGTTCATGGTGCCGCCGGTGTACGCCGCCAGCGCCGAGAACGACCGCGCCTGCTCGCGATAGTCCGCAAAGTCCTGGATCGTGGGCGACTGCCGCGTGATGTTGTTCTCGGCATTCGATCGGAACACCGCCACGATGCGGTCGCCGCCCTCGAAGGGCAGGCCACGCAACAGCGCACCGTAGACGATGCTGAACATCATCGTCGTGAGGCCGATGCCGAAGGTCAGCGCGAGGATCGAGACCGCGGTGAGGGCGGGTGCCTTGCGCAGTGTGCGCAGGCCGAGGCGGATGTCGCGAAGCAGGTGGTCCATGGTCCGGTGTGCGAGTGTTGTGCTCGCCTACGCCCCGACGGGCGCCTGCGGTTTCAGAGGCAGGAGCGGGGCTCAACGCCAACCCGCACCTTCAACACGCCGTAACACCTTGTAGACCATGCACTTACAGGACCGCCCTCTCACCCTTCATCAATTCTTAATCGTAAAGTCTTTGCTGACAACGAGTTAAGCAACATTCGGTTTTTGACCTTCGTCCTCGTTGCTCGTATCTTCACTGCGGTGCCACGTCCGCGAATTCTTCGCGACTCACCGAAAGACCCCACCCTGGAGATTCACCCGAATGCTTCGCCTTGCTGCTGTTGTTGCTGTTGTGATGCTCGCGGCGTGCGCCCCGAAGGCCGAGGAGACTGCTCCGGCCGAGACCACGACGCCGGCCGTGACGGATTCCGCGACGACCACCGACTCGACCACGATGACGCCGGATTCGACGAAGGCCGATTCGACGTCCGCCCTTGCCCCCGTGAAGCCGATGTAAGCTGCTTCCTTCCGGAAGCGACAAACGCGCGGTCCCTCGGGACCGCGCGTTTTGCATTTCGCTGCAGTTCAGTCGCCCGTGCGGACGGTGCTGGCAGGCTCGAAGAGCACGACCTCCACCTCCTCGTCGGCGACGGGGCGATGCTCGGTCCCTCGCGGCACCACGATGAACTCGCCGGCGGCGAGTTCCACGGTGCGATCACGGAACTCCATGCGGAACCGGCCGCGATGCACGAGGAACATCTCATCCTCGCGCGCGTGCTGATGCCAGTGGAATGCGCCGAGGAACTTCACGGCCTTCACCTGCTGGCCGTTGAGTTCGGCCACCACCACGGGCGCCCAATGTTCGGTGATGGCGGCGAACGCGGCGTCGAGCGCGATGTGCATGCCGGAACTTCGCACGCGCGCCCGACCCGCGTCAGGGTCAGGCTTCGGGCTTGGCCGCCTCGGCGGCCGCCGGTGTGGCCGTCACCGGGCGCTTGCGGCTCCCGAAGTGCCCGCCGCGCTCGCGCGGCTGCGCCAGCTGGAAGAGCCGGTTCGTGTAGAACGCCACCACGCGCTCCTGCACCGACGTACGCGTGTCGCTCTTCTCGGCGCGGAAGGGCGCGTATCGCTGCTGATCCCCGGAGACGGCGAACCACCACCACTGCTCCGCGTCCGGCCCCGACATCGCCTCGACGGTGCAGCTGTACTGACGCCCGCCATCCTGGAACTCAAATGCCTTGATCATTGTCGCTCGCTATGAAAGTGCCGAAATGGCGTCAACCCGCGCGGTCGCGCCGGACCTGAACCTTCTTTCCCTTGATCGTCGCCACGGAGAGCGCCGCCACGATGCCGTCGGCGCTGCCCTCGGGCACTTCGACGATCGAATGCCGATCGAATACCGTGATGGTACCGATGCGCGTGCCCTCGAGGCCCGTCTCGTTGGCGATGGCGCCGACGATGTCACCCGGCCGCACCTTGAGCTTGCGGCCCGCGCCCACATAGAGCTTGGCCATCGTGTCGCCCTTGCCGCGCACCACCGCCCCGCGGGCCGCGGGCTTGGCCGCCTTCCGCTCCTTGCGGTCGGCCTCGCGCTCGCGCGCCGGATGCCGCTCCGGACGCACCGTCGCGGCGGGGATCTCCGCCGCCTCCTCTTCGTTGCCCAGCGCCCGCGCGGCCTGCTTCACCGCCGCCGCGGCGATGTCGAGGGGATCGAACTCCGAGGCCAGGGGCGCCACCAACCCGCGCCAGGACTCGAGTCCGCCCTCACGCAGCACCTCGCGCAGCGCATCCTGCGCCGCCTCCACCCGCCGCGCCTTGAGGTCGGCGACCGTCGGCAGCGGCAACGTCTCGATCGGGCGTCCCGTGGCCCGCTCGAAGTTGCGCAGCATCCGGTGCTCGCGCGGCTCGGCGAGCGTGATGGCCACGCCGCTGCGCCCGGCGCGCCCCGTGCGCCCGATCCGGTGCACGTAGGCATCGGACGCCGACGGCACATCGTAGTTCACCACGTGCGACACGTGCTGCACGTCGAGTCCACGGGCCGCCACATCGGTGGCCACGAGCAGTTCGGCGCCCTTGGCGCGGAAGCGCTTCATCACGCGGTCACGCTGGTCCTGCGACAGCCCGCCATGCAGCGCCTCGGCACCGTAGCCCTGCGCCTTCAGCGTCTCGGAGACCTCGTCCACTTCATTGCGCGTGCGGCAGAAGACGATCGCGCTGGTGGGCTGCTCCACGTCGAGGATGCGTCCGAGCGCCGCCGTCTTGTGCGCCCGGCCCACGATGTACGCCACCTGCCGCACCTTGGCGATGGCGCCGGCCTTCACCTTCTCGGCGTCGATCTTGATGACCTCGGGATCGCGGAGATGCGTGCGGGCAATGGCAGCGATGCGCGGCGCGAGCGTCGCCGAGAAGAGCGCGACCTGCTTCTCGGCCGGCGTCGCGGCGAGGATCGCCTCGAGGTCCTCGGCGAAGCCCATGTCGAGCATCTCGTCGGCCTCGTCGAGCACGACGGTCGTGAGATTCGCGAGGAAGACCGTCTTGCGGCGAATGTGGTCGAGGGCGCGCCCCGGCGTCGCGATCACCACGTCCACGCCGCGCTTGAGCGAGCGGATCTGTCCTTCCATCGGCGCGCCACCGTAGATCGGCAGTGCCACCGCGCCACTCGCCTGCCCATAGCGATAGATCGCCTCGGCGACCTGCATCGCAAGCTCGCGCGTGGGCACGAGCACCAATGCACTGGTGCGCTCGCGCGGCGCGGCGTTCGGGCGAAGGTTGGCGAGTAACGGCAGGGCGAAGGCGGCAGTCTTGCCGGTGCCCGTGGCGGCCTGGGCGAGGACATCGCGCCCGGCCAGCAGTGGCGGAATCGCGGCCCGTTGGATCGGCGTCGGCTCCTCGTATCCGAGGGCCGTCAATGCGGCGAGGGTCGTGTCGGGCAGGCCCAGCGCGGAGAACCCGGCGGCGGGAAGTTCGGAAGTCGCGCGCGTCGGCATCTCGAAAGATACACTACTTGCACCATGAAAACCGTGACTCGCGCTGCGGCGCGCTCCCTGAAGCAGCAGGTCACCGTCCTCGGCGGGTCGGTGACAGTCGTCTGGGCCGGCTTCGCCGCGCAGACCGTGACCGGAAACGCGCTTTTGGCCTACGGAATCCGGCCCCGTACGGTGGATGGGCTCTGGGGCATCCTCTTCGCGCCATTCCTGCACGGCAGCCCGCAGCATTTGCTCGCGAACACGGTACCCCTCCTCGTGCTTGGGTGGCTGGTGATGCTGCGCGACGCCCGGCACTTCGTCCCTGTCACGCTGCTGTCCATGCTGGGAGCTGGACTCTGCGCCTGGACCCTCGGTGCGCCAGGCAGCGTGCACGTCGGTGCCAGTGGCGTCGTGTTCGGGTTCCTCGGATTCCTCATCCTCGCCGGGTGGTTCGCCCGCTCACTCGGCGCCATCGCGCTCAGCGTGCTCGTGACGGTGCTCTGGGGCGGACTCGTGTTCGGCGTGCTCCCCGGGCAGCCCGGCATCAGCTGGCAGGCACACCTCGGTGGATTCATCGGTGGCGCCCTGGCCGCAAAGTGGCTCGCGCCGCGGAGGGCGCGTCTGCTCTGACTCCGGACGACGCGTTCAGGGGAGCGGGTGTCGCTCGAGGTGCTGGAGATCGTCCTCGTCACTCTGGGCGATGAACACCGCGTCGGGAGAGAATCCCACCACGCGGGCGCGAGGCGCCAGTGCCACGCGCATCACCACCCGTCCGTCACGATCGAACACGTCGTAGGTCGGCGTCGGATCATCGTGGGCGCGGGTGCGGAGCACCCACACGCGCCCGCTCCAGTCTGCCGTTGCGGCGCCCGCCAGGAACGGCGGCTTCACCTCCGGCCACTTCATGTCGGGCGAGAACAGTGCGTCGGTGTTGCCGCTGAAGCGCGGCACTGCTCCGCCTCCCCCGCTGGAGCCGGCGGCGCTCCGTGCCGGGCCGCCAGAGACGACGAACGAGCCCGGACGCGTTTGCGACTTCACGAACGCCTCGCGTTCGGCCTGCGTCACGCGAATGCGCGAGGGCTCCGCCGGGGGACCACTGCGGGCACGGCCGGCATCATCCACGCGATCTACGCGATACGGCGACGCGCGCACGAGGACGGTCTCCCCCAGCGGGGCGACGGTCACCACGTCGCGCGCCGCGAGTGGCAGGTTCGTGCTCACCTGGATCATCCCGCCATCCAGCATGCGCGCCGCCGAGACTTCACCGGCCACGGTGGCCAGCCGTGCGATCGAGTCCGTGCGGCCCGTCACGCGATCGTGTCGGAAGAGGTCGGATACGCCCGTACTCCCTGCCGTCATCTCGCGCAAAGCCGGCGGACGCACCCGCTCGAAGATCAGTCGCCCAAGCCCATCCACACCGACGATGGTGCCGGCATTCGACAGCGCCTCATCGCTCAACCGGAAGGTCGGGCCAGGGCGACCATCGGGGAGAATGACGAAGAAGCGCCCGTTCTGTGGATCCGGCATCAGCGTCGAATCGCCCGGCATCGCGAAGAGCCGCATCGGCGTGCCGTACTCACCTGGCCCCGCGCCCTGGCGCCCGATGGCCCGCGCCTCACCGCTGCGGAAGTCGAGCAGCTGCAGCGTTCGGTCGCGTGTGTCGCTGACGATCACGCGCCCGTCGGACAGCGCACGTAGTCCCGTGATCGCCGTGAACGGCTCGGGAAAGGTCGCGGCTGGCGTGGTGAGACGCCGAAGCGGCGGGAGCTGCGACGTGGCGGACACCGGCAGCGCCAACACCAGGAATGCGAGGCCGAGGCGTGTCATGCGTCTACGTCACTCCTATCGCACCAAAGGGTTGCTCCGCCTTGACCTCAGTCCTCAATCCTCACTCTTCGGCCCTCGCACCTCGCTCCTCGTCCTCGCTCCTCGCTCTCCTGTTCTCACCCGTTAAACCGCCGCGCCGCCTCGACGAAGATCCGCACCCCGGTCTCCAGCGCGCGCTCGTCAATGTCGAATCGCGGATGATGGTGCGGATGCACGATGCCGCGCGCTGCATTCCCCGCCCCGATGAAGAAGAAGCTCCCCGGCGCCTTCTGCAGGAAGGCCGAGAAGTCCTCGCCGCCCATCGTCGGACGCAGCGTGGTCAGCACGTCGGGGCCGCAGGCCGCTTCCACCACCGCCGCCATCTCGCGCGTCACGGTGACGTCGTTGATGAGCGAGCGGTAGCCGCGCTCATAGGTGAAGTCGTAGGTGGCACCGTGCGCCTCGGTCACACCCTTGATGATCCGCTCCATCACCTGCGGGATGCGCGTGCGCAGCGCGGCGTCGAAGGTGCGCACCGTGCCGTTCAACTCGGCGACATCCGGGATCACGTTGTGCGCGGTGCCGGCGTGGAACTGCGTGACGCTGAGCACGGCGCTGTCAATCGGGTCCACGCTGCGCGCGACCACGTGCTGCAGGTTCGTCACCACCTGTGCCGCGACGGCGATCGGGTCCACCGTCTGCTGCGGAATGGCGCCGTGCCCGCCCTTCCCGCGCACGGTGATCCAGAAGGTGTCGGGGGCCGCCATCGCCGCGCCCTCGACCACACCCACCTTCCCCACCTCGAGCGACGCCCACAGGTGCGCACCGATCACGCGGTCCACACCATCCATCACGCCCCGCTGCACCATCTCCTCGGCGCCACCGGGATACACCTCCTCGGCGTGCTGGAAGATGAAGCGCAGCTCTCCACGCAACTGGTCGCGCATCGCCAGGAGCTGCTTCACCGCGCCAAGCAACGTGGCCGTGTGGCCGTCGTGCCCGCAGGCGTGCATCACGCCGCGGTTGGCCGAGGCGAAGGGGAGCCCCGTGTCCTCGGCGATGGGAAGGGCATCCATGTCGGCGCGCATCGCCAGGATCGGGCCGGGACGCCCGGTCACGAGCCGCGCCAGCACGCTGGTGGCCGTGGGCCGCGTGATCTCCAGGCCGCCGAATCCCTCGAGCGTCTCGTGCACGAAGCGCGCCGTCTCCTCCTCGTGGAACGAGAGCTCGGGCTGTTGATGCAGGTGGCGGCGCCATTGCACGACGAGGTCGCGCAGCTCGGAGCCGAGGGAGAGCGGAAGCGAGGCGGTCATCGGAGCACCGGAGTCGGAGACTCCCGAAGGTTAGCCCGGGCGCCGCGGCCGGTCCATCAAGATTCCCCCTTCCCAACGCCACCCCTGAGGGGAGCGTACACTTGGTCGTCCCCTTTTCCCACGAGACGATGACAGTGATTCGCTCGATCGGTCCGGCCGCGCTCCTGCTCGCGGCCTTGGCCCTCCCGTCCAGCGCCCAGGGGCGCCCCACAGACGGGTACCACACCGCCGCCCGCCTGGGCGCGACCCTCGATTCCCTCGCGCGTGCCAAGCCGGCGCTCGTGCGGGTTTCCACCATCGCCACCTCCCCCGGCCGTCGCCCGGTGCACCTCGTGCGCCTCGGCGGCGCCGAGGACAAGCCCGCCCTGCTGATCCTTGCCGGCGCCTACGGCCAGCAGATCAGCAGCAGCGAGGTCGCGATGCGCAGCGCCCGCGACCTCGAGCGGCGCCTCGGCTGCGCCGCCCCGATGGC
>JANJUF010000065.1 GCA_024710705.1 Gemmatimonadaceae bacterium | reverse complement strand
CCGTGCTTGCCCTGGAACTCGCCGAGGATGTGCGGCAGCGGCTTGCCCATCACGTGCCCGAGCACGGAGATGCGGCCACGATGCGCCATCGAGATCGCCACGTGCTCGGCGCCCAGCGCCGCGCTCTCGGCGATCGCCGTGTCGAGCATCGGCACCAGCGCGTCCGTGCCCTCGATCGAGAACCGCTTGTAGCCCACGAAGGTGCGGCCGAGGAAGCGCTCGAAGCCGTCCACCTCGGTGAGGCGGCGCAGCACCTGCTGCTTCTCCTCCACCGTGAGCGGCCGCGTCAGCTGCTCCTGCGTGAAGAGCTGGCGGAACCAGTCGCGCTCCTCCTCGGAGCCGAGATGCCCGACCTCCACCGCGAGGTGACGCGTGTAGCGCTTCTTGAGGCGCTCCACCACGTCCTTGGCGGTCGCGAGGTGCGGCCAGCCCAGCGAGGCGCCCGAGACCAGCTCGAGCTCCGCCTCGGTGATGCCGTGGAACTCCGGCGTCAGTTCCGGCGCGCCCGGCGGCGCGCTGCCGAGCGGATCCAGCTGCACCGCGAGGTGGCCGTAGTAGCGGATGGCCGTGGTGTAGCGCGCCGCACCCGCGACGATGCGCGCGTAGTCGTCGCCGCCGCCGGAGGACGGGCCGCGGCCCATCGCCTCCTCGGCGAAGCGGAAGAACTGGCGCCACGACTCTTCGACGGACGCGGGATCTTGGCGGTACCGCTCGAACTGCTCGGCGGCGTAGGCGTCGTTGAAGACGCTCGCGATCGGGGGGAGCTCCTGTGCCATGGCCTGAAATCTAATGATTTCACCCACGGAATCGGCTCCCCCGGGCGGGGGCCGGCCTAGCCGATCTGGGCCAGGCGGTCGTGCACCTCGAGGGCCGTCTGCGGGCGCTGGTCGGCCTTCTTGGACAGCAGGCGCATGATCAGCACCTCCAGCTCCACCGGGACCTCGGCGTTGTACTGGCGCGGGGCGTCCGGGGTGTCTTCCAGCAGGCGCGCGATCATCTGGTAGGGCGTGTCGGCCGAGAGGGGCGTACGGCCCGTGACGCACTCGTAGAGCACGGCACCCATCGCGTAGAGGTCCACGCGGTGGTCCACCGGCTCGCCCGTGACCTGCTCGGGGGCCATGTACTCCGGCGTCCCGATGATCGCGCCCGCCTGCGTGACGCCGCTCTCCTGCGGCCGCGACGCCAGCCGCGCGATGCCGAAGTCCATGACCTTGAGCACGCCGTCCGGCTCGACGACCATGTTCTGCGGCTTGATGTCGCGGTGGATGATGCCCTGCTCGTGCGCGATCTCCAGCGCGCGCGCGAGCTGCTTGCCCACGCTCAGCGCCACGGCGATCGGCAGCTTGCCGCGCGAGCGGACCAGCTGCTTCAGCGAGGCGCCGTCCACGTACTCCATCGTGATGAAGTACACGCCGTCGCGCTCGCCGATGTCGTGCGTGCGCACGACGTTGCGGTGCGAGATCTTCCGCGCGAGGCGGATCTCGCTCTTGAAGCGCTCCAGCGCGCTCGGATCTTCCTTGAGGAAGTCCTGCTTGAGCGTCTTGATGGCGATGACTTCGCCCAGCTCGCGGTCCACGGCCTTGAACACCGTGCCCATGCCGCCCTGGCCGAGGATCTCCTTCACCTCGTAGCGGCCGGCGAAGGTGTTGCCGGGGATCAGGCCGATGGCCGCGTTGCGGTTGGCTTGCGTGCCCGTGATGGCGCCCGTCTGCAGCTGCACGGTCTTGGCCGAATCGCTGCTGCCGGAGAGGAAGTCCACCAGCTCCTGCTTCTCCTTCAGGTCGCCGAGCAGGCGGCGGAACGCCGAGGCCAGTGCGCCGATCTCGTCCTTCGATGCCGCCGTGATCTCGGCGTTGTAATCGCCGTCCGAGGCGCGGCGGGCGGCGTCGGCGAGCTTCGTCACCGGGCGCGTTACCCAGCGCGCGACGAGCACCGAGAAGAGGAACGCCGCGAGGAGACCGAGGCCACCGGTGATGAGCAGCGTGCGCTCCAGCTCGTTGAACAGCGCGAACTCGGCGTCGCGGTTGCGCAGCAGCGCGTAGCCGCCGAGGGGGGCGCCGCCCGCCGAGTACAGCAGGCCACCGAGCGAGACATACTCCGTGCCACCGACCGTGACGTCCTCGCGCATCGCGTCACCCTCGGCGCTCGCGATGCGGTGCAGCTCGGTCAGCAACGGCGGCGAGAGCGTGGCGCGATCCAGCGTGGACGCATTGATGCGCGGCTCCTCGTTGGAATCCAACGCGTAGAACACCACGTCCACGGCGTCGAAGGCCGCCTGCTTCACCTGCGCGGCGAACTCGTCGTTCACGTAGCGCACGGCCATCACCGCGCCGTACACGACACCGTTGTCCTCGATCGGCACCACGGCGGTCTGGAAGAGCAGCGTGTCATCGTTGATGCCGAAGGACTCGATGCCATTGCCCTCCAGCGCGCCACCGATGGCCGGCGACCCGGCCAGCGACTCCGCCTCCGCCTCGGGGTCGTCGCTCTTGGCGAGGCGCATGCCCTGCCCGTCGGTGATCTGCACCCAGTCGGCGCCCATGCTCTCCGTCGCCACGATGGACTGGTCGAGCATGCTCGCCTCGCGTTCCTCGGGCGGCAGGTCGAACACGCTGCGCAGGTTGGAGTTCTCGGTGAACGTGCGCGCCGCGTTGAGGAGGCCCGTCGAGCGGCCCGCCAACTGCGCCGTCAACGCCTCACGCGCCGAGGCGCCCACCCGCGCCACGCTGGCCTCGGCCGCAATGCGCGCCGAACGCGCCGTGATCACCAGCGTCGCACCCAGCACGACGAGGACCACGACCGAGATACCAACGAAGATCTTGACGGAAAGCGACAGGCCGCGCTTGGCCACGGTGGGAGAGGCGATGGGAAGGCTGCTCAGTAGCGGTCGCGGCCGCTGCGGTCGTACTCGCGTCCGAACTTGTTGCGATGCTGCGTGAAACGGAACCCGCGCGCATCCAGCGTCACGTCGAAGCCCGGATTGCCCGATGCCACCACCGACAGCGGACGCTCCACCGCCTCGGCCCGCTCGTGCCAGATGTGCAGCGTGTACTCGCCGGCCGGCACGCCCGGGATGCGCCAACGGCCGTCCTCACCCACCTGCGTGTAGTACGGCGTGTTCACCGCCAGCACGAAGCTCGTCATGCGCGGATGGATGTTGCAGTACACGGGCACGACGCCCGGCCGCCGGAAGCGTACGTCCCGCGAACGGCCCGACGGATACAGACCGAGGTCGAAGCGCGCCAGCGGCGAGGTCGAGAACACGTTGTGGCTGAACGGATCCTGGTTCGGGAACGACACCTGGCTGCCCACCGGGACCACCCGCACACGCGGCACGAAGGCCCGCCCGTTCATCGCGATCGTCGCATCCGCCGACGGCAACCGTGGACTCGCGCCTCCGTTGCGCACGAGGTAGATAATGGTGTTGGCGATGTCGGTCGTCTGCTCGCCCGCACGCTCGGTGATGCTCACGCGACCTTCCACCGCACCCTGCGCCAGCAGCGGCGACGCGGATGCCAGCACCACGCCCAGCAGCGATGCCGGGCGGCGCAGGAAGGACAGGATGTCGCGAACGAACGGCCTAGAACGCATGTGCTCCTCAGTCTGACTCGTCCCCAAGGGTACCCCTATGCTGAAGCAACGGTCAAGCACACGTGTCACAGTCTTCGCCCGCGGTGCCGCGCGACTCGTGACCCTCGTCACGCTTCTCGCCGCAAGTGCCGCCGCCCAGACGCCGGATCAGCGCCGCCTCGACTCACTGCAACTGCGCCTCGAGGACGCCGAGGCCATGCTCCAGATGCTGCAACAGCAGCTCGCCACCGAAGCCGAGAGCGGGCTGCGCACCCGCTCGCGCGTCGGCTTCGAGCTCTCGGGTCGCGTCCTGATGAACGTCTTCAGCAATAACAAGGAGACGAACAACGCAGACGTTCCCATGTATCGCAAGCAGGTGCCCGACGGGTCCCTCAAGGGCGGCATGGGCATGTCCATCCGCCAGACGGTGATCGGCGGCGCCAACACCGTGCACGACGTCCTCGGTGGCACCTTCACGGGCGACATCGACGTGGACTTCTTCGGCGGCCAGGTGCCCAGCCCGGGCGGCCGCACCTTCCCGCTGATGCGCATCCGCACCGCGCGCGGCATCCTCGACTGGGGCAACGCGGAGCTGCTCATCGGCCAGGAGCAGCCGCTCGTCGCCAACCTGAACCCCGTCTCGCTCGCCTCCGTGGGCGCGCCCAACTTCTCGTACGCCGGCAACCTCTGGCTGTGGCTGCCGCAGATCCGCTACGGCATCCGCAGCGAAGGCGCCTTGCGATTCGGGGCACAGGTCGCCGCCCTCGCGCCGACCTCCGCCGAGCCGGCGGCCTTCTTCGCCACGGGCTTCGACGCCGCCGAGCGCACCAACACGCCGTTCCTCCAAGGCCGCCTGCACCTAGGCTGGGGCGAGGAGGATCGCGCCGCCGAGATCGGCGTGGGCGTGCACTACGGCAAGGTGAACGACAATGCGGGCGAGGCACAGACCAGCTCCGCGATCACCGCGGACTTCGTCGTGCCCTTTCTCTCGCGCTTCGAGCTGCTGGGCGAGGCCTTCACCGGGCAGATGCTCTCCGGCCTGGGCGGCGGCGGCATCGGGTACAACTTCGGCGCCGACTCGCTTACGCCGCTGCGCACCATCGGCGGTTGGGTGCAGCTCAACTACGACGTCACGCCGCGCCTGCTGGTCGGTGCCGGCTTCGGGCTCGACGACCCCAACGACGACGACAGCCCGATGCTGCTGCGCAACGCGACGACGGAGGCGCACCTGCACTGGCGGCCCGCCGGGCCGCTGGTGATGGGTGTGGAGTGGCGCAGCACCAAGACCCGGTACGCGGCCTCGAACTACCCGAACACGCACCTCAACCTGGCGTTCGGCTTCGAGTTCTAGGCGGCGCGCGAGATCAACCCTGCGCTTCGACCACGCGCACGGGAATCCCGCCGTTGCTCGTGCGCAGCCGCTCGGTGAACCGCAGTCCCGTGTGCCCCTCGAGGGCCCGGTCGGCGCTCAGCATCGCGAGGCGCCA
>JANJUF010000046.1 GCA_024710705.1 Gemmatimonadaceae bacterium | reverse complement strand
ACTTCGCGTCTGCCGTTCTGGTGATCATAAGTGTGCTCTCGGGTGTCTAATGGGGTAGGGAAACATGCAGGTGGAATCGCGCCGCGAACAAGGAGGTTCCCGTGATTGACGACAACGAGCTCGATGATCTCGACCACGATGAGGTCGAGGGCGAGGAGGACGGGCGCGACGACGACGAGGCGGCGGACACCGAGGCGATGGTGATGTGTCCGTATTGCTGGGCCAGCGTGGAGATCACGCTGGACCCGGGGAGCGGGAACGCGCAGGAGTACGTGGAGGACTGCGAGGTGTGTTGCCAGCCTTGGCAGTTGAATGTGCACTATGACGAGGATGGGCGCGCCGACGTGGTGGTGACGGCGCTGGACGAGGCGTAGTCCAGGGGGCACATTCTCCGGTCAATGACCGACCTCGCTCGCCTGTCCGCTGCAGTCGCCGACCGCTTCGTGATTGAGCGGATGCTCGGTGCCGGCGGCATGGCCACGGTGTACCTCGCCCGTGACCTGAAGCACGATCGCGACGTGGCACTCAAGGTGCTGCGTCCCGAACTCGGGCAGGTGCTCGGCACCGAGCGCTTCCTCTCCGAGATCCGCATCACCGCCAAGCTCGACCACCCGCACATCCTCACGCTGATCGATTCCGGTGAGTCCGACGGGTTCCTGTACTATGTGCTCCCCTACGTGCGTGGGGAGTCGCTGCGCGACCTGATGACGCGCGAGACGCAGCTGAACGTGGAGCAGGCGGTGGCGATCGCGCGGCAGGTGGCGAGCGCGCTCGACTTCGCGCACCGCCACGGCGTGGTGCACCGCGACCTGAAGCCGGAGAACATCCTGCTGCAGGAAGGCGAGGCCATGCTCGCCGATTTCGGGATCGCGCTCGCCGTGCAGGAGGCGGGAGGCGCGCGGCTGACCGAGACCGGCCTCTCGCTCGGGACGCCGCAGTATATGAGTCCCGAGCAGGCCACGGGGGACCGTTCCGTCGGCGCGCGCAGCGACATCTACTCGCTGGGCGCCGTGCTGTACGAGATGCTGGCCGGCGAGGTGCCGATCTCGGGCGCGACGATGCAGGCGATGGTCGCGCGGCTGATCACGGAATCGCCGACGCCGCTCAGTGTGATGCGGCCGAGCGTGCCGTCTGGGGTGGACGCGGCGGTGGCGAAGGCGCTGGCGAAGGCGCCGGCCGACCGCTTCGCCACGGCGGCGGAGTTCTCCGACGCGCTGGCGCGGGCGCTGCACGCGGAGCCGGCTGCTCCGTCACCGTCCACGCGCCAGGGACGACGTACGATCGCGATCGGCGTGGGGCTTGCGGCCATCGCTGGCGCCGCGTTCCTGCTGACTCGCGGTCCTGCCCCGGTTGGATTCGAGTTCGGCCGCGCCGTCGTCGTGACCGCGGACCCCGACCTCGAGGTGCATCCCGACCTGTCGCCCGACGGGAACCTCGTGGCCTACGCCTCCGGCCCGCCGACGGAGCTGCGCATCGTGGTGCGCCCGGTCTCGGGTGGGCGCGCCGTGCGCATCACCGACGCCGCGCGGGCCATCGAGGCGTTGCCGCGGTGGTCGCCGGATGGCGATCGGCTGCTGTTCATCTCCGACGGCAACGCCGCGCTCGCGCCGGCACTCGGCGGCACGCCGCGCATCCTCTTCGCCAAGCGCGGCGGCCGTGCCGGGCGCGGCGTGACGGCCGTGGCTTGGTCGGACGACGGCAGCACGGCCCTGGTGGCGTCGGACGATTCCCTCTTCCTCGTGCCGGTGGATGGAGGCGCCATCCGGACGCTCGCCACGCTCGAGGACCCGCATTCCTGCGACTGGTCCAGCGACGGGAAGTGGATCGCCTGTGCGAGCGGCAACTCGGAGGCGACGCTCTCGACGCGCAACTTCGGGAACATCGCGCCCAGCGCGCTGGCCCTGATCCGCGTGAGCGACGGCGCGGTGCGGTTGCGCGGGGACCCGCGCCACGAGCTGCTAAGTCCCCACTTCACGCCGGATGCGAAGCACCTCGTGTTCGTCTCGAACGAGGCCGGCACCCGGGACGCCTACGCGCTGCCGATCCAGGCGGCGTGGCGCGGACGTGGGGAGCCGCAACGCCTCACGACGGGACTGAATGCCTTCTCGATCACCATCGCGCGTCGGGCCGACCGCCTCGCGTACGCCGTGTTTACCGCGCGGGCGAACGTCTGGTCAGTGCCGATCGGCGCACGCGAGGCCACGGTCGCGACCGCCACGGAGCGGACGACGGGGTCCCAGGTGGTGGAGGCCGTGTTCGTGTCCGCCGACGAGCGCTGGCTGTACTTCGATTCCAACATGCGCGGCAACGCCGACATCTTCCGTGTGCCCATCGACGGTGGAGTGCCCGAGCAGCTGACCTCGGACCCGTGGGACGAGTTCGCGCCCAGCGTCTCGGCAGACGGTCGCACGCTCGCGTACCACTCGTGGCGTACCGGATCGCGCGATGTGGAGGTGCGCACGATCGGCACGGGCGAGGTGCAGCGCGTGACCGACACGCCAAGGCAGGAGAGCTATCCGTCGATCTCGCCCGACGGGAACACCATCGCCATCTACGACCAGAGCGACCTCTCCGGATGGCTGTCGCGTCGCACAGCCTCCGGCTGGAGCGCGCCAGTGCAGATTGCGACCCGCACACGGCGCCCGACGTGGTCGCCCGATGGGCGCATCCTCGCAGTGGGCGGTGACTCGGGGATCCTGTTGGTGTCGCCGGAGGACGGTTCAACGATCCGGGAGATTCGGGTGCGCTGGCTGGCGGCGTTCCTGCACGAACAGGTGCGCTTCTCACGCAGCGGGGACCTGCTCTACTACAAGGGTGGCGAAGGCGACCGCGGCTATTCCACCATCTGGTCGGTCCCGGTACGCGGAGGGACGCCCACGGTGGCGGTGCGCTTCCCGGATCCACGCTTCCAATCCCTGCGCTCCGATTTCGACGTGGGCAGCCGCGCCTTCTACTTTCCGGTTGAGGAGCGGCGCAGCGATCTGTTCGTGGTGAACCTCGTGCGGCGCTGATGCGGACGCTGCGCACCGCGCTCTTGTTGTTCGCGGCACCGCTGCCTCTCGCCGCGCAAGCCAGCGTGCGCGAGGTCCCGCTGCGCCCCGGGATGGTGATCACCGAGTCGGTGCGCATCCGGCCGGGCACCTATCGCATCGCCGCGTCCGCCGGCACCGAGCGACCGCTCGTCACCATCCGCGGCCGCAACATCACCGTGGACCTCACCGGGGTGGTGCTCGAGGGTACGCCCCCCACGGCCGACCCCGATGCGGCGCAAGGCCTCGCGATCCGCATTGACGGCGGCGAGCAGGTCACGCTGCGCGGCGGCCGCATCCGCGGCTACCGCTTCGCCGTGCTGGCCGAGCGCACGCGTGGCCTCACGCTCAGCGGGATGGACCTCAGCCGCCAGTGGAAGCCGCGGCTCTTCTCGCTGATGGCCCACGAGAGCCTCGTGGACTGGATGAGCTTCCACCAGAACGAGAAGCGCGAGTGGATGCGCTTCGGCGCGGCGATCTATCTCGAGGACGTGAGGGGCGGGTTGATCGAAGGGAACCGCGCGCTGCAGGGGATGAACGGCCTGCTGATGACGCGCAGCGACTCCCTGCAGATCCGCAACAATGATTTCTCCTTCAACTCGGCGCTCGGCATCGGGATGTACCGCTCGAGCGACAACGTCATCGTGCGCAACAACGTGGACTTCAACGTCCGCGGCTACCAGCACGGCTACTACCGGCGCGGGCAGGACTCGGCAGGCCTGCTGATGTACGAGCAGAGCCATCGCAACGTGGTGGCGTGGAACTCCATGACCCACGGCGGCGACGGGCTCTTCCTCTGGGCCGGCCAGCACACGATGGACACGGGCCAGGGCGGCGCGAACGACAATCTCTTCTTCCACAACGACTTCTCGTTCGCGCCCACCAATGGGATGGAGGCGACGTTCAGCCGCAATCGCTTCATCGCCAACATCGTGGAGGGGAACGACCACGGACTCTGGGGCGGCTACAGCTGGGAGTCCGTGCTCGAGGGCAACTGCTTCGCGCGCAACCGCATCGGCATCGCGCTGGAACACGGGCAGGACAACACGTTCGTGCGCAATCGCTTCGCGCAGGATTCCACGGCCATCGCGTTGTGGGCCAATCCGGTGGAACCGTCGGACTGGGGCTATCCCAAGCACCGCGACACGCGCAGCCGCGACTATCGCATTGCCGACAACCAGTTCGGCGGGCACGTGACGCAGTGGCGGTTGGAGAACACCACCGGGCTGCATATCACCGGGAGCCGGAACGTCAGCCCCAGCGAGCGCTGCGATCCGCGCGCCTTGCTCGGTGCGGCGTACGATTCGCTCGCCCCGCGCGGACTGGACGTGCCGCAGGAGATCCCCGCCCACGCGCTGGGCCGCCCTGACCGCGCGGCGATCATCGTGGACGAGTGGGGGCCATACGATTGGCGCTCGCCGAAACTCTGGCCGGTGGATACGTCGCGGACGACGGTGCGGCTGCGCTTGCTTGGGCCCGCGGGCGAGTGGCGTCTCGCGTCGCGCCGGGGTGTGGCGCGCGTCTCGGCCGAGCGTGGCGTCAGCGGCGACACCATCACCGTGACGCCCCACGCCGACTCCATCGGCGACTGGTCGCTGCGCTTCGAGTACGCCGACTCGTTGCCCGTCACGTTCGAGCGCTTCGAGCCGCGCGCCGACTGGCAGGTGCGCTTCATCAGTTGGCCCGATTCCACCGGCGATCCGGCGCGTGACTCCCTGGGCTTCGCCGCGCGGCTGCGTGGCGCGCTGCTGTTGGAGCGCCGGGAGCCGCGGCTCGACTACATGTGGTATCGCCCGACCATCGCCGGACTGCCGCAGGAGCGCTGGGGGCTCGAGGCCACGGCGCGCATCGTCGTGCCGCCGGGCGAGCATTCGCTGCGCACCATCAGCGACGACGCCGTGCGGGTGTGGGTGGATGGACGGCTGGTGATTGACCACTGGACGCCGCACGGCTCCGAGCTGGCCTACGCGCCGATCGCCTCGGGTGCGCGCGATATCCGCGTGCAGTACGCGCAGATCGGCGGGTGGAGCGAGCTGCGGGTGGAAGTGATCCGAGGGCGCTCACGCTCCACGGGGTCAGCCGGGCCGCACTGAGGGCCGGCGACGCGCGGCTAGGTGAGCGCCGAGAACAGGATCAGCACGGCGATCACGAACCCGATGCCGACCTTCACGACGGTGGCGAGCACGCGGCCGAGCATCGCGCCCCAGGCCACGCGTCCGGCGTCGCCCTGCATGCCGGTGGCGGACCACTCGGCCACAAGCGCGCCGATGAACGTGCCCAGCACCGCGCCGATGAGCGGACCGATGAGTGGAACGGGGAATCCAACGAGCGCGCCGGCGAGGCCGCCGATGAGTGCGCCCCATCCCGCGCGATTGGAACCGCCGTACTTCTTCGCGTAGCTCGTGGCCAGCAGGAACTCGATGCCCTCGGCAATGAAGGCGAGCACGAAGCCGGTCCAGATCGGCCACCACGCCAGTGCCATCTCGGGTGTGGCCAGCTTCGCGATTGTCGCCACCGCGAGGAGCAGCCAGGTGCCGGGCAGCCCGATGGCGGTGAGGAAGAGGCCGACCAGCGCCACCGCGAAGAGCAGGATCGTCATAGGCCGTCGAGTCCGCGCAGGAGCTGCGCGAAGAAGCCGACGGCGGTCCTGTAGTCCGCCACCGCGAGCCGCTCGTTCACGCCGTGCACGCGCGCCACGTCGCCATCGCCCAGGGGAATGGCCAGGAAGCGGAACACGCGGTCCGAGTGCGCCGACCAGAACTTGGCGTCCGTCCCGCCCATCACGAGGTAGGGGAGCACCGGCAACTGCTCGCCTGGGGCCATGCCACGGATCGTCTGCGCGATCAGCCGGAACGCCGGCGAGTTGACATCGGACACCGCCGAGGGGTCTTGATTGGCGCTGTCACGCTCGGCGACCAGGATGAGCGTGTCGGCGATGACCTCGCGCACGCGGGCGATGACGCTGGCCTTCGATTCGCCTGGGCGGACGCGGAAGTTCACGACGGCGCGCGCTTCGGGCGGCAGCACGTTGTCCTTCACGCCGGCGTCGAGCATCGTGGGCGCGATGGTGGTGCGGGTGAGCGCGCCGCCCATCGGCGACTCGTTGAGCAGGCGCACGAGCAATGGCGAGGTGAGCCAGAGATTGGCGAGCACGGCGCGCTGGCCGAATCCCGAGTACGGGGCCATGGCCTCGAGCATCGCGCCGGTGGGCCCGTCGAGCGAGGCCGGGAAGGGATTCGCCAGCAGCTTGTCGATGGCGGTGCTGAGCGCGCCGACGGCCGTGCGGCTCGGGGGCATCGAGGAGTGGCCACCCTGCGCGCTCGCGGTGAGCACCAGCGAGAGGTACCCCTTCTCGGCGATCCCGACGATGGCCGCGCGGCCGGGGATGCCGGGCAGCGCGCCGCTGGTGAGGAATCCGCCTTCGTCCAGCACGAGGGCAGGCCGCACGCCGCGCGCGACCAGTGTATCCACGATCACGGCCGCACCGAAGCGTCCACCCACCTCTTCGTCGTGTCCGAACATGAGGTAGACCGTGCGCTGCGGCACGAGTCCCGCGGCGAGCATCCCTTCGACGGCCTCGAGGATGGCGAGCACCGTCGTCTTGTCGTCGAGCGTTCCGCGGCCCCACACGAATCCATCGGCGATGGTGCCGGCGAAGGGGTCGTGCAACCACTCGGCGCGGTTCTCCTCCGTCACGGGGACGACGTCCATGTGTCCCATCAGCACCACCGGCGCGAGCGCGCTGTCCTGGCCCGGCCAGGTGTAGAGCAGCGACAGGCTGCCGATCAGCTCGCGCCGCAGCGCGCGATGCGCGAGCGGGAACGATCGGGCCAGGAAGTCGTGGAAGCCGAGGAAGGCGGCGGTGTCGATCGGCGCGCCGGTCTGGTAGGAGATGGTGCGGAACCGCACCGCCTCGGCCAGCCGTTCGGCCGCCTGCGCTTCATCCACCTCGACGACGGCGCCCGCAGCGGCGGCCGGTGCGGGGTCGGGCACCTGCAACGTGCGCACGAGCACGATGGCGGCGAGCGTGAGCAGCACGGCGATGAAGGGCAGCGCGAGGCGCTTGAGCATTGGGTCTGAGGCGGGAGG
>JANJUF010000120.1 GCA_024710705.1 Gemmatimonadaceae bacterium | reverse complement strand
AAAGGCCGCGAGGTTGCCGGCGATCATCGCGCGCAGCCCGAGGCCAGCGATTTCCGCCTTCCGCTCCGGCGCCAAGCCACCGATGCCGCCGATCTGGATGGCGATGGAACTGAAGTTGGCGAAGCCCAGCAGCGCATAGGTGAGGATGATCGCCGAGCGCGGCTCGATGACGCGCCCACTTGCGAGGTCCGCACCGAACTGGGCGTAGGCCACGAACTCATTCAGCGTCGCCTTGATGCCGATCAGCGAGCCCACGTAGGCAGTGTCCTGCCACGGCACGCCCATCACCCAGGCCAGCGGGCGCAGCAGCGCGCCGAGGATGCTCTGCAGCGAGAGACCGTCGAGGCCCACGGTCGCGCCGGTCCACCCGAGCATCGCGTTGAGCAACGCCACCAGCGCGATGAACGCCATCAACATCGCGCCCACATTGAGCGCGAGCTGCACACCCTGGGCCGCACCGTTTGCCGCGGCCTCAATGGCACCGCTCTCGCCGCTGTGCCCTCCGATCTGGAGGATTCGCTTGCGTGGCGGTACCGGCTCGGCGGCCTTCATCGCCGCCTCGGCCTCGCGCAGGCCGGTCGCCTTCGCGCGCGCCTCGGCCGTCTCGGGAAGCAGGATCTTGGAGAGCACGAGCCCCGCTGGCGCATTCATTACACTGGCGGCGAGCAGGTGCGCGGCGATTCCCGGGAACCACCCCGACAGCATTCCCACGTAGGCAGCGAGCACGCCGCCGGCCACGGTCGCGAATCCGCCGACCATTACGGTGTTCAGCTCCGACCTCGACATGGAGCCCACGAACGGCTTGATCAACAACGGCGCCTCGGTCTGTCCGAGGAAGATGTTGCCCGACGCCGACAGCGTTTCCGGTCCCGAGGTCTTCAGCGTCTTCTGCATCACGAAGGCCAGGCCCTTCACGATGACCTGCATGATGCCGAAGTAGTACAGCACCGACATCAGCGCCGAGAAGAAGATGATGGTCGGCAGCACGTTGAAGGCGAAGTACGCGCCGGTCTGCGCGACCATCCCGGCGCCCTCTGCAGCGCCACCGCTCACGGGCACGGTGGACTGCACGAGGTTGCCGAACACGAAGCGTGCGCCTTCCTCCTGGAAGCCGAGCAGCGACGTGATCACGTCGCCGATGCGCTGGAAGACGATGCGACCCGCTTCGGTCTTGAGCACGATGAGGCCGAACACCAACTGCAGGCCGAGTCCCGAGGCCACGAGCTTCCAGTCAATCCGCTTGCGGTCGTAGGAGAGCAGCACGGCGAGCCCGAGCATGGTCGCGATGCCGAGGAGGCCGATGGCGCGCTCGGCGATGGGCGTGTCGAGCCCTTCGCGGGCGGCGGCGAGGCGTTCGGCGGCGGTCTGCACCAAAGGGTGCAGCGCGACGGATGCGAGCGGCGACATCAGGGCTCCGAGGGGGGAGGGTTCTGCGACGAGGAATACTATCGCCCGCTTGGCGGCCCCGCGATATTCGCCAAGTGCTAGAATCGTCCCCCACCCACATCCTCGGCATCTCGGCCTTCTACCACGACAGCGCCGCCTGCCTGCTTCGCGACGGCGAGATCGTCGCGGCCGCTTCCGAGGAACGGTTCACGCGTAAGAAAGGGGACGCGGCCTTCCCGGCGCACGCCGTGGACTTCTGCCTCCGCCAAGCCGGTATCACCCGCGACGACCTCGCATTCGTCGGCTTCTACGACAAACCCCTCCTCAAGTTCGAGCGCATCCTCGAGACCTACCTCGGCATCGCCCCCCGCGGCTTCGGCTCCTTCCGCAAAGCCGGCCCGCTCTGGATCAAGGAGAAGATCTACCAGGACCGCACCCTCCGCGACGCACTCGAGAAGTACGACGGCGAACTCTACTACGCCGAGCACCACGAGTCCCACGCCGCCAGCGCCTTCTTCCCCTCGCCCTTCGAGGAGGCGGCCGTCCTCACCATGGACGGCGTCGGCGAATGGGCCACCGCCAGCATCGGCGTGGGCAAGGGCCACGATCTCCGCATCGTGAAGGAGCTCCACTGGCCCGACTCCCTCGGCCTCCTCTACTCCGCATTCACCTACTACACCGGCTTCAAGGTCAACTCCGGCGAGTACAAGGTGATGGGCCTCGCCCCCTACGGCGAGCCGAAGTACGTGGACCTCATCCACAAGCACCTGATTGACCTGAAGGAAGACGGCTCCTTCACGCTCAACCAGAAGTACTTCAACTATCTGGGCGGGCTCACGATGACGAGTCCCGCGTTCAATGAGCTATTCGGCGGCCCGCCGCGCGCCCCCGAGACCCTCCTCACGCAGCGCGAGATGGACCTCGCCCGTTCGGTGCAGGACGTCTGCGAAGAGATCATGATGCGCATGGCCCGCACCGCCCATCGCGAGACGGGCCTCGAGAACCTCTGCCTCGCCGGCGGCGTGGCCCTCAACTGCGTGGGCAACGGCAAGATCCTCCGCAACGGCCCGTTCAAGAACATCTGGATCCAACCCGCCGCCGGTGACGCCGGCGGCGCGCTCGGCGTGGCCCAGCTCATCTGGCACCGCCACCTCGACAAGCCGCGAACGGTCGTGCCCGGCAAGGACTCGATGAAAGGCGCCTACCTCGGCCCCGAATACACGGACGCTGAGATCGAAACCGCACTGAAAGGCGTCGGCGCAAAGTTCGAGAAGTTCGCGCGCCCGGAACTGACGAAGCGCGTGGCCACCCACCTCGCCAACGGCAAGATCATCGGCTGGCTCAACGGCCGCATGGAGTTCGGCCCTCGCTCACTCGGCTGCCGCAGCGTCCTCGGCGACCCACGCAGCCCGAAGATGCAGGCCGACATGAACATCAAGATCAAGTTCCGCGAAGGCTTCCGCCCCTTCGCGCCCAGCGTGCTGCGCGAACGCGTGAGCGACTACTTCGAGCTCCACACCGATTCGCCGTACATGCTGCTCGTGGCCCCGGTGAAGAATGAACGCCAGGTCCCGATGACCGCCGAGCAGAAGAAGCTCTGGGGCCTCGACCTGCTGAACCTGCCGAAGTCCGACATCCCGGCGGTGACGCACATTGACTACTCGGCGCGCGTGCAGACGGTGACGGCCGACACCAACCCCGACTACCACGCCCTGCTCGCCGAGTTCGAGCGGCAGACGGGATGCGCGGTGCTGGTGAACACCTCGTTCAACGTGCGCGGCGAGCCCATCGTGATGACGCCGCTCGACGCCTACCGCTGCTTCATGCGCACCCACATAGACTATCTCGTGCTCGGGCCGTATCTCCTGGCCAAGGGAGATCAGCCGGAGTGGAAGGAGGAGGGAGATTGGCGGACCGAGTTCCAGCTGGATTGACCGCGGCCGAGGGCCGCAAGTTCGCGTTCACGGTGGGGATCGCGTTCCTGGTCCTCGGCGCGTTCGTGCTGTGGCGTGAGCTCGACAGGCTCGCGACCGTCTTCGGCACGCTCGGCGGCGTGCTCCTCGCCCTCGGCGTCGCCATGCCAGCGCAGTTGGGGCCGCTGCAACGCGCCTGGATGGGATTGGCGCACCTCATCTCGAAAATCACCACGCCAATCTTCATGGGCGTGATCTACTTCGTGGTCATCACCCCCATCAGCTTCCTGCTGGCGCTCTTCGGCAAGCGGCCGCTGCGGGTGAAGCAGGGGGCCAGCTACTGGCAGGTGCGTCCCGACGACGCGCAACGCAGCGACCTCACCCGGCAGTTCTGACGGAGACTCGGCATATGGCAACGAAGCGTCGCGGACTGATGGGGGAGTTCTGGGACTTCCTGCGCGTCCGCAAGAAGTGGTGGCTGGCCCCGATCATCATCGTGATGGTCCTCGTCGGCGCGCTGCTGGTGTTCGCCCAGGGCTCGGCGCTGGCCCCCTTCATCTACACCATCTTCTAGCCCGTCCCGAGGGGGCCCGGTACATTTCGGGCGATGCGTCGTCAGTAGTAGACCAGAACCCCGAGACCGTGCTCAGAGCCCCACTGTTTGCGATGCTCCTTGGCCTCGCGCTCACCAGCGCGGCCCAGGCCCAAAGCCTCACCTTCGGCCAGCTCGAAGGTGTGGTGCGCGATGGCGCCCGACGCGTGGTGGCCAACGCTGAAGTGCGCGTGGAGGACCGCTCCTCCGGCGCCGTGCGCTATACGCTCACGGCCCGCGACGGGTCGTTCCGCTTCGTGTCCCTCCCTGCCGGCCGCTACGACGTGAGCGTCGAGGCGCTGGGCTACCGCCCGGTGGTGCATCTCGACATTGACGTCGGCGCCGGCCGCGAGGCCTTGCTCGAGCCAGTCATCCGCGCGGCTGCGCCACCGGTCACGACGATTGACACCGTGCAACGCCGCGGTGACCACTCCTCCTCGAGCGATTGGCTCGTGGAGCGCGGCTACGCGGACCTTGTGGGCTCGCGTCGTCTGATCAGCGACGTGGCGGGGCTCAGCACGATCGCCGATCAGAACTCCGTCGAAGGGCTGCCCTGGCGCTACACCGAGGCCATGGTCGAAGGCTCGCGCGTGGCGTATGTGGGCGCGCCGGGTGGACTCGGCACGGACGGCGCCGCACTGGCGCTCCCCACCCGCGCCTTCTCGGCGGCGCGCATCGGTGGACTGGGCTACGACGTGGAAGTCGGCGGCTCGGGTGTGGGTGTCGCGGCCACGTCGCAACGCGGCGGACGCCTGCCCACCACGCGGATCATCACCGAAGGCGGCACCGCCAACCTCGGCGGCGCCTTCGCCGCCAGCGGCCCCATCCAGGGCGACACCGCCCAGGTGAATTTCGGCGCCGACTACCAGCGGGGAACCGTGGGCCCGCTCAACGCCACCGACGATACCGACGAACGCACCGACGAGCGCATCAGCGCCTTCGGGCGCCTCGACTGGCAGCCCAGCGACCGCATCGCCATCACGGCCCGCGCCTCCGGCTCGCGCTACACCTCCACCGGCATCGCCGAACAAGTCGGGCTCGGCGCAGCCTTCGGCAACGAGTACGAGGCAGTCGGGCTGCAGGCCGGCGTGAATGTCCACGCGCGACTCTCCTCACGGGTGGCCACCGAGTGGCGGATCTCCAGCGAGATCGGCGATGCCAGCGGCCGGACCGCCGGCGGACTTCCCCGCACGTTCATGCCCACGGGCAGCGCACTTGGCAGCGCCGTCGGCGCGCCCTTCGACGATTCGCGTTCCACCTCGCGCGTCACCGGCTTGCTGCACTGGGACCTCGGCGCGCATCGCATCAAGACCGGTGTGTCGGGCGCCCTGCACCAGCACGACGCGCGCTCGCTGCGCGATTCCGACGGCGAGTTCTCCTTCGGTGAGTACGTGGACGGCGACCCGCTCGCCCAGTCGGGTGCCTGGCGCGGCGTGGAGGTGCAGTCGTACGCCGGACAGTTCCGGACCGCCGAGTCCTCGTTTCTCCTGCAGGATGCCTGGCGCCTTGCCGATGGATTCACCGTCACCATCGGTGGCCGCATGGACAACGTGCGCCTCCCATTGGGCCGCATCGAAGCCAACAACGAGTGGCTCGCGGCCACCGGTCTCGACAACACCGCCAACACCAAGCCGGGCTCGCGCATCTCGCCGCGGGTGGGCATTCGCTGGGAGCTCGGCGCCGCGCGCGAGTGGATCATCGAGGGCGGCGGTGGCGTCTTCCACGACCTGCCTGACCGTCGCGACCTCGCCGAGGTCCTGACGCTGGACCGCGCCGCGCAGGTGCGGCTGGGCGTGGGTGACATGTCATCGTGGCCGATGGCGCCGAGCGCGGCCGACGCGCCGCTCGTAGGACGCACCCTCACCATGCTCGGTCCCGACTTCGAGGGGCCGCGCACGCAGCGACTCTCGCTCGGCATCACGCGTCGCATGGGCAGTTGGAGCGGCTCGCTCGGCGGCGTGTATCGGCACACCGATCTGCTCGCACGTCGGCGCGACCTGAATCTTCCGGCTGCGCCCAGTGGCGCGGACCAGTATGGCCGTGAGCTGTATGGGCAGTTGCAGCAGGTGGGCACGCTGGTCACTGCCGTGCCGGAGTCGAATCGCCGCTTCGGCGGGTTCGACGCCGCCCACGTGCTCGAGGCCACCGGCTATTCGTCGTTTTGGGGCGTGACCGCCGGGCTTGAGCGCGTGCGCGAGGAAGGGTTGAGCCTCGGCGTCAGCTACACCTACAGCAACACCACCGACAATGTGCCCGGCTTCGCGGCGACGCGTCTCTCGCCGTTTCCGAATGGTCTCGCCGGCGAGGATTGGGTCGAGGGCACGTCCGATCTCGACATCCCGCACCGGTTGATGGTCGCTGCCGACTGGGCCGCGAGCTCGGCGGTGCGACTCGGCGTCGTGTATCGCCTGCGGTCAGGGACGCCGTTCACGCCCGGTGTGCGCGGTGGCGTGGATGCCAATGGCGACGGCGACTGGAACAACGATCCGGCGTTCATTGACGCGGCGCTGGCGGGGATGCCGGAGGTGTTAGAGGAGTGGAGCTGCCTTGAGGACAACGTTGGGACGTTCGCCTCGCGCAACTCCTGTCGCGGCGAGCTCGTGCATCGGCTGGACGTGCGCGTGGCGCTGCGCTTGGGGCAGCTGACTATTGGTCGCCTCGATCTCCTGCTTGAAGGTCTCAACGTGGTGGCTGGCGTGCGTGGCCCGGTGGACCGCGCCCTGTTGACGGTGGACCCAACCGGCACCCTCTCGACGAATTCCACGACGGGGGTCACCACCGTGCCCTACATCGTGAACCCGAACTTCGGCAAGATCTTCTCCGACCGGTCCGCCGGCGTGCTGTGGCGCGTTGGCGTGAGGGTCACGCCATGAGGCGCATCACGCGACTCCTCGCCGCGGCGGGCATCGCCGCTGGCATCGCCGCTTGCGACAACGCCGGGGCGTACCGCACCGTCGGCATCACCGCCACCGGCATCGCGCGCGGCATCGTGTTCTTCGATGCCAACGGTTCGGGGAATCTCGACCCGGCAGACGCGCCGCTCGGCGGCGTGTTGGTGCGGTTTGTCACCCCGCTCTCGAACGACACCGTGGCGCGCATCACCACCGGGGTGGATGGCACCTTCCGCAGCACCGGGATTCCGGTGGGCACCTACACGCTCGTGATCGATCCGGCGAGCGTCGGCGACAGCGCGCAGATCACCAACGTGACGGCGGGGCCGTTCACGATCCGCCCCGACGACTCGGTGAGCGTGGAGGCGATGGCGAGCTTCCCCTCGCTGAGCACACAGCAAGTGCGCAGCGCCACGCTGGGTACGCGCGTGTTCGTGACCGGCGTGGCGCTGCATTCACGGGCGACGTACTCGGACACGCTTCTCCACGTGGTGGACACCGCCGGCGCCCTGCGCGCCACGCGGGTGCGTCCCACCGCAGCGGTGGCGGGCGACAGCGTGCGCCTCCGGGGGCGCGTGGCCCTGCGGAACGGCGAACGGGTGATTGACGACGTCACCGTGTACGTGCTCGGGGCGACGTTCATTCCCACCGTACCGAACGTGGGGACGCTGACGGCGTCCACGGCCGATGGCGGCGCGCTGGATGCGGCGATGGTGCAGGTCTTTGATGCGGTGGTGTCCGATACGGCGACCGTGCTCGGCAGCCTCACGCTGACCGTTGACGATGGCAGCGGGCCGCTCACCGTGCTCTTGGACCGCGTGGCCGACATCGCCTTCCGTCCGCCGTTCGCGGTGGGCTCGCTCGATCCCGGCGCGCGCTACGACCTCATCGGCGTGCTCGTGCCGACCGGGGGCGGGAGCTGGGTGCTTCGGCCACGCAGCGCGCTCGATCTCACGCCGCGCTGAGGCGCCGGTGGGTCCCCGTACGACCAACGGTGTGAAGCACTTCTTCACGGTGGATGTGGAGGAGTACTTCCAGGTCGTCGCGCTCTCGCCCTACGCGCCGATGGCGAAGTGGGACGCGTTCGAGTCGCGCGTGGAGCGCTCGGTGGACGAGCTGCTCGCGCTGATGGCCCAGCACGCAGCGCTCGGCACCTTCTTCACGGTGGGCTGGGTGGCCGAGCGGCATCCGGCGATGATGAAGCGCATCGTCGCGGCGGGGCACGAGGTGGCGTCGCACACCTACGATCATTTGCGGATCACGCATCAGACGCCGGAGCATTTTCGGGAGTCGGTGCGCAAGACGAAGCGGATCATCGAGGATATCACTGGGGCCGAGGTGATCGGGTTTCGGGCACCGTCGTTCTCGATCACGCCTGGCAATGAGTGGGCGTTGGATATCCTGATCGAGGAAGGACATCGGTACGATTCGTCGCTGTTTCCGGTGCGACGGTCTGGGTATGGGTATCCCGGTGGCGGTCGCGACCCGTATTGGCTCGAGCGACCGGCCGGGAGAATCGCCGAGTTTCCGCCAGCCACGTTGCGAGTGGCGGGGCTCACGTTGCCGGCGGCAGGCGGGGCGTATTTCCGGATCCTCCCGCCTTTCTTGGTGCGAGCGGCGTTGCGGGAGGCGGAAGGGCGCGGCGCCGCCGGGACGTTCTATATCCATCCCTGGGAGTGGGACCCCGGCCAACCGCGGCTGGATGTGCCGGTGCTGACGCGGATGCGGCATTATGCGGGGCAGGGTGGGGTGCTGGGACGCATCGCGGCGCTGTTGCCGGCGCTGCGCTGGGAGCCAATGCGCAACGCCCCGCTGCTCGCGGCCGCATGAGCGCCGCGGGTTCGCTCGACGTCGCGCCCTTCGCCGGAACCGCGAACGAGTGGGACGCATTCGGC
>JANJUF010000109.1 GCA_024710705.1 Gemmatimonadaceae bacterium | reverse complement strand
GGTACAGTCCGGGTACATGGGTAACACTTCTGTCCGGCAACATGGGTGACACTCGTCGAGTCACTCCCGGATGATGTAATCCCGCTCGTCCAGCGTCGCAATCAGCACGGCACCGAAGTAGATGTGCCACACGCCATCGTCGACCTCGTCCATTCCGACCCGCTCCCCGCTCAGCGCATTCGCGAGGTAGAGCAGCCGGTTGTGGAAGCGGAAGGTCCCGCCCGTCGTCACGCCCTTCACCGTGAAGTGCCCCGGGTACTCTGGCGCGAGGATCCGCGTCGGATAGGCGCGCGACGACGCCTCGTAGCACGAGGCTGGCGTCTCCATCCCCAGCGCCTCGTGCGGCCGGATCTCGTTGTACTCGTCGCGGAAGCGGTCGAAGGCCCGCTGCTGCGCGCGCCCCGTCCCCTGCGCGGGCCGGATCGCGCGCCGCTTCAGCGAGCGATGCATCCGCTCGTGCGCGCCGTTCTCGCTCGGCGTCCGGGGCGTGATGCGTTGGTGCGCGATGCCCAACTTGAGCCACCACACGCTCAGCCGCGAGAGCCCGTGCAGCCCCACCGTCGCGAAGGGCGCGCCGTTGTCGCTGCGGATCGCCCGCGGCAGCCCGTACTCCCGGAACGCCCACTCGAAGACCGGCCACGCCGTCACCGTCTGCGTCGAGGGCCGCGCGTGGCACGCCAACAGGTAGCGCGTGTGCTGGTCCGCCAGCGTGAGCGGATAGCACCACTGCCCGTCCCCGGTGCGGAACTCGCCCTTGAAGTCCGTGGTCCACACGTCGTTCGGCGCCGCGGTGTGGATGCGTCCGCCGCCAGGATGCTCCGGCCGCGCCCGACGCTTCCGGCGGTGCGTGACCAAGCCCTCGCGCGCCAGCATCGCCGACACCGTGCTCGGCGCGGGCCAGTCCGTGCGCCGCGGGTGCCGGCGCTGCAACACCTTCAGGAGCTTCCGCGCGCCCCAGTCGTCGTGCTTGATGCGCAACGCACAGAGCAGGTCGGCGAGCTCCGCGGACATCCTGTGCGGACAGTGGTGCGGCGCGCGGCTCCGGTCCTTGAGCCCCTGGCGCCCTTCCTCCCGCGCCCGGGCGATCCACTTGTAGCCGGTCTTCCGGCTCACGCCGTAGTGCGCGCACAGCTGCAGCACCGGCATCCGGCCGCGCTGCACGTCGTCGATGAAACGTTCCCGTTGGTCCACGGACTGGGTCTCCTGCCAAGGCATCGGTCTAACTCGCGGAAGAGAGGGAGACCGTGCAGTTTAGGGAGGACTGTCACCCATGTACCCGGACAGTTGTGTTACCTATGTCCCCGACTGTTCAGGAGACCAGCGTCGGCGCAAACCGTAGTACGATGGGGTAGATTCCGGTGTCCCTTCTCCGCCCCGAGGACGCTATGGCCCACCCGACCGCGAAGGATTTGCTGCACGAAGCCGCCGATCATCTCCCCGAGGGCGCCTCGGTCGAAGAGGCGATGGAGCGGGTGCTGTTCCTCGCCAAGATCGAGCGCGGAAAGGCCGACGTCGAGGCCGGCCGCCTGGTTGAACACGACGAGGTCAAGCGCCGCCTCGGGCTGTGATGCGCATCCGCTGGACCGAGCAGGCCGTGGAAGATCTGGCCGGCATCAAGACCTACATCGCGCGCGATTCCGCCGTGCTTGCGCAGCTGGTTGTGACGTGACCCCCGAAACCTGATCCAGTTATTATGGCGGTCCTCCATCCAAGAGGACCAATGCGAAAGAGTCGATTCACGGAAGCGCAGATCGTGGGGTACCTACAGGAGCTCGCGGCGGGCGCCAAGCTCGCGGAGGTGTGCCGCCGCATCGGTGTGAGCGAGACGACGATCCAGCGCTGGCGGCGGAAGTACGGCGGCCTGCAGGTGAGCGAGGCCCAGCGGCTGAAGGCCTTGGAGGACGAGAATCGCCAGCTCAAGCGGATCGTCGCCGACCAGGCCCTCAACCTGCAGGTCGTGAAGGACCTGCTGGGAAAAAAGTGGTGACGCCCGAGCAACGGCGGACGGCCGTCCACCACGTGATGACCACCGCCGAGGTCTCGGAGCGCCGGGCGTGCCGGTTCACGGGCTTCGCCCGCTCGACCCAGCGCTACGCGTCCGTGCGGCCGCCCGACACGGCGCTCCGCGCGCGGCTGCACGAGCTCGCGTCGACGCGGCGGCGCTGGGGCTATCGGCAACTGACGCGGGTGCTGCGGCGCGAGGGCCTGCCGATCAACCGCAAGCGGGTCCAGCGCCTGTACCAGGAGGAGGGGCTGCAGGTGCGTCGCCGGCGGCGGAAGCGGCGCGCCGTGGTGCCGCGCACCCCGGTGGCGGTGCCGACGCGCCCGAACGAGCGGTGGAGCATGGACTTCGTGCGCGACACGTTGGGGGACGGCCGCGCGTTCCGGTGCTTCACCCTCGTCGACGACTGCACGCGGGAGTGTCCCGCGATTGAAGTCGATGTCTCGCTCCCCGGAGAGCGCGTGGTGCGCGTGCTCGACCGCGTCGCGGCCGTGCGCGGGTATCCGCGGGCCATCGTGTGTGACAACGGGCCCGAGTTCGTGAGTGCGGCGCTGGACGAGTGGGCGCATCGTCACCAGGTCGTGCTCGACTTCATCGATCCGGGGAAGCCCGTGCAGAACGCCTTCATCGAGAGCTTCAACGGGACGTTCCGGGACGAGTGCCTGAACGAGAGCTGGTTCGTCAGTCTCGCCGATGCCCAACGGACGATCGAAGCGTGGCGCATCGACTACGAATGCGAGCGACCGCACAGCCGGCTCAAGGACCTCACCCCGCGCGAGTTTGCGCTCGTGCTTGCCGAGGCTGCAACTTCAACCACCCTGACCCCCGGACCGGCATAATCGCTGGTACAGAAACGGGGGTCACGTCAACACAAGCTGACGTTACACGGACTCGCCCACGCTCTCGCGGTCGCCGAGGTTGCGCCCCGCAGAGGGCCGCTACAGGTTCCAAGCATGGCCGACGCCCCTGACATCCGCGACGACGCGAAGCGCCTGATCGACCAGCTCCCGGCCGGCGCCGGCTGGGACGACCTCGCCTACGAGGTCTACGTCCGCCAGGCCATCGAGCAGGGCGTCGCTGACGCGGACAGCGGACGCACCGTGGACCACGAGACGGCCCTCGCGCGCGTGCGCGCGCGCATTCGCCGCCCCGCCTAGTGCTCCCGCTCCGCTGGACGGAGCGCGCGGTCACGGACCTCGCGGGCATCGCCGAATACATCAGCCGCACCTCCGCCATCTACGCCGAGAGCGTCGTGGCGCGCATGGACTACCGGCTGCAGTTGCTCCGCGAACACCCGCACATGGGGAAGCTCGCCCCCGAGGCCGAGGACCTGGAGGTGCGCGAACTCGTCGTCGAGTCCCACCGCGTCTTCTATCGCGTGCGGCCGGACGCCATCGAACTGCTCGCGATCGTGCATGGGCGGCAACAGACGCCGCGCGAGTTCTAGTCGGCGGCGCGGCGGCCGTGTAACGACGCTTGCTGCCGATGAACGCGGTGCGGATGGCAGTTGTGGGGCGGCCGCGTATGGAAGCATGGGACGGCCTAGCGGCCGCCCCACAACTGCTTCTTATTGAAGCGCTCGCAGCAGAAGCAAACGTTCTGCCTACCGAAAAGGAGTCGCGACTTGGCGAGTAGCAGGCGTGTGCCCGCTCACTACGGCACGATGACACTAAGCGTACGCGGCGCTAGGACGGAATCCGCCGCGCTGGTGCGCGTGTGTTGCAGCACGGGTCGATTCGTCAGCCTGTCCACGTACGGTACCCGGCGCACGCCGTAAGACCTGTACGGTCCCGCTTGAAGCTCCCGGACGGGCCAGAGGGCAACAATCGGGATTTCCCTGTGCGACGGTGCGGTAATTGCCGTCTTGTGCCGCGCCAGGCCGTCGGTAGACTGGAAGCAGACGCGGAGGGCAAGTGTCGAGAGAAACGACGCGGCGTTTGTGCGTCGCCCTGATGATGGTGGCTGGCTGCGTCGGTCACGCCCGCGCGCAGTCTGCAGTCCGGCATCCCGACAGTGCCGCGGTGCAGGTGCTCCACATCTCCCTCGAGGCGCGCACCCTCTGGGCGATCTCATCAGGCGGGGACACGCTGCTCACCGCAGCGGTTGCCGTCGGCAGCGGCAAGACGTTGCGCAGCGACGGCCGGACCTGGCGCTTCCGCACACCGGTCGGCGATACGCGAGTCACCGAGAAGCAGGTCCGTCCGCTGTGGGTGCCGCCGGACTGGTACTACATCGAACTCGCGCGTGACCGAAAGCTCCGCGTGCATCAGCTCGAGGCGTCGAGCCCGTACCAGCTCTCGGACGGCCGCGCGTTGCTCGTACGTGACGGGACCGTGGGCGTGCTCGGGCGCGACGGCGTCTTTCGCGCGGCGCCGCCAGGCGTCGACGTCATCCTCGACGGCATCGTGTTCATCCCGCCGCTCGGCACCTCCCAGCGCCGACTCCCGGGCGTCCTCGGCCCGTTCCGCCTGATGCTGGCGAATGGCGTTGGCCTCCACGGAACGCTCGACAAGGCATCGATCGGACAGGCAGTCACGCACGGTTGCATCCGGCTGCACGATGCCGACATCACCTGGCTGTATGACCGGGTGCCGATTGGCACGGCGGTGCGGATTCGCTGATGACGGCCGTTGCCGTCAGTCCCTGGTGGCGTCGGGCGCGGTGCGCGCTCGGCGCGGCACGCTGGCTGGGCGCGCTGGCAGCGACGGGCTGCGTCAACGCGCCGCCGACGCTGCGGCCGGAGTCGATGGCCCTGCCCGCAACCGACGCCCGCGGCACCACCATCGGGGCGGCCATCTCGGCGGCCGCGGATGCCCATCCCGGGGAATCGGGCATTGTCGCGCTGGACGATCCCGTCGATGCGCTCGCCGCTCGGCTCGCGCTGATCGACGCGGCCGAGCGAACCCTGGACCTGCAGTACTTCATCTGGGGACGCGACCACACGGGACTCCTCGTGATGGACGCGTTGCAGCGTGCCGCCACGCGCGGCGTCCGCATCCGCCTACTGCTCGACGACCTTGGCACGCGCCGCCTGGACCGGCGACTCGCGACGCTTGATGCCCACGAGCAGATCGAGGTGCGGCTGTTCAACCCCGTCCGTCCGCGACGCGCCAAGTGGATGGCGTTCATCACGTCCCCGGGCCGGACGAGCCGACGGATGCACAACAAGAGCTTCATCGCCGACAATCAGGCCGGTATCGTCGGTGGCCGGAACATCGGTGACGAGTACTTCGCGAACGACGCGCAGCTCCAGTTCACCGACCTGGATGTGCTCGTGGTGGGGGACGTCGTCCCGTCGCTCTCGGCGGATTTTGACCGCTACTGGGCGAGTGCCTCGTCGCATCCGGTCTCGCAGCTGCTCGGCGCCGCGCGCGCCGCGGACCATTCGCGGCTCCGGGAGGCCGTCGCGCGCACCAGCGGAACGCCCGATGGGCGTCGCTACGGTGAGGCCGTCAGTCGTAGCCCGTTTGCGGCGCTGCTTCGAGATTCGGCACCGCCGTTCACGTGGGCGCGTACGCAACTCGTAAGTGACGCACCGGAGAAGGGCCTGCGCGACGTGCACGACGCCCAGACCGCGACGGAGGCGATGCTGGCGGGGCTCGGAACACCGCGGCGCAACCTCACCCTCATCACCCCATACTTCGTGCCCTTGCAGGCCGGCGTGGACGGCCTTGCGGCCCTTGAGCGGCGCGGCGTGGACGTGCGGATACTGACCAACTCGCTGGATGCCAACGACGTGGCAGCGACGCACGCGGGCTATGCCAAGCGACGGCGTGCCCTGCTGCGGGCGGGGGTCGAGCTGTTCGAGGCGCGACGAGAGGAGCGACCGCCATCATCAACCCTGCCGCCACCCCAGCGACTCGCGCTCCACGTGAAGGCGGTCGCGGTGGACGGCGAACGACTCTTCGTCGGCTCATACAACTTCGACCCGCGATCCGCACGGCTGAACACGGAGATGGGGCTGGTCGTGGAGAGTGCGGAGATGGCCGCCGCGGTGGACCGCCGCGTCGTGACCGCCGCAGGGCACTCGGCGTACGTCGTGCAACTGTCGGATCTCGGGCGCGTGGTCTGGCTTGAGTACCGCGACGGCAGGTGGCGCACACACCAACGCGAACCCGGGGCGAGCGTGTGGCGGCGACTCTTGGTGACGCTGCTGGCACCTCTGCCGGTCGACTGGCTGCTCTAGCCGCGTGCCCCCCGGGCAATCGCCTGGGGCGGGGCGGAAGGGGCTCGTGGGAACGGCACCCCCTGCGGGATTTCCACACAGAGATTCCGGAGGTTCCCCGATATCCAGGCTGCGGCGCCTGCGACATCTCCGTTTCGCATCCACGAGACGGTCGCTCGCGGATGGAGCCTTCCCGCAGGACGCTGCCGGAAGGGCATCGACCGAGGTGCGCGCGCTGCGGGCCGCCGCGCGCCGCGCGACTTCGACCCCGTGCTCGCCGCCGTCGGGGATGCCCACGTGGTGCTCATCGGTGAGGCGTCGCATGGACGCACGAGTTCTATCGCATCCGCGCCGAGCTCACCAAGCGACTGCTGCGGGACCATGGGTTCACTGCCGTGGCCGTCGAGGCCGACTGGCCCGACGCGTACCGCGTGAATCGGTACGTCCGTGGTCGCGCCAGCGACCACTCGCCGCGTCGATCGATGCCGTCATCCGGTATCTCAAGACGGTGGACCCCGAGGCCGCACGACGCGCGTGCGCCCGCTATGGGTGCTTCGACCACGTGGGTTCGATCCGCACGAGTACGGCTATGCGGCCTCGTTGCACCTGGCGGCGAGTTGCGAGGGCGATGTCGTGGCCCAACTCGTCGCACTGCAGCGCTCCGCGTTGGACTACGCCGAGCGCGACGGGCGCCTCGATTCGGACGCGCAGTTCGCCGCCGCGCAAGACGCGCGGCTCGTCGTGAACGCCGAGCACTATTACCGACAGATGCTCCGTGGAGCACGGGACGGCCTAGCGGCCGCCCCACAACTGCCTCTTATTGAAGCGTTCACAGCAGAATCAAACGCTATACCGACGACCTGAGTTCGGCGGTCGGAATCTCGCCCCTGCGAGCCCAGACCTCGGATTCGCGCGGGTCGCGTCGTCGGATCGGCCGACCACCCCGAGTGCCGTGAGGGCACGATGCGCAAGCAATACACGCTCGAGATCGTGTTTGTGCTCGTCGCCATTCTCCTTAGCCTGGTCGGCTTTTCGAGCCTCGCGCGAAGCCAGCAAGGCGCTCCCAACGCCTATCAACTCCTGCATATCGTGACGAGTCTTGCGTGGCTGACGCTGCTGCTGGGGCAGCTCGTGCTCCTCCGGCAGCGCCGCAATGGCTACCATCGCACGGTTGGCGCGTCCATCATGGCGGCCGGGCCGATTCTCGTCGCGAGCATGAGCCTCCTCACCGTGCATTCCGCAGCCAAGGCGGTGGCGGCGGGCACGGTGGATGATCTCGTGGTGCAGAACGTGACCTTCTCCGTGCAGCTCGCGCTGCTCATATTCCTGGCCTTCGCGCTGCAGCACCAGCGGAAGATTCATGGGGCGCTGCTCCTGAGTACGGCGTTGCTGTTTCTGGTTGTCGCGACCTTCTTCACCCTCATCAGCTACGTCCCAGGTTACCGGATTGAGGGGCCCGAGACATTCGATCGCTTCGCCAGATCGGGGCAGCTGAGCGCCCTCGTCGGTAGCGTGATTGGAGTGCTGTTCTTCCTACGGCATCGGCGCACAGGCTGGCCGTGGCTTCTCGTCAGTGGATTCTTCTTCCTGAGTGGCTACCTCCAAAGCGTCATCGACTACGCCGCGCTGACGGCACTGGTCGGCTCGCTCGGCGAGTTGCCCACCGCGGGCGTCGCGCTGGCGAGCTTCTTCGGCCTGCTCTGGGTGGCACGACGAGGCGCACCCGCTGCGCCCGACGCACGTTAGCCGCGCGGCGCCATAACGACGCTTGCTCCCGATGAACGCGATGCGGATGCAGTTGTGGGGCGGCCGCCTTTTGGAGCGTGGGACGGCAAACACCTCAGGCTGGCACTCACGTTCGCGATCGTGACCTCGACTGCGGCAGTCGTCGGCCCTCGGCTCGGCGAATGGATCACCCACGACGACACGCTCGCATGGCAGTTGATCCCGTGGGCACTCCCCGGCGCGTGTGGCCTAGCTCAATCGGCGACGGCGACCATTGGCGGCGGTCGACCAAGTGCCGTCTCCACCGAAGCAGATCACCATCGTGTGTCCCGGCTGCGGACATACTTACCGCACAAGGATGGGTTGCGCGGGGTGGCCGTGATGGCCCAGGCTGGTTGCGGCCACCCCGCCCAACCCTTTTTATATGAGCGTCCACAGTAAACGCAAACGTTCGCGCGACACCCGACGCATCCACCCATGACTCCTCCGCGCGCCAAGACACATCCCAACGAAGACGCGTTTCCTGCAGGGGTCGGTGGACCGGTCCTCCGGGCACTCGCCCACGCCGGAATCCGTTCCATGGCGCAGCTCGCCCAGTGGTCGGAGGCAGAGCTCGCAGCGCTCCACGGCGTCGGGCCCAAAGGGATCCGCATCCTCCAGGCCGGCCTCGCCAAGGAGAAGCGTCACTTCCGGCGCGACTAGCGAACGCTCCCGCGCGCCAACGTCGTGTGCTGCCGATGAACGCGTGAAGGATCGCAGGCTGGCCGGCCATTCCCTCTACCCCACCGCACAATGCCTCCAGAAGATCGTCTCCGTACACATCCGCGGGAGCGGCTGGCCGCACCGGTGCAACACGTCAATCTCGTGGCGGCGGCCGCGCAGTTGCGCGCTGAGGCCCACGCGTCCGTCGCCGGCCACCGGCAGCTGGCGGTGGTCCGACACGGCCCGGTTTCGATGATCCTCTTTGCCTTCGAGAAGGATGGTCGGCTGAAGGAGCATAAGTCCGATGGCGAGGTCACCATCCAGGTCTTGAGAGGGCAGCTGTCCGTGGAGGTCGCGGGTGAGACGCTCGTGCTTCGCGCGGGGTCGCTCGTGGCGTTGGCTCCCGGTCAACGTCACGCGGTCCACGCACTCGAGGAGAGCGACATGCTGCTGTCCATCGCGCGACTGCCCGAGGGAGCTGGTGCCCCGGCGCCCGGCGCCGGTGCAGCCTGACGAACGTCGCGGTTGGCAGCGGGGCCGTCGGCGCCGGTTCCACGGGAGCCGAAGCCGGACTACTCCGCGCGCAGCGCCAGCCCCGGATCCACCTGCGCCGCACGACGCGCCGGGATCCACGTCGCCATCGCCGCGACCGCCAACAGCACTCCCGTGATCACGATCCCGATGAGTATCGGCTGCGTCCCTGACATCCGCATCTCGCCCTGCGCAATCAGCACCTGCAGCGCCGCGAGCGTGACCGGCAGTCCGATCGCCAGGGCCACGGCTGCCGACTTCACCCCCGAGACCAGGAACATCCGGGCGACCTGGCGCGGGTCGGCCCCCACCGCAATCCGAATCCCGATCTCGCGTGTCCGCTGTCGCACCGAAAGCGCGACGACGCCGTAGAGCCCGAGCGAGGCGAGGGCGAGCGCGATCAGGGCACCGAACCCGGCCAGGAGCGAGACCCGCACCGTCACCAGGAACTCCTGCTCATCCAGCTGCTGCAGGGTCCCGATCGAACTGATGGGCAAGTGCGGCGCTTCGGTCATCGCGAACCGCTGCAGGTCGGAGAGGTATCCCGCTGCCGGTCCCCGCGTGCGGATCAGCAGCCGGTCCTTCTGCCAGGCCTTCCCGTGCGCCGTGTAGATCCGATACGGGATGCTCGAGCGCGATGAGGTCCCCGCCCGCAGCGTGCCCGGCACCTGCACACGGGAGTCGTACACGCCGACGACGCGCATGGCGATCGAGTCTTGCCCGGGGCCGCGGAGTGGAGGCGAGTAGAGGATCCGGCCGACGGGGTTCGCGTCGCCATAGAGCGCCTGTGCCAAGTCGACGCCGATGACGACCGGACGGTCGGTCGACGCGGTGTCGGCCAACATCACGTCGCGCCCGAGGACGATCGGCACGTCCAGTACGCCGAACCACCCCGGTGCGGCACCTTCGAGGTGCAACTCCCTGACTGTGGGGGCCGCGTCCGCCGCCGCCATCCGCCCATCGCGATGCGACACGTGGACGCCGCGGACCTCGAACTGCGCCGACGCCGGCACGACCGCATGGACTTCCGACCGCGCCGCGATCCGCGGGATCAGGTTCTCCACCTGCTGGGGACCGAGCTCCGCCCGCGTGGAGTCGAGGTTGGGCTTGAAGGTCACACCAATCACCTCGCGACTCGTCTCGGGCGCGATCGGCTGGTAGTCGGCGACCACCATCTGCAACATGAGCAGCAGCATCACGAGCAGGGGCTGCGAGAGGGCGATTTGCGCGACGACCAGCGTGCGCTGCAGCCGCGATCTCCGGGTGGCACCCTGCCCGGAATCCCTCATGGCACCCGCCACGCCGTTCGCTCCACCGGTCGCGTGGAGTGCAGGCGAGAGACCGAAGAGGATCCCCGACCCCACCGCCAGCGCGAAGACGAACGCGAAGGTGCCCGCATCCGGCGCGAGGTTGACGCCCGTGACATCCTGCGACACCACCACCGACAGCACCCAGAACGCGGCGACTGCTCCGCCGGTCGCGCCCACGATCGAGATGATCGTCGACTCGGTGGCCAACTGGCGGATGATCCGCAAGCGCGAGGCGCCGAGGGCCAGCCGCACCGCGATCTCCTGCCGCCGTGCCACCGCCGCCGCGACCATCAGCGAGCTGACGTTCAACCAGCCGACGAGCAGGATCACCAGGCCGAGGGCCCCGAGCAGCGTGAACACCAGGATGAGCTCGAGTCCATGGTCCCATGGGGGCACGGCTGCCAGATGCCGCACCGCAGCCATCCGCGTCATACCGACGCGCGCGGCAGAGTCGGGCAGCGTGGCGATCGCGACCTGCTGGGCGACTGCCGTGGCCTGCTCGAATCCTGCCGCGGGGGCAAGCCGCGCGAAGACGCGGAGGGCGCGGTGCGCCTCGTTGTCCATCCACCGGGCAGGTACACCGATGAGGTCGCTGCGCGCGCTCAGCGGGATGAAGAGCACCGGCTCAACGTCGTCGCGCGTCGCGCCACGGAAACGGCGCGGCGCGATGCCGACGATCTCGACCGGGACTCTGTTCACGAGCAGCCGCTTCCCCAGCGCCATCTCCGGCGACCCGAATAGCTGTTCGGCGGGGACCTCGGCCATCACGGCGCTGAGGTCGGCGCTGCCGTCGCCCTCCTCCAAGGGAAGCAGGTTGCGCCCACGAGTGATCGGGACGCCGACCGTCGTGAAGTAGTTCGGCGTGACGAAGGTGACCGGGGCGTTCCGCGCTCCCGCGCTGTCGCCGCCGGCGATGATCACGTAGTCCTCGACCCAGGCGGCGACCGCAGCGAAGGTTTCGCGACGCTCGGCCAGTTGGCGGAGCTGCGTCCCGGTGAGGTCAATCAGTTTCCAGCTCGCGGCCGGGGTCGGCCGCTCCTGCACCCAGACGAGGGCCTGCGCCGGATCGTCGGGGACGTGCGGCGCCGGGCGCAGGAGCATGCCCTGGAAGAGCGAGAAGATCAGGGTATTCGCGCCGGTGGCGAGCGTGAGGACCGCGACGACGATCGCGGTCGTCGCCTTGTGGCGCGAGAAGTACCGGAGGGCGAAACGGACGTCGCTTGCGAGTGACTGCAGCAGCGCGGCGGGGGGCGTCGGCATACCGGGCAGACGTTGGCGCACCGCGTGAGGTTTCAGGGGGAGCTTGCCCTGGACCCCTCGCCTGGCGGTGCTGCCATTCCCTGCACCACATACGCCTCCACCGCGAAGTACTCCGCCAACCCCAGCCGGTCCAGCAGCGCAGCCGTCTCCTTGTTCCGCGCCTCCACCCGCTGCCAGAACTCCCGGTCGTCATGCCCGCCCGGGAACGGCGCCGAGTCCTTCTGCGACTGGTGCTTGAAGATCGCCTGGATCTTGAGCCGCAGTTCCTCCTGCGAGAGCGGCACGAGCCAAGTGGCGTCGGTCACCGGCCACTCCTGCCACGCACCGCGGTAGAGCCAGACCTCCGGCGCGCCCGTGCCACCGGGGAAGAGCTCGGCCAGCGCCCGGTTCACCGCCTCGAGGCACTGCCGGTGCGTCCCGTGCGGATCGCTCAGGTCGCCAGCCGCGAACACCAGCGTCGGCTTCACCTCCTCGAGGAGCGCGCGCACAATCGCCACGTCGGCCGGCCCGATGGGATCCTTGCGCACTTTGCCTGTCTGGTAGAACGGCAGGTTGAGGAAGCGGGCGCTCGCGGCCGTGAGCCCGAGCGTTTCGATCCCGCTCACCGCCTCCGACTCACGGATCATGCGCTTGATCGCCTGCACCGCCGGCGAGTCCACCTCGCCCGGTTGCTTGCGCGCGAGGAAGGCGCGCACCTCCTGGGCGAGCGTGTTGACGTCGTCCGCAATCAGTCCGCCGGCCGCGAGCCGCTCAAGCACATCCACGTGCCGGCGCACGTCGTGGTCGAACACGGCGATGTTGCCGCTGGTCTGGTAGGCGACGACGATGGCATTCTCGTTCTGCGCCAGCTTGTGCAGGATGCCACCCATGGAGATGACGTCGTCGTCGGGATGCGGCGAGAACACCAATACGCGCTGCCCGCGCGGCAGTTTGGAGCGGCCGCGGATGCGCGCACTGAGCCCCCTGAAGACGAGGCCGTTGATCTCGCCCGCCGTGCCATGCTTCGCCAGCAGCGCGCCCAGGTGATGGTCGGCGTAGTCGCGCGGCGTAAGCTTGAGGATGGCCTTCTGCGTGCGTTGTGAGAGCCAGGCGACGGCGCGCAGGGTGAGGGGCACGGTCCACTCCACCTCGCCCAGCACCCACGGGGTCGCGAGGCGCGTGAGCTCGGCGGCCGCCGCGGCATCGAGATAGAACGTCGTGGCCGGGTGCTGTTGCAGCGCAGTGGCCGCCACGGCGGGGTCGATCGCGCCCTCCACCGCGCGGCGCACCACGCCCGCCTTGTGCTCGCCAGTGGCGATGATGGCGATCTCGCGCGCCGCGAGGATGGTCCCCACGCCCATGGTGATGGCCTCGCGCGGCACGTTCTCCTCGCCGAAGAAGTCCGCCGCCGCATCCTTCCGCGTGATGGCGTCGAGGGCGACGAGCCGTGTGCGGCTCGCGAGGTCCGACCCGGGCTCGTTGAAGCCGATGTGGCCCGTCTTGCCGATGCCCAGCAGTTGGATGTCGATGCCGCCGGCGGCCTGGATCGCGGCCTCGTAGGCCTGGGTCGCCGCCGCGACGTCCGCGCGGGCGAGATCGCCGCGCGGCAGGTGCACGCGCGCCGCGTCAATGTCCACGTGCGAGAAGAGGTGCTCCCACATGAAGCGGTGGTACGAGTGGATGCTGTCCGGTGCCATCGGATAGTACTCGTCGAGGTTGAAGGTCTCGACGTTGGCGAACGAGAGTCCCTCCTCGCGATGCAGCCGGATGAGCTCGCGATAGATGCCGAGCGGCGTGGACCCCGTGGCGAGCCCGAGGACGGCGCGCCGGCCCTCGGCGGCGCGCTGCCGAATGATCGCCGCGAGGCGTCCCGCGACGTCCCGGGCGAGCGCATCCGGGTCGTCAATCACGCGCGTGGGGATGCGTTCGCGCTCCACGCCGCGACGATCGGCGCGACGCTCCAGCCGATGCTTCTCGTCTGCCATGGGCATACCTAACGGTGCGGCATGTGGGGCGTCGCGTCCAGACGCATATTTCCCCCCCAACCTCTGCCCGCAGGCCAACGATCGATGTTCATCGCCGTCTGGGAGTTCCAGGTGCACGAAGCGTCGCGCGCGCCATTCGAGTCGCTCTACGGCGCCGACGGCGCGTGGGTCGCGCTCTTTCGCGCCGACCCTGCATACCGGGGCTCCGAGCTGCTTGCGGACCGCGAGCACCCGGGTCGCTACCTCACCATTGACCGGTGGGAGTCTGCCGAGGCCTACCACACGTTTCGGCATCGCCACGCCGACGCCTACGCCACCTTGGACGCACAGGGTGACGCGTTGACCACCGGCGAGAGCCGGGTCGGGGAATTCGACATCGTGGTGCCCTGACGAAGCGGCGCGCCAAACGTCGCCCTCCGGTGGCGTCCACGGCCGCGCCGCCCCATCATTTATCCGTCCGAGCGCAGCATCCCGCGCGCCCCTCAACCAGCGCACTCATGCAAACGTCCCTGGTCTTCGTGGTGAAGGGCATCACCACCTCCGCCCTGATGGTGCAAGGCGAAGGCCATCAGCGCGCCCTCGGATTCGCCATCCGCTCGCAGGAGGGCGCGCGCATCCGCGTGGAGGGCTATGGCTCGATTGACGCGATCGCCGGGCACCTCCGATTCGAGAGCCAGGAGGGCATCGCCGACAAGCCGACGTGGAACGCCGTGGTGTTCCATCCGCCAGCCCTCGGCATTCCCGTGGCTTACGCGATTGAACTCGGGGTGCCGGCATCCCTGCTTGAATCGCTGATCGCTGACGCGCGGATTCGACCGCCGCTGAGCGTGCACGCCGAGGTGGATGGCCTCACGCCCGATTTCACGGGATCGGAAGCCGTGTGGACCTGGGACCCGACGGAGACCCCGCAACTCGTGCTGCAGTCCATCAAACTGGCGACGACGCTGACGCCCTAGCGCGCGCAGCTCGCCCGCAGCGCCGCCCACTCGCCGGCCGTCAGTACCGGGCCCGCCGCCGGCGGCAGCGCCGCTGCGGCTTCCTCCAACGCCGCCAAGCGCTCGGCGCTGTTCGGGTGTGAGGACATGTAGTTCAGCAGCCCGGACTCGGAACGGCCCTCGCCCGCATCACGCCGGAAGAAGTCGAGCATCCCCTCGGGCGAGATCCGCGCGGCGCCAAGGATCCGAATGGCGCCGGCATCGGCCGCGCGCTCGTCGGAGCGCTGGTACGAACTGCTGCCGAGTTGATACGCCACCTGCGCCACCGACCCGCCGAGCGGACTCGACCCGACTGCCGACGCCAAGGCCAGGTGCATCGGCATATCGCGGAGGATGCCCGTGACGGCGTGCTGCTGCACGACGTGCTCGATCTCGTGCGCCAGCACGCCCGCGACTTCGTCGGCCGATGCGGCTGCGGCCAACAGGCCCTGGAACACGACGATGTAGCCGCCGGGCGCGGCGAAGGCGTTCACGCCATCGTCGTCCACGACCTGCACGCGATAGGTGTAGCGGCCGCCACGCCCATCGGCGGTCAGCGTGGCCATCATCTTCTCCATCGCCGCGACGCGCCCGGGCTCGGCGCACACCCGGGACGACGCGGTAATCCCCTGCACCGCCCGTGCGCCGAGCGCCTCTTCCCATTCCACGGGCACGCGGGTGGCCACGCGCGCAGCCAGGTGCGGCAGCGCCCAGACCCACAGCGCCGCGATGACGGCAATGACCGCGAACGCCGGCAACAGCAGCGACGTCAGCGTGCGACGGCGCAGGCGACTGAGGGCACTGCCCGTCTCGCGCACGCCGCGCATGGCCGGCAGGAACGAGGGATCGGCCACCACCAGCACCTCCGGTGCGAGCAGGTCCCCGCGTTCGTAGCGGATGGGCTCGTCCGGCATGGTACGCTCGTCGCGACGCAGCTCGGGCCAGGCCCAGGCGATCTCGCCGACCTCGGCCCCGCGGATCACCAGTCCCGACGACGTCCGCTCGACGCTGACTTCGTGCCGCTTGGCGCTGCGGCCATCGAAGTAGGTGGCCTGCCAGCGCGGTGCGCCCTCGACGGGATGCGACATCGCCTCGCCTTACAGCCCGAAGAAGTCGGCGCCGGCGAGCTCGACGTCCATCAGGTCGGAGAGCCCTTCACCCGTGACGCCCGCCGCCTCTGCCTCCTGCAACGCGGCATCGAAGGCCTCCATGCCCACGATGCCGAGGCGCTCGCACTGGAACGCCATCGTGCGCGCCTGCACCCACGGGAAGGCGATGCCGAGCGTGAACGTGACGAGCAGTGCGTTCACGACGGTGAAGCCGAGCAGGTCGCCGCCGCTCATCGTGGACTGGAAGCGGGCGCGGCCGAAGCTCGTATGCTCCCAGTAGTAGCGGTGGCGGAACGCGACGTGCCAGAACCAATACAGGCCGAGCGTGCACGGCACGAGCAGGTAGAGCGCCAAGTGGCGGAGGAAGAGGTCGCCTCCCTCGCCGGTGAACGTGAACTGCCCCGAGCCGAACCGCGTGGCGTCCACCACGTAGCGTCGCACGTTGGCGTGAAAGAACGGATAGTAGAGCCCGAGCGTGACGATCGTGAGCAGGATGCCCGGGATGTACACCTGCATGAACTCGACGTAGTCGCCGCGGAAGGAGAATCGGATGCCACGCCACGACGTGCGGCTCAAGCGGTAACGCCGGCTGCCGATCATGGCGATCGGAAAGATCACGAGGGCAGCGGCGCCATAGCCGACCAGCACGCCAACGATCTCACTGACGAGGAAGGACACCACGCCGGCGACGGCCAAGACGAGCAGCAACAGCCCAGCCGCGCGGATCCAGCCCTTGAACAGCTCGCCGCCGCTCCCGTGGTAGGCAAAGCGGTCGCCGCCAACGGAGGTCTGGGCGTACAGATACTGCCGGACGTTGGCCCGGGCCCAGAAGCTGTAGATGCCCAACGTGACGACGGTGAGCAGGAAGTTCTTGAGATGGATGCCGAAGAGAGTGCCGCCGTCGCCGTGGAACTGCGGGTGGGTTGCCGGTCCGGTCATCTGCGCTCCGATTGGGGGGTCGGGGGAAGATGCCCCTCGCTCCGGCTACCGCAAGTTCCCGCCGGACTCCCGCACCACCAGCGCCAGGGCCTCGCGCACGCGCTGCGGCGCCCCCTCCACCCGCCAGGCCGCACGGCCCTCGGGATCCACCACCACGATCGTGCTGCCGTGCGCGACCTCGCCGCTATTCCCGTCGCGCACGCGCGCGATGCCCCAACGGTCGAGCGCGGCGTTCACGTCCTCCACGCGCCCGGAGAGGAGGCGATCCTCGGCGCCCATCTGCCACGCCTGGGCAATGCCGGGCAAGCGGTCCGGTGTGTCACGCCAAGGATCGAGCGTGACGACCACCAACGGCACCTGCTCCGCCCCCTCGTCGCGACGCGCCCGCATGGCGTGATCCACGATGATGGGGCAGATGTCCTCGCAATGCCCGAACGCGAACGTCACCATCACCCAGCGGCCGCGATAGTTGCCGAGATCGGTGACGGCGCCGTGTTGGTCGAGCAATGCGAGCGCGGGGGCGGCCGCTGCGCTGCGCGCCGGCAGCGGCGCCGAGATGGCGAAGGGCTCTGGTGCCTCGCGTCCCGACGCGCTGGCCACGCGCTGGCCGGCGGCCAGGAGGCCCACCGCCATCGCCACCACGGTGGCGGCACTGACGATCCGCCCCGGAAGGTGGCGATGGAACTGCCGCAGGCCGTCGCGGAGGTCGCGCCCCCAGACGACCATCAACACTGCCAACATGCCGATGGGCTCGCCGATGAGCAGCAGCCATCCGCCGGCGTGCGGCAAGCCGCGGTGGGTGGCGCCGAAGCAGACCTCCCGCGTCACGACGATCCACTGTGGTGCCTCGGCGTCGAGCGGCCACAGCGCCAAGGCCCACCACGCGGCCGTGATGGCCAGGATGGTGGCGAACGCCACGACCGCCAGAGACGGCCGTGGCGTCCGGACCTCGCTCATCCGACCCTCCACAGGAAGGCGAGCAGCTTCCAGTTGGTGAAGTAGTAAGTCATGAAGGCGACGAAGAAGATGGCGACGAGGATCACCGTGCCGGGCGTCGGCCCCATCCAGCCGCGGGCCGGCGCGTGCAACTCCTCGTTGCGCGCATCGGCGTCGGCCGCGTGCGTCGGCGGATGCGTGAGTCCGTGCGGCACGCCGACCATCGGCGTGCCGCGGGTGATGGTGCCGATGGGCTCACCGAAGAACACCGACTTCACGGCGATGGCGATGAAGCCGAAGGCCGCGATGACGGCGAGCACGCCGCCGATGCCCATGATGGCCAGCACGAGATCCACCGCCGGGCTCATCTCGACGTCGAACATCGCGTCCTGGAAGGAGTTGTCCCAGTGCCGGCGGGGCACGCCGAAGCTGCCCGCGAAGGTCATGCCCATCGAAAGCAACAGCACGCCGAGCGAGAACAGGTAGGGCTGCAGCTTGGCGAAGCCCCAGAACGCCACCTTCCGCTGGAAGATGAGCGGGATGAGGTAGTACGTCGCGCCCATGAAGGCCAGCGCGGTGCCGCTCACCACCGTGGCGTGGAAGTGCCCCGGCACGCGCAGCGTGTTGTGGACGATGATGTTGATCTGCTCAGTGCCGATGGTGACGCCGGTGATGCCACCGACGAACCCAAAGACGACCACCGAGAGGACCAGCGAGCTGAAGCCCGGGTCGCCCCAGGGGGCGCGGATCAGCCAATCGAACATGCCGTTGGTGTAGCCGCGGAGGCGCTGGCCGAGTTCCATGCCGGCCGGCACGGTGAAGCCGTGGATCATCGAGGCCAACACCGCCATGTACATGAAGTACGAGGTGTTGGTGATCTTCCACGCCGGGCCGAAGCCCGGATCCACCAGCAAGTGGTGGGCCGAGGCCATCGAGATGAACAGCACGTACAGCACGAAAGCCGAGCGGCTCACCTTCTCGTTGAGCACCACGGCGCCCACGGTGAGCGCGCCGAGCATGTACCAGATGGCGACCATGGCCGCCATGTTGATCTGCTGCGACGAGTGGCCGAGGCCCCACCAGATCATCCGGTAGACCTGCGGGTCGATCGTCTCGATCAGTCCGAGCGACCACAGGAAGGTCGGGATGTAGATGAGCGCGCCATGCAGCAGCGTGATCACGGCGATGATGGCCGCGGTCATGGCGCCGTAGACCACGAGGGGCATCGAGCCCTCGTAGCGCTTCTCCCTCTTGGCGAGGGTGATGGTGGCGAAGAACTGCCCCGTGACGCCGAGGGCCCCGACGGCGAAGAGGATGATGCCGAGGTAGAAGACGGGGTGCGCCTTGAGCGGCGGATACGACGTGAACAGCACGTCGGCGCGTCCGGTCCACTGCGTCCACTGGACCATCAGCGTGCCGAGCATCATCAACCCGAAATTGAACCACCCGAAGCGCGGGGCGGCCGGGCGGGCGTTGAGCAGCACGGTGCTGGCGAACCACAGCACCGCCATCTCGAAGTAGATGATGAAGAAGATCAGCATGTTCATGCCGTGCACGCCGAGGAGCCGGTAGTACCACTCGGCGGGGAGGAGATGCACGGCCTGCCAGCGCGTGAGCACGAGCAGGAGGGCAGCCGTCGCGCCGATGAGCAGCGTGACGATGGAGACGACGGCGTTGGCCTTGATGAGCGGTTCGGCGGCGGCGTGGATCTGGCGGCCGGTGGACTGGCAGGTGCGGAAGCCGTCCGCGCCGATGGCGGGCGCGGTCATGGACGACCCTCCTGCTGCAGCGTGGCGGTCGCGTTGTCGGCCACGGTGGCGCCGTTGGCATCCACCACGATCATACGGCCGACCATGGTGTGGTGGCCGATGCCACAGAACTCGTTGCAGATGATGCGGAAGTCCCCGCCGGCGGTGGGCGTGACGCGCAGGCCGTAGTCGTAGCCCGGGACGACTTGGAAGTTGACGTTCAGCGGATAGAGGCTGAACCCGTGGTTCACGTCGAGCGCCGAGAGGTGGAGGGTGTACTCCTTGTCCTTCTCGAGCTGCAGGATGGGATACCACATGAAGGAGAGCGCGGTCAGGTAGATGTCGCTGCCGGGCGGCGGCGCGACGATCGGGATGCCGCGGTCCATGCCGACCTGGTGCTGGGCGGCGAAGGCCACGGTGCGCGCGTAGAAGGCCTGCGGATCCACGCGGGTGCGGATGCCCGAGGGGTTCTGCCCACCCTTCCAATGCCACAGGGGCATCATCGCAAAGAGGACCATGCACCAGGCGAAGGCGATGGCCACCCAGATCTTCTCGGTCTTGTGTGCGGGGCGCCACCAGACGCCCGGGACGGGGTCGAGCCCCGTGTGGACCTTGGTCAGCATGGCGGCCTCAGGGAAGCGTACCGGCGGGCAACGTGAGGATCTCCCACATGCCCCAGCCAGTGTAGACGACGAACATGACGACGATGCCGGCGACCAACAGCAGCCATACGTTGTCGAACAGCCGCTGCATCAACGGCACGCGCTCCTCGGCGCGGGGGTCGGACGGATCCATCTCGGTCGCTCCTCGTTCGGGGGGAACTGCCACGAGTCTCGCACCCAATGTTGCAAATATCATGCGGCTATGATAGATAACGCGCAAGATGCCACGTCCCTCCGCTTGGCGCGCGTTCATATGATGCGGGCGCTCGAGAGTGTCGCGCGGCGGCTCACCCGGGCCCTCGACGTCGCGATGCACCGCGCCTACGGCTGGCGCTGGAATCCACTGCACCTGAGCGGTGCGCTGGCGGCGTGGCTGCTGGTGGTGCTCACCGTCACCGGCGTCTATCTCCTCCTGTTCTATCGGGTGGGGGCGCCGGCCGCGTCGGTGCAGCGGATCGCCGCTGATCCCTGGCTGGGGTCGTGGATGCGCACGCTGCATCGCTACGCCACCGATGCGTTCCTCATCGCGGCCGCGCTGCACGCACTGCGGTTGCTCGGGCAGGCCCGGGAGTGGGGACCCCGCACCCGGGCCTGGCTGAGCGGGGTGTTCTTGTTCGGCGTGGGACTGGCCTGCGCGTGGACCGGCTTCGTGATGGCCTGGGACAGCTTCGGGATGCGGTTGGCGGTGGCCGGCGCAAGACTCTTCGATGCGCTGCCGATCCTCTCCGAGCCCGTCAGCCGCATCTTCGCCGGCGATCGGCCGGTGCCCGACGCGTTCTTCTTCCTGAACCTGTTCGTCCATATCGCCTTCCCCCTGGCGATGGGCGTGGGGCTGTGGCTGCACGTGTCCAAGGTCGCGCGCCCGGTGCTGGCGCCGCCGCGCGCACTCAAGTGGCGGATCACCGCCGCGCTGTTCGGGCTCTCGGTGCTCCTGCCCGCACCGCTCGGGCCGGCCGGCGATCCGCTCTCGCTTCCGCGCGAGACGCCGTTGGCGCTGACGTCCACGTGGTGGGTGCCGTTCGCAGAAGGCGCGGCGCCGTGGATGGTGTGGACCACGGTGCTGGTGTTCACGCTGGCGGTGCTGGCCGTGCCCTTCGTCGGCCGACGCCCACGCGAGGGAAGCTGGGCCCCGAGCTGGGTGGACCCGCGGCTCTGCACCGGCTGCGACCAGTGCACGCAGGATTGTCCGTGGGGCGCCATCCAGATGGTGCCGCGTGAGGATGCCCGCCCGACGCTGGTGGCGCTGGTGAACCCCACGCTCTGCGTGAGCTGTGGCATCTGTTCCGGATCCTGCCCGCCGATGGGCGTGGGGCCGCCGGGGCGGACGGGACGCGACCAACTCGCCGAACTGCGCAGCGATCTCCTGCCGCGGGTGCAGGCCCTGCCCCGCGACGGGCGCGTCGTGGTCCTGCGCTGCGAACAGGGGTCGTCGGCCCTGCCGCGGAAGCTCGAAGCCGCCGGTGCGATGATCCATCCGCTCACCTGTGTCGGCAACCTGCACTCGTCGGTGGTGGAGTTGCTGGTGCGACAGGGCGCTGCCGGCGTGATGGTCGTAGGATGTCCGCCGCGCGACTGCGTCGGGCGGGAGGGGCCGAAGTGGCTCGAGCAGCGCTTCTACCACGATCGCGAAGCCGAGTTGCAGGCGCGCGTGGACCGGGCGCGCGTGCTCGTCGTGACCGGTGCGCTGGGCCGCGACGACGAGGTGCTCGACGAGTTCGGAACGTTCCGGCGTCGGTTGTTGGCCCTGCAGGCCTTGGAGGCCGAAGCGGACGTGGACCTGCGCGAACTCTGCGAGCCGGAGACGGCTGGAGCGTTGCCATGAGCCCGTGGCGCTTGGCGCTTGGGCTGACGCTCGCCGTCGTGCTCGCCGGAGGCGTCGCGGCATCCTCGGGTGCGCACGTGCCCTGGCACGGCGACGGCGCGAGCCAGCTGCGGCTGTCGTGGAGTGCGCGCCCGGAGCGGATCGAGACCTGTCGCACGTTGAGCGACGAGGAGTTCGCGCAGCGGCCGGCGCACATGCGCCAGCGAGTCGTGTGCGAAGGGACCACCGCGAGCTATGCCCTCGTGCTCACCGCCGACGGCGACACGCTCGACGCGTCCGTGATCCGCGGGGGTGGACTGCGCGGCGACCGGGCGATCTTCGTGCTCCGCGAGTACGCCCTGTCGGCGGGCAGCCATCGCCTGCAGCTGCGGTTCTCCCGGCGGGAGGCCGTGGACTCGGCGACGACGCAGCACGCGCTGCCGCCGGAGCTGCTGCTCGACACCGGGGTGGTGTTCCGTCCCGGCCAGGTGGCGCTGGTGACGATCGCCGACCGGGCGTTGCGCCTCGTCGCCCCGTGAGGGCCGCCGGGCGATTGCGGGTGAACCCAGCGGGCCCGCGCCGCGTTGTATGGGGGCGGACGCGTCCGCACCCGGCGTCGCCCCGGTCGGCGATGGCACCTTCCTCGTCCATGCTCAACCAGTCGGCGGAGTACGCGTTACGGGCGGTGGCACTCATCGCCCGTCGCCATCGTGAAGCGCCCTCGCGCGCGAAGGACCTGGCACAGGAGCTCGGCGTGCCAGCCAACTATCTCTCCAAGATCCTCCACCAGCTCGCCAGCGCCGGCGTACTGGTCTCGCGTCGCGGCCGGCAGGGCGGCTTCCTGCTCGCCACGCCGGCATCGCGCCTGCGGCTGACGACGGTGGTTGCGCCGTTCGAGGACCTTTCGCAGTACCGCGCCTGCCTGCTGGGGCGTCCGACCTGCAGCGCGCGCGGGGCCTGCGCGGCGCACCGGGAGTGGAAGCCAATCGCCACGGCGGTGTTACGGTTCCTGCAACGGACGAGCGTGGCGCAGTTGGCGCGGGGGTAGGTTTCGTACCACCTTCAGACACCGAGCCCCCCATGCCCACCGCACTCCGTCTGGCCCTCGCCATCATCGCCGGCATCGCCGTCGGCGGGACCGTCAACATGGCCCTCATCGGCCTCGGCCCGAGTCTCATTCCGCCCCCAGCGGGCGTGGACATGACCACCGCCGAGGGCCTCAAGGCCGCCATGCCACTGCTCGAACCGCGCCACTTTCTCATGCCGTTCCTTGCGCACGCGCTGGGCACGCTCGTGGGGGCGCTGGTCGCGGCACGCATCGCCCTCACGCAGCACGCCGTGGCCGCGTATGCGGTCGGCGTGGTGTTCTTGGCCGGCGGCATCGCGGCGAGCGTCATGATTCCGGCACCGGCGTGGTTCATCGCGTCGGACCTGGTGTTGGCGTATCTGCCGATGGCGTGGCTGGGGTTGCGCCTCGGGCGGCGCCTCGCGGCCTGACCGGCGATGCGGATGCCACGGTGGTGCGCACCGCTCATCCTGCTCGCCGTCGCATGCACTGCGCCCGACGGAGCTGCTTCCTCCGGCGACAGCGTTCCTGCAGCGATCCCGCACGCCGAACTGAGCCTGGCCAAGGACCCCGCGCTCGTGCTCGACAGCGCGGCCGCGCTGATGGCGCGCGATTCGTCGGTGGCGTTGGTGACGGTCGATGCCAACGGCCGACCACGTGTGCGCACGGTGCGCGCCTTCCCGTTCGAGGGCGCGTCCACGCCCCGCGAGCGCTTCACCATCTTCGTGCTGACGCGGATGTCCACGCGCAAGGTGACGCAACTGGCCACCAACGCGCAGGCCACCCTATACTTCAACGAGGACCAACGGGTGAGCTACGCGACGTTGATGGGACGCGCCATCGTGCATCGCGACCCCGCGCATCCCAACGTGCAGAGCTTCCTCGATTCGGGCACGGTGCGCTTCTTCTGGCCCGAATTCCCACGGGACTTCGTGATCCTGGAGATCCGTCCCGACTGGCTGGAGTTCATCGGACCGGGGGTGTGGAATGATCCGGACACGTGGCGACCGCAGGCCGTGGTCTTCGAGTAGCGTGCGGCGCGTGCTGGTCCATGCCGCGTTGGTGACCGGCGGCCTCTCCTGCGCAATCACGGACCCCTGCGCCTGCCCGCCGGCGGTGACGTCCTTCCTGCTGTACGGCGAGACGCCGGCGGCCGGCCAACCGGGCGCCCGTTCGACAGCAGTCGTGCGCGAGAACTACTCGGCCGGGTGCGCTGACCCTGCCTCGCCTTCGCTGATCGTCAGCGACCCCGTGTCGATCGCTGCCGATGGCTCCTACCGCGCCGTGCTGTTGTCTGCCCATGCCCCGGGTCCCCGCTGCCTTCGTGTCGCCTTCTATGCAGGGGCACCGGGACTGAGCGACAGCCTGGTGGTGACGACGGCCGCGGTGTCGTTCACCCTGGGTGCGGCGCCCACGGACAGCCTTCGGCTGGACCTGCCTTAACTTTACAA
>JANJUF010000106.1 GCA_024710705.1 Gemmatimonadaceae bacterium | reverse complement strand
GCTTCGGCGCCACTCAAGAGCTCGGCCGCGCGCTCCGCGGGCTCATCCCACACGGTGAGCCGCAGGTCCACGCCCTCCCAGCCAGGGAGATATGCGAGCTGCACACCACGCGGATCCTTGGCGAGCTCGCCGAGTTCATCGGCCAGCTTGGACTCCGCAATGCCCGTGGTACGCAACGTGAGTGAGCGCACGACCAAAGCCGCAGCACCAGGCCCGCGCTTGGCCACCAGTCGCGGAATGAGTTGCTCGCGCGCCATCCCGCGGAACTCGCGCGGCACGCCCGGCAGCATCGCCACCCAACGCCCGTCGGCATCCTCGAGCCAGATGCCCGGCGCCGAGCCGTGGTCGTTGCGGAGGATCTCCGCGCCCTGCGGAATCAGCGCCTGCTGGCGATTGGCCAGCGGGAGCTCGCCCGGCCAGCCGCGCTTCTTCCAGCGCTGTTGCAGGTCCTCGAGGATGGATTCATCGAGCGTCATCCCCCGCCCGAACAACTCGGCGATGCTGGGCTTGGTGAGATCGTCGGCGGTGGGCCCGAGGCCGCCGCTGGTGATCACTGCCCCGGTGTGCTCGAGCGCCTCGCGTACCGCGGCGGCGATTTCCTCGGGGCCGTCGCCCACCGTGGCGCGGCGCACCACGCGGATGCCCTGTGCGGCGGCCTCGCGCGCGAAGTACGCGGCGTTGGTGTCAATCGTGTAGCCGAGCAGGAGCTCGTTGCCGATGCTGACCAGTTCGACGTTCATCGCCCGCGAAGCCCGCTCAGCGGGCGCGCATCGTGAAGACGCGGCGGTAGCTCACCAGATAGTCGGCCAGCGAGATCAGCGTCAGCGCCAGCGCCACGTACATCGTGATGGTGCCGATGCCGCCGAGCACGCGGGCCCAGAACATCGCGTGCGGCGCCGTCCACCAGCCCTGCTGCTCGATCAGCAGGCGGTAGCCGAACCAGAAGAACGAGGCGCCCATCCAGGTGAACTGGAAACCGGCCTTCCACTTGCCGAGCCGCTGGGCGGCGATGGCCACGCCGCGACGGGTCGCGAAGCCGCGGAACCAGGTCATGAAGGCCTCGCGGCCAAGGATGGCCACCAGCACCCACCAGGGGAAGGAGACCTCGTCCGCGCCCCAGGTGATGAACGGATACTGGGCCGTCTCGGCGACGGTCGGCAGCAGCATCAGCAGCGGATCGCTGGCCGGCGCCTGCAGCACGAACATCGGCACGAAGGCGGCCAGGAGCAGCAGCTTGTCGGCGAGCGGATCGAGCCATTTGCCGAGGTTGGTGATCAACCCCTGCTCGCGGGCGATCTTGCCGTCGTAGTGGTCGCTGATGGCCGTGACGAGATACAGCACGAAGGCCACGGCGCGCACGGTGACGTTCGGCACGAAGGCCAGCGCCGCCAGCAGGGGCGACGCGACGATGCGCGCCGCGGAGATCGTGTTCGGGAGATTCACCGGCTCGGGGCCGCGAGTGGAATCAGGCCAGCGTCTTCAGGACCAGCTTGCTGACCGCCTTCAGTGTGTCGAACACGCCATCGCCGGTGACGGCGACGGCTTCGAAGAAATGCGCCCGCTCCACCCATACGCCATCCTCGTTCTGGAAGATGACGTTCTCCCCCGGGCGGAACTGGTCGGGGGTCACCTTCTGGCGCTCCGGCTCGGTGACTTCCCAGCCGGGGTTCAGGGTCGCCTCGAGTTCCCCGAGCGGGGCGGCGTTGGGCAGGTCGCGCTTATTGTACTGGATCACGAACGGCATCTTCGTGAGGTCGTATCCGTACTCGGCCATGTTGTCGTACAGGTTCTGCATGGCCTCGAGGTTGGCTTCCATGCGCTCCACCTGCGAGTCGGCCACGAAGACGATGCCGTCCACGCCCTTCAGGATGAGCTTGCGCGAGGCGTTGTAGTACACCTGGCCCGGCACGGTGTACAGATGGAAGCGCGTCTTGAAGCCGCGGATCGTCCCGAGGTCCACCGGGAGGAAGTCAAAGAAGAGCGTGCGTTCGGTCTCGGTGGCCAGCGAGATGAGCTTGCCGCGCGTGTCGGGCTTCACCTTCCCGTACACGTGCTCGAGGTTGGTCGTCTTGCCGCCCAAGCCGGGGCCGTAATAGACGATCTTGCAGTTGATCTCGCGCGACGCGTAGTTGATCATCGACATAGCGGTTCTCCTTATCCGAACAGCTGGTCGATTTCATCGTCAGCGCCGGCGAGAAGCCCGGGCTGCTGCGTGGCCGACTTACCACGTTCGAAGACTTCGCGGAAGAGCTTGGTGAGTTCGCTCACGGTGTCCTTGATCTTGAGTCGCACGAGCCCGAGGGTCGTGCGGTTGTCGAAGAGGGCGACGAGGATCACCCGGCGGGCCACGTCGGCGAGGTACATCGACTCCTTCTCGCCTTGGTGGAAGAGGGAGTTGAAGTCCGTCTCCCCGATCAGCTGGGCCAGCTGGTCGTTGGCGGAGAAGTCCGCGGCCGTGAGGGTCGCGAAGGCAGTCGGGTCGAAGTGGGGCTGTTCCCCCACCGTCGCGACCAACTGCCCCGAGCGATCCACGAGGAGCGCGCAGCGCGCATTGGTCTCGCCGAGGAACTTGTTCAGCGTCCGTGTGATGGCGCCGAAGTCCTCTTCGGTGAAGGACCAGCTTGCAGAACCAACTGCCATGAGTTCCGTCCTATGCGAGGGCGTTCTCGAACCGAGCCAGCAGGCGCCGCGCACGACGCCGTAACACCGGATTTTGCTCCCAACCAATGTACTCGCGCAACAGCAGGACCGAATCCACCGTGGGGCGACCGCTGATCCAGCCCAGGGCCGCCAGTCGGCGCATGGGGCGCTCGCTGTAGAGGTCCCGTTGCCGCTCGGCCTGCTCCCGCGTCCACCACGCGTACCCCGCCGCAGCCCCCAGGGCCATCCCGACGGCGAATCCCAGCAGTCGCTTCGCGCTCACATCGCCCTCCGTGCCGCGAGGGCCTGCACGATCGTGACCCCGTCGGCGTACTCGAGATCCCCGCCGATGGGCAACCCACGGGCCAGCCGGCTCACCACCACCCCGGCCTCCCGCAACTGCTCCTGAAGATACAGCGCGGTGGCCTCGCCTTCGAGTTTGGGATTGGTCGCCACGATCACTTCGGCCACCCCGCCCGCTGTGACCCGGCGCACCAATCCGGCCACGGCGAGGTCGTCCGGGCCCAC
>JANJUF010000075.1 GCA_024710705.1 Gemmatimonadaceae bacterium | reverse complement strand
TGAGGTCGGTGAGCGACATCGAGTCGCTGGTCACCGTGTACTGGAAGAGCTCGCCCATCGGCGTGCTCACCGGCCCGAGACCCGGCTCCACGCCTGAGGGCAATGCGCCCTTCGCGTCGGCCAAGCGTTGCTGCACGAGCGTCCGCGCGAAGTACACATCCACGCGGTCGGGGAACGAGACCGTGATGAGCGAGAGTCCCTGCTTGGACACCGAGCGCACGTTCTCCGCACCTTGGATGCCCATCAGCGACGATTCGATCGGGTAGGTGACGAGCCGCTCGACGTCCTCGGGCGGCATGCCCGGCACCGTGGTGATCACCTCGACGCGCGTGCCCGTGAGATCCGGATACGCATCGAAGGGGACGTGCGTCAGCGCGTAGAGGCCGAAGGCGATGATGGTGAGGACGCCACCGACGACGAAGAACCGCTGGTGGAGCGCAAAATGAACGAGGCGCTTCAATGCCCGCCTCCCTCACCGCCGCTCTGCCGCTTGAGGATCTCAGCCTTCCCGAGGGCCGCGCCACGAGCGAGCACGGAATCGCCGGCGGCGAGCCCCGAGAGAATCTCCACGCGCACCGAGGTGCGCCGACCGATGCGCACGGGTTTGGCCTCGAGCAGCATCCCCTCGCCGAGTCGCGTGGCTGCTATCACGACCGTGTCGCCCTCGAGAATCTGCACGGCCTCCGCCGGCACGCTGAGCGCGCGCGCCGACGCGCCGCCGAAGAGCTCTGCGTCGGCGGTCATCTCGCCGCGCAGCAACGACTGCGCCTCGCCAGTGGCGCGCGCCCAGACTTCAATGGCCCGGCTCACCGAGTCCACCACCGGGGCGATGCGAGCCACGCGGGCCTCGAAGGTCCTGCCCGGAAACGCCGGAACGCTGAAACGCACGCGCTCCCCCAGCGCCACGCTGGCCGAGGCTTCCTCGGGCAAGCGCAGCAACACGCCGAGCGCCGCATCGCGAGCCACGCTGATCAGGGGTTGCCCCACGAGCACCACCTGCCCCGGTTGCACGTCGCGACCCGTCACCACGCCGTCGAAGGGTGCGCGCAACAGCGCCGCGTGATCGTCGGCGGGATGGTCCGGTTCGCCGGCGCCTTCCTCGCCCACGAGGTGCTCGAGGAAGGCCTCCGCGCGATGCAGCTCGGCCCGCGCGGCATCGCGTGCCGCGATCGCAGCCGTACGCGCCGTGCGCGCTCGTTCGGCGTCGGCCACCGACACCGCCTTCGCGGCAAGAAGCCGTTCGGCGCGGCCCGCCGCGTTCTCTGCCGCCGCAGCGGCGGAATCGGCACTCGTCGCGCCGCCCTGCGCCGCCACCAATTGCCGCCGCGCCGCCATCACCTCGTGCGAGTGCACCGCCACCAGCACCTGCCCGTCCCGCACGCGATCGCCGGGAAAGACACGCACGTCGAGCACACGGCCCTCGACCACCGAGCCGAGCGGCTGCGTGGCCGCCGGATCAAGCGTGACGCGCGCCGGCAGATGCCAGGCATCGCGCCAAGGCTCGGACGTGGCCGCGCCGAGGGTGAAGTCGCCGATGCGCACGGCGTCGGCCGAGAGCAGGGCCGTGTCGGCGTGCGTGGCGGTCTCGACGGGCACGTCCTCGGCGCCACCGCAGGCGAGGACGGCGATCATCGGAACGAGCAGGAATGGGCGCATCAGGGAGTCTCCAGCACGGGCGCGCCGAGGGCGCGCCGCAGGTCGAGGCGAACAAGGGCACGTTCGGCGAGGGCGCGCACTCCAGCGATGCGCATTTCCGAGATGGCCCGGAGGGCTTCCAGCGTCTCCGTGAGCGTCGCGGCGCCTTCGCGGTAGGCGGCCTCGGCGGCCAGGGCGATGGTATCGGACCTCGCGAGGAATCCGGCGTCGAGCGTCGCCGTGGCCGCGTCCATGGCGCGCACCGCCTCGAGGGCCGCGCGCACATCGTGGATGGCGCGCAGCTCGGTGGCGCGACGCTCGGCGTCGGCGAGGAGCCAAGCCCCGTGATTCTCCTCGCGGGCGCCGCCGTTGGCATTGAGCAGCGGCGGCGTGACGATGACCCCGAACTGCGCGGTGGCATAGCCGCTCGTGCCCTTGTACCCGCCAGAGAGCCCGACGTCTGGCAGTGCGCCGCGACGGGCCGAGGCGCTGCGACGGTCGGCTTCGCGGGCCGCGGCGGTGGCCGACATCACGTCGGGGCGATTCCCGATGGCGGCACGGATGCTGGCGTCGTCGGCGGCGATCTCGGCGATGGGATCGGCGTCCACCGGCGCGGCGAGGGTGAGGGTGCGGGCGTCGTCGAGACCGAGCCGCGCGGCGAGGTCTCCGCGCGCGCGTGCAGCCGCGGCAATCGCTTGGGCGGCGGCGAAAGCGGCGCGATCGGCTTCGAGGCGCGTACGGAGTGCTGCGGCCTCGGCCACGGCGCCTTCGCCCGCGCGCAGGGAGTCGAAGCGCGCGAGTTCGGCAAAGCGTGCGGCCTGGGCGCGAGCGGCCGAGGCGATGACGTCAGCGGCCCAAGCGTCCCACCAGGCGCGAGCGGCGCCGAAGCGCGCGCCCTGCATGACCGCCAGGGAGTCGGCCACGCCACGAACGCGCGCCGCCGAGAGCGCGTCGCGCAGCGCGAGACGGCGTCCGGTGAGGCTCACGGGCAGGGTAAGGGTCGCGAAATCGTCGTAGGGAATGGGCGCCCCCTCGTTCTCGCGCCGCAGCTCGAGGGTGGGATTCACCCACTGGGCGTCGGCTCGCGCGCGCCCCACGGCCAGCGCACGGGCGCCGGCGGCGGCCTGCGCCGCGGGGCCCTCACTGGCCGCGAGTTCCACGGCCCGCTCAAGGGTGAGCGGCACCGGAGCTTGGGGGCGCGCCGGCAGCGCCATCGCGGCGCCCAGCAGGAGGAGCAGCAGGACACGTGGCATTCCCGTCCAATCCTAGAACGCTTGGATGAACCCACGATGAACGCACCGGGCGGCCGCGCGGTCGGTACCTTTGGGGATGGCCCTCACTGCCACCCTCCACACCGTGGACGTCGCCCTCAGCGACGTGGATCGCGGCGTCTACGAAACATTCAGCATCAAGGCAGCGCGGCATCCGTCAGAGAGCGAGGCGTTCTTCCTCACGCGACTCCTCGCGTACTGCCTCGAGTACACCGACGGCATCCAGTTCTCCAAGGGAGGGATCGCCGACCCTGACGATCCGGCGATCGTGGTGAAGGACCTCGCCGGCGCGTGGCAGAGCTGGATCGAGATCGGGGCTCCCGACGCCGCGCGCCTGCATCAGGCGAGCAAGGCAAGTCCGCGGGTGGCGCTCTATTCGCACAAGGAGCCACGACTGGTGCTGCGCGCCTACGAGGGACAGCGCATCCACAGGGCCGAGCGCGTCGAGGTGTTCGCCGTGGATCGCGAATTGCTCGCCTCGCTCGCCCAGCACCTCGACCGCCGGATGCAGTGGACGCTCTCGGTGACCGACGGCCAACTCTTCCTGGATGTGGCTGGACGTTCCTATTCGGGCGTGGTTGAGCGCCTGCGGCTTCCGGAGCTCGTATGAGAATCATCGGTGGCAAGCACAAGGGCCGCGATCTCGCGAAGCTCCTCGACTCGCACGTGCGTCCCACGGCGGAGCACGTGCGCGGGGCGCTGCTCGACCTCCTCGAGCCCGACCTCAAGGACGCGAGCATGCTCGACCTGTTTGCCGGCACAGGCGCCCTCGGGCTTGAAGCGATCTCGCGCGGGGCCTGGCGCTGCGATTTCGTGGAGACGCGGGCGTCGAGCCTGCACACGCTCAAGGCGAACATCGGACTGCTGCGCCTCAAGAGCCGCACGCGCGTCTTCAAGAAGGACGCCGTGCCCTTTGCCGCCCAGCTGAACGCCGGCGCCTACGACCTTGTCTTCGCCGACCCGCCCTACGGCTCGCGGATGCTCGACCACGTGATCACGAGCTGGCAGACACGGAAGTTCTCCCGCGTGCTGGCGGTGGAGCACGAGACCACGCACGTGGTCCCGAAGGGGGGCGTCCGTCGGGTGTTCGACGACATCGCGATCACGATTTACCGGATTACCGCCGAGGAATTCGCGGCTGCGAAGGGCGCACGCGAGGGCGCGCCGCTGGAGCCACCCGCCGAGTGATCGGTGCGGTGCGCGCTCAGCCGCGCAGCGGCTCGAACACGCCCAGCTCGCGGTTCTTCCGCACGTCGTCCCAGGCGAAGTAGTGGCCGTTCATCGCCACGTACACGCCATGCGGCAGCACCTGCGCAAAGGAAAGCGCGCTGCCGAGATTGAACAGCCCGTCGGAGCTGCCGAACACGTAGGGCACCATCGCGCCGGTGAGCACGATGGTCTTGGCGAGCCCCGCCGCGGCGAGGGCGCGCGCCGTCTCCACCATCGTGTCGGTGCCGTGCGTGATCACGATACGGTCTTCGGCGCTCGCGGCGGCCGCCGACACGATGCGGGCGCGGTCGGCATCGGTGAGGTCGAGCGAGTCCTTGAGCATCAGGACTTCAATGGCGAGCGCGAGATTGCAGCGCCCGCGCCGGAGCACGTCCTGCACGTGCGTCTCGCCGAACGCGAGGGTGCCGTGCACCTCGTCGTAGCGCTTGTCGAAGGTGCCGCCGGTGACGAGCAGGCGAATGGTCGTGGGCATCGTGGCGCTCCGTGTGGTGAGGGGCGCAGGGAAGATCGCGGGGTCAGGCTGGCGGGAAGCTGACGACCACCCGCGTGCCTTGCGGTGCGCGGTCCTCAAGGGCGAGGGTCGCGCCGTGGCGCTGCGCCACGGCCATGGCGATCGGCAGGCCCAGTCCGCTGCCATCGGGCGCGAGACGCCGCGCCTCGGCGCCGCGGAAGAATCGTTCGAAGAGGCGCGAGCGCTCCGCCGCGGGGATGCCGATGCCCGCATCCTCCACCTCGAGTCGTGCCCCGGTGGCAGCGGCCACCACCCGCACGCACACCTCGCCGCAGGCGGGCGAGTAGCGAATGGCGTTGTCCACCAGCACGCCGATGAGGCGCCGCACGGACTCGGGCTCCATGCGGATCGGAGCCTCGTCGGGCACTTCCACCTGCAGCGAGACGCCCGCGCGCCGAGCCATGGGGTCGAAGCCGCGCACCACGTCGGTCACGACGTCGTCGAGGAAGCCGCGCTCCAGCGGGACGTCGGGGCGCTCGGCGTCACTGCGCGCGAGCTCGAGCAACTCGTCCACCAACTTCGACATGCGCTCCAGTTCCTGTTGCGTGCGTGCCAAGGTCTCGCGGTCCTCGGCGCCTTCAGGCAGCGAGAGCGCGAGTTCGCCTGCTCCACGCGCGCGGGCGATCGGCGTGCGCAGCTCGTGGGCCGCATCGGCGAGGAAGCGTCGTTGATGCGACATCGCCGCGTCGAGACGGTCGAGCAACGCATTGAAGCGGGCGCCAAGCCGTCCGAGCTCGTCGCCGGGCACGGCGATCGGGATGCGCCCGCCGCTGGTCGCGTGGATGCGGTCGGCGGCGTCGGCCATGTCGGCGACCGGGCGAAGCGTGCGACCCGTGAGCACCCAGCCCGACAACACCGCGAGCCCGAGGGCGAAGGGAATGGCGAGGAGAGCCCAGCGATCCACCGTGCGCAGTTGCCGCTCCAGTGGAGCGGCGGTCGAGGAGATCTTCGCGCTCCACCCGGGGGCCAGTTCGGGATCGAGCGGCCGGATGATCTCGCGCACCGGCGGCTCCAGCGCGGGGAGGGGCACGGTCCGAATCTCCGGAGGCGCCACGTACACCGCGCTGTCGGGCCGCAGGAAATGAATGTGCCGGTCGGGGATCACCAACTCCCCGCTGATGTGCGCCAACGTCGGCTCCACGTGGCGATACTCGAGCACCTCCACTCGGAAGAATCCGCGCACCAGCGCCGCCGCACTCTCCTGCGACCGGGCGAACTCTTCCTCCAGCGCCTGGCGGACCACCGCGCGGGCGCCGAGGGTGGCGAGGAGCAGGAGGAGGAGCACCGACCCCGCGTACCAGCGGGTGAGCCGGAGCCGGATGCTGCGGCCAGTCACGTGCGCCCCCCGGCGATGCGGTAGCCGGCGCCGCGCATCGTCTCCACCAGGGTCGCCTCGCCGGGCTGGTCGATCTTCCGGCGCAGCCGTCCGATATAGACGTCGATGATGTTGCTGAAGGGATCGTAGTTGTCGTCCCAGGCGTGCTGGCTGATGTGCTCACGGGTCATCACTGTCCCCGGATGCCGCATGAGAGCCTCGAGGACGGCGAACTCCTTGGCGGTGAGCGGGATCTCGCGGTTGCCCCGGCGGGCGCGGCGGGCCGCGGTGTCGAGCTCGAGGTCGGCCACCCGCAGCACGGCCGGGAGGGCCTCGGCGGGCCGACGCAGGACGGCGCGCAGTCGCGCGACCAGTTCTCCCAGTGCGTAGGGTTTGACGATATAATCGTCGGCACCGGTGTCGAGTCCGGCAATGCGGGACTCGACGGCGTCGCGCGCCGTGGCCATCACGATGCGCAGGGGCTGCGCCTGACGGCGCAACCGGCGGCAGACCTCGAGTCCGTCGAGATCGGGGAGGCCGAGGTCGAGCACCACGGCATCGTAGGGATTGAGCGCCGCAAGGCGGAGCGCAGACGCGCCGTCGGGCGCGACGTCCACGGCGAAGCCGACGTTACGCAGGAACCGGTCGGCCGTGTCGGCCATCCGGGCATCATCTTCGACGAGGAGCACTCGCATCCTGCACGCAATCTACGCCCGACCGGTCCGATGACGGCATCCGACAGCGGCGCTCGCACCCTCGCCCTCCCCCCGAAGGTGGCCCTCGTCCTCGGCGGCGGCGGCCTCAAGGGCTTCGCCCACATCGGCGTGCTCCAGGCCTTCGAGGAGCGCGGCATCCGGCCGAGCGTCGTGGCCGGCACCAGCATCGGCTCGC
>JANJUF010000068.1 GCA_024710705.1 Gemmatimonadaceae bacterium | reverse complement strand
TCCTCCCTCCTCCCGCATCGTCCCGCATCCGGGTCCCGCTCCCCGTTCCGCAGGGCACCCCGCATCGCAGTTGACGTTGACCCCGCACCGCCGTGCTTCTCTCCGCACCCCCCACGTGGCAATCCGCGGGCGACATCGCGCCGCTCACCGTCGTCCTCGACGTGCTCCGATGGTCCACCACGGTCCTCACTGCGCTCCACCACGGCGCGGAGCGCGTCGAAGCCTTCGCCACGCCCGAGCAGGCCCGCGCCCGCGCCGCTGAGCTCGGCGACGCCCTCCTCGCCGGCGAGCGCGACAGCCATCGCATTCCCGGCTTCGACCTCGGCAACTCGCCGCTTGAATTCACGCGCGCGGCGGTGCAGGGGCGCGTGGTCCTCAGTACCACCACCAACGGCACGCAGGCCCTGCTCGCGGCGCAGCGGGCCGAGCGTGTGCTGATCGGTGCGTTCGTCAATCTCGGCTGCATCGTTGCGGAGTCCCGTGCTGCGCTCGTAGAGGGGCGCGGAGTCACGCTGCTGTGCGCCGGGCAACTGGGCGAGGAGACGCTCGAGGACAGCGCCTGCGCCGGCGCCGTGGTGCACGCCTTGCGCGGTGACGCGGCCTTGGATCATTCGCTGTTCGCGCCGAACGCACTTCGGGCCGAGTCGCTGTGGGTGGAGCACGGTCGGTCGGTGCAGCGCGTGTTCGCGGCCTCGGCGCACGCGCAGGCGCTGCGGGGCGCGGGGTTTTCCGCCGACCTCGCCGCCGCCGCCGACATTGACGCCCTGCCGCTCGTCGGGGTAGCTACAGAGGCCCGGATGATCCGGCGCGGCGTTCACCTGGCGCCCCCGCAACAATAGAGCGGAAATCCCGTTTCCCGAACGCCCCCCGAATCGTCCGGGTAGTGTCCCCCGACACCCCTGAGACGAATGCCCCGCAAGCCGGCCCTCGACGAGCTCCCGCCCGCGGATTCCCCGCTGGCCCCGAAGCCCCGCCGCTCCCGCGTCCGCAAGGACGCGGTGGCGCCTGAGCCGATTGCGCCCACCCCGGAACTGATCGCCAAGGACGCGCGCAAGCGCTTCATCCTCCGCGAGACCTCGGGCATCGCCCTGCTGCTCGGTGCGCTGTTCATCGCCGGCGCCCTGATCTTCGGCCGCACGCCGGCCTACAACGAATCCTGCGCGGCCGCCGGTGGCTCCTTCGGCCCGGTGGGTGGCTGCATCCGCTGGTCGGTGCTGGGGCTCGTCGGCGCGCTGGCCGCCGTGGTCGTGCCGCTCATCCCCGCAGTGCACGGCCTGCGCCTGCTCGGCCGGCTCGAGGAGAGCGAGGACCAACGCTTCCTGGTCTTCACCATCGGCCTCGCCGCCATCATCCCCGTGGCCGCCGGCCTCGCGCGCATGGGCTCGGTGGCTCCCGGCACGCCGGACGTGCTCACCGGACTCTGGGGTTCGTTCGCCGCCTACTACCTGAATGGCGTGCTCGGCTACGCCGGCGCGTGGATCGTCGTGGTGATCCTGTTCTCGGCGCTGGCTGCCGTCACGCTGGGGTGGAACCCGATCCGCGCGCTCCTGAACATCGGGCGGCGGAGCAAGGGCGTTCACCACGAAGGCACGAAGGGGTCCGATGTCACGGCGGCTGAGGCTTTGGAACCGGATGCTTCGGAGATGCCGGCCATTGATTTGGCCTTGATGGGAATGAAGAGGAGCGAGGAGACGAGGGGGAGGGGAAGGGAGGAGAAGAACGAAGAGGGGAGAGATGAAGAAGAAGAGCCCTTCGACACGCTGATTGACGAAGAGCCGACTGACCCCCAACTCGCCCTGAAGGGGAAGAAGAAGGGGGCGAAGAAGGGGGAAGAAGGACCTTCCGTCTTCCGTCTTCCGTCCCAGTTCTCCACCGAAGACGAGAGCCTCCCACACCCATCTCTCCTCACACCCGCACCAACGCGCGATACCGAGCTCGATCGCGCCCAGCTCGACGCCATGGGTGCGAAGCTCATTGAGTCGCTCAAGACCTTCAAGGTGGATGGCACGCTGAGTGGGCGTACGTCCGGGCCCACCGTGACGCAGTTCGAGATCGAGCCTGGTCCCGGCGTGAAGGTGCGGCAGTTCGCCAATCTCGCGAACGACCTCGCCCTGGCCATGCGCGCGCCGAGCATTCGCGTGGTCGCGCCCATTCCCGGGAAGGGCGCGGTGGGCATCGAGGTGCCCAATCCCACGCCCGAGATGGTCGCCTTCCGCGACATGATCGAGAGCCGCGAGTACACCGGCAGGCCGATGGCCCTGCCCATCGGGCTCGGCCGCGACCTCGAGGGCAAGCCCGTCATCGCCGACCTCGCCAAGATGCCGCACCTGCTCATCGCCGGCGCCACCGGCTCGGGCAAGTCGGTGTGCGTGAACACCATCATCACCTCGCTCATCTACCGGCACACGCCGAAGACGCTGCGCTTCCTGATGGTGGATCCGAAGATGGTGGAGCTGAGCGTGTACAACGTGCTCCCCCACCTGCGGCACAAGGTCGTCACCGACAATCGCGATGCCGCGTCCGTGCTCAAGTGGGCCGTCATCGAGATGCAGGAGCGCTACGCCCTGCTGGCCGAGAATGGCGCGCGCAACATCCAGGACTTCAACGCCAAGGTCCGCGACGGCGCCGCCCTGCGGAAGCCGAAGGATCCGAACGTCGGCTTCGAGGACCGCGAGTACAAGGCGGGCGTGCTGCCGTACATCGTGGTCGTCATTGACGAGCTGGCCGACCTGATGATGACCGTGGCCGCCGAGGTCGAGACGCCGCTGGCGATGCTGGCCCAGAAGGCCCGCGCCATCGGCATCCACCTGATCCTGGCCACGCAGCGGCCCAGCGTGAACGTCATCACCGGCCTCATCAAGGCCAACTTCCCGAGCCGCATCGCGTTCCGGGTGGCCTCGCAGATTGACTCCCGCACCATCATTGACGGCATGGGCGCCGAGTCGCTGCTGGGCAATGGCGACATGCTGTTCATCCCACCTGGCAAGAGCGAACCGGCGCGCCTGCAGGGGGCTTTCCTGTCGAACGAGGACACGGAGCGCTTGATGCAGTGGTACACGGAGCGGAAGGCGGCGCGCCGCGCCGAGATGGAAGCCAAGGGGCTGATTGCCATTGAGGAGACGGCCGCCGAGGAGGACATCCTGGCGCGCGTGAAGGCGCTGGAGGCGCTGGAGGCGGGCGGGGGCGAGGAGTCGGCCGAGGACGCTGGGGACCGCGACAAGCTCTTCCGCGAGGCGGCGGAGGTGTGCGTGCAGCACCAGGGTGGGTCCACCTCGCTGCTGCAACGGCGGCTCAAGAGCGGCTAGGGGGGGGCGGCGCGGATCATTGACCTGTTGCACGTGGCGGGCTTTTTGGGGCCGCCAGACGGGTCCAAGCCGCGCGACG
>JANJUF010000004.1 GCA_024710705.1 Gemmatimonadaceae bacterium | reverse complement strand
GAAGTGCGCAGAGCCGCAGGAGTAGCGCGGCGCGAAGAGTTCGTAGGAGAATTTTCATATTTTCGTAGATACTAACTTATTGACCTGAAGTTAGCTACCACTAACTTCCTGTCAATGCCCCCCCACGAATCCGAGCGCCCGACGCTCACCGGCCAGGCCGAGGACTACCTCAAGGCCATCTATGAACTCGAGCAGTTCGGGACGGCGGCCGGCACCAACGACATCGCCGACCGACTCGGCATCGCGCCGGCGAGCGTGACCGGCATGGTCCAGCGCCTCGCGCGGCTGGGACTCGTGGAATCGGAGCGCTACAAGGGTGCGCGCCTCACCGACGCTGGACGCAGTGCCGCACTCCAACTGATTCGTCGCCACCGCATCATCGAGAGCTACCTCGTGCAGCGTCTTGGCTTCGGCTGGGAAGACGTGCACGACGAAGCCGAGCGGCTTGAGCACGCCGCCAGCGACGAGCTGATCGCGCGCATGGCCGACGCCATCGGCAATCCCACCGCCGACCCGCACGGCGCGCCCATCCCGGGGCCCGACGGTTCCATTGATGAGTCGCGACTCGATTCCTTGGCGGACGTCGCACCGGGCCACGCGGCAGTCGTGGTGCGGATGTCCGGGCGCGACCCGGCGTTTCTCCGCTACCTCGACGGGCTCGGCATTCGCCCCGGTGCCCGCGTGCGCGTGACGGCGCGCGAACCCTTCGATGGTCCGATCGCCGTCGAGGTTGATGGCAAGTCGCGCAGCATGGGCACGAACGCCGCGGCGCAGGTGTTCATCAGGTGAAAGGCACAGGCGGCCGGGGGCTTCACCGCCGGCCGAGTCGCCGTCTGCCGACACACCCATCCCCTGGCGGAACTCCTTCGGATGAAGCGCTTGACCCTCACCCTCCTGCTGGTGCCTAGCCTCGTGGCCGCCACGCCCGCGCTCACGCCGGAGTCGTTCGTCCGCGATCCGAATCATTCGCAGAGCAACTTCACGGCGGACTCGCGGCTCGTTTCCGCCCCCGGCACCTTCGACCGATGGGACGCCGCGATCCGCTTCGACGCCGAGACTGGCATGGGGTGCGTCACCGGGAACGTCGTGATTGACCGCTGCGACGTCGGCGTGGGCTTCAACCCACCGATGAACCCGATCGAGGCCGAGGTGCCGGTGCAGGTCGACGTCACATTCAAGAAGGCGTGATCGGCGCCGCAGTCGCGGCCACATGCTGAAGGCGCGGCGCCTTGGGGCGCTGCTGGCGGCGCTTGTGCTCGGCCCTGGGGGGGTCGCAGCGCAAGCGCCGTGGCGCAGCATCACCATTGATGAGCGGCTCGCGGCCGCGGCTGGGCTCACCGTCGGCGACCGCGCGGTGCTCGCGACTGGCGCCGGCGCGCCGGGAGACTCGGTCATCGTCGCCGGCATCACCCGACGTGGTGCCGATCCCAGCGAGATCGCGCGCAGTGAGTTCCGCGTGCGACTCCATCTCGACCATCTGCAGGCACTCACCGGCGTCGGCGATCGCGTGGGTCGCTTCGCCGTCGCCACCGCGCCGGCCGCCGCCTCAGTGGATTCGGCCGCGGCGCGCATCAACGCCCTCGCCTTCGGGTTCCGCGCCTATCGCGCGGCCGACGTGGCCATCGAAACCAGCGCCACCTTCCGCGTGGTCAATCGATTCCACCGCGCCATCGGCGTCATCACCATCGTGGCGAGCGCGATCTTCCTGCTCTGCATCACGTTGCTCAAGGTGGACGAGCGTCGCCGTGACGTGGGGGCGCTGCGGCTGCTCGGTATCTCGCGCGGAACTATCGTGCGCGCGGTGGTGCTCGAGGCCGCGCTCATCTCGGTGGTGGGCAGCCTGATGGGCGCGGCCCTCGGCTACGGCGCCTCGGCGCTGGTGAACTGGCACTACCAGGGCGTGTACAGCACGCCGCTGCGTTTTGCGATCGTGACGCCGGGCATCGTCGCCTTCGCGACGCTGCTCTCGCTGACGCTCGGCGTGGTGGCTGGCTTGCTCGCCGCGCAGCGCCTGGTGCGGCAACCGCCGCTGGAGCTCGTCGGCCGATGATGCTGCGCTTGGCGATCACTGGGCTGCTGCGGCGCCGCACACGCACGGCGTTGACCACCGCCGGCGTGGCCGTGGCGGCAGCCATGCTGCTGGATATGGTCATGCTCGGCTCGGGCATGCGCGAGAGTTTCCGCGGCTTCCTCGAGCAGCAGGACTACCAGCTGCGAATGTCGCCACGCGGCACGATGCCGTTCGACACCGAAGCCACCGTCGGCGGCGCCGCGGCGCTGGTGGCCCGGGTGATGGCGGATCCAGACGTCGAAGCCGTGGCACCAGTGCTCGGCGGGAAGCTCTTTGTGACGCGCGGCGACAGCGTGGTCGCAGCATTCGCACTCGGCGTCGACCCGGCGCTGCAGGCGGACTACGTGCTCGTGGAAGGGCGGGACATTGCGGCGCCGAACGAGACCGTATGGAACGGCGCCATGCTCGAGGCGGCGGGACGGGCCGTCGGCGACACCGTGCGCGCCGCGGCCGGCTACGATCCGCAACTGCGGCGCTACACCGGCGCCCGCGAGCTGGTCATCGTCGGGCGCGGTCGCTTCGTGATGCTGAGCGGCGGCGAACTCGCGGCGGCGCTGCCATTGGCGACGGCGCAGGGAATGCAGGCCGATCGGGCCGACCGCATCTCGGTGGCGCTCGTACGGCTTCGCGCCGGCGCCTCGGCCGACTCCGTGGCGAGCCGCCTTGAACTCGCCGAGCCTCGGATGTCGGCCATCTCCACCGAGGCAGCGCTGCGCTTCGTGGATGAGCGGCTCGGCTACTTCCGCCAGCTCGCCCTCATCCTCGCGAGCGTGTCGCTGGCGGTGGGATTCCTCCTCGTGACCACCCTGGTGACCGTGAGCGTGAACGAACGCATCGGGGAGATCGCCGTGTTGCGGGCGATTGGCGTGGCGAAGTGGCGGGTCGTGGCGCAGGTGCTGGTGGAGGGCGTGGCGCTGTCCCTGGTGGGCGCGACGCTGGGGCTCGGCCTTGGGCTCATCACCGCGCGCTGGTTGAACGGCATCCTCGCTGCATTTCCCGGCCTGCCAGCGGCCTTCGACTTCTTCCTGTTCGAGCCGAGCGCGGCCTTCCGCTCCCTCGGACTGCTCGTGTTGTGTGGAATCCTGGCCGGCCTCTGGCCGGCGTGGCGGGCGGCCTCGCTGCCGATCGCCAAGACCCTGCGTGAGGAGGCGGTGGCATGAGCGACACTCGTCCATCGCGGCGCAGCGAGGAGCTCGTGCTCTCCGCCCGCGACGTGCGGCGCGACTATCCGGTGGCAGGCGAGCCAGTGCACGCCGTGCGCGGCATCTCGCTGGACATCGCACGAGGCGAGTACGTGGCCCTCGTCGGGCCGTCCGGCTGCGGCAAGTCCACGTTGCTGAACCTCCTCGGGGCCATCGACCGTCCCACCTCGGGCACGATCACCATTGCCGGACGCGACATCTCGAGCCTCTCCGACGCCGAGGCGACGCGCTTCCGGCTCACCGGCATCGGCTTCGTGTTCCAGCGCTTCTACCTGATGCCCACGCTCACGGCGGCCGAGAACGTGCAGTTGCCGATGGCCGAGGCGAAGGTGCCGCGGGCGGAACGCGAGGCGCGCACCGAGGAGTTGCTCGGCTACGTCGGTCTGGCTGGCCGCTCGGAGCACCGGCCCTACCAGCTCAGCGGCGGGGAGCAGCAGCGGGTGGCGATCGCGCGGGCGCTGGCCAACCGACCGGCCTTGCTCCTCGCCGACGAGCCCACCGGCGAGCTCGACGCGCGCACCGGGGCGGAGATGATCGAGATGTTCGCGCGACTCAACGCCGACGGCGCCACGTTGGTGGTGGTGACACACGACGAGGAGCTGGCCAAGGCGGCGCGGCGCGTGGTGCATCTTCGCGACGGGGTCGTGGTGGACGACGCGGGGCGCGCGGCGCCATGATCCTGCGTCTCGCCTTTGGCGGATTCCGCGACAAGCCGTGGCGGTCGGTGTTCCTGCTCGTGGGGTTCGGACTCGGCGTGGGCGTGATGATCACGCTGCTCGCGATCGGCGAAGCGATGGTGCTGCAGAGCAAGGACGAGAAGCTCGTGGGCGGCGGCACCATCTCGGTGTTGCCCGAGGGGCTCTCGCTCGAGGTCATGAAGACCGGCGGCGTGGGCGGGATGTTCGTGAGCATCGCCAATGCGCGGTTCGTGCATCGGCAGGTGCTGGCGTCGCCGCGGATGGCCGATGTGGTGACGGCGGTGGCGCCACAGACGGACGGCGTGCTGCTCTATCTCCGCAGTGCCGACGGCCAGGAACGTCCCGTGCGCGCGATGGGAGAGATCCCCTCGGCGACGCGCGCGGTGGGCGCCGCGCCGGAGCTGGTCGCCGGCACGTGGGAGGACGATGCCTTCGACCGGCGCTTCCTCGCGCCCAGTGCGGCGGAGCTGCGCCACGAGATGGACCGTTTCCACCATACGCCAGTGCGCGTGGACAGTGCCGACCGCGCGACCTGGGGCGAGTGGCACTACTTCAACGTGTTGAGCGCCGATGCCACGCGCTGGGCGTTCATCACGCTTGCGGTGGGCGGGGATGTGCCGCAGGGCGAGTGGGGCGGGCAAGTGCTGATCACCACGCACGAGCAAGGGAAGGGCGGGCGCCGCTTCGAGCGACTGGTGCCGCGCGGGCAGATAGCGCTCGACACCGCGCGCGCCGACCTCGCACTCGGCGCTGATGGCGTGGAGGTGCTGCCGGACGGGCGCTATCGCGTGACGGCCACGGCGGTGGAGCGCGGCAGCGGTGCGCGGGCGACGGTGGATCTCATCGTGTCGCCGCAGGATGGCGCGTACTTCCCCGGCGCGAACATCGGGGGCGAGGGCTTGGAGAGCGGTTACGCCGTGCCGGCGCTGCGGGCGGTGGCGAGCGGTCGCGTCTGCGTGGCCGGACGATGCGAGACCTACGAAGCCGCGCCGTCGTACCACGACCATAACTGGGGCGTGTGGCGCGACGTGACCTGGGAGTGGGGATCGGCCCGCGCCGGAGAGTACTCGCTCCTGTACGGGCGCGTCGTGCGCGGCGGAGCGGGCGCGGTGGACGAGCCGATCTTCGTGTATCTCGTGGATTCGCTCGGTTTTGCTGGCGTGTTCCGGCCGCGCGCCATCACGTACGAAGCGGGGCGGGAGATCGTGGTTGAGGGTCGGCGCGTCCGCGTGCCGGCGCGCGGCCTGCTCAGCGACGTCCGGGGCGCCGACACGCTGCGCATCGAGTTGGAGATCGAGGACGCTGCCGGGAACAAGTCCGAGGCGGGCATCTTCCTGCAGATGAAGGGGGTAGCGCGGATCTCGGGCCGGATCGGCGGGCGCGTGCTGCGCGGGGTGGGGCAGGGCTTCTTCGAGACTTGGCGGTAACGTCGTCGGCGACGGGGGCGTCACACGCCGGACCTTCGCCGGGTAATGCGTTCATCAATGCCACGTCCCCTCGCCCTCGCGTCGCTCCTGCTGGTCCTGCCGGCCTGCGCCGACTCCACCGCGCCGTCGGACGGAGTGGACTGGACGCCCGTTACCGACGTCTTGCTGATCAACCCGAGGTCGCTGCCCAACTACGCTGCGCAGCCCCTCCCGGTGTACTACGCCGGCGCCGTCACGCGCGAAGTGCAGTTCCCGATCAACAATCCCCCCACGAACGCCCTCGCGACGCTCGGGCGGGTGCTCTTCTTCGATGTGCAGTTGAGCCGCACGGCCACGGTTTCCTGTGCGAGCTGTCACCACCAGGCACTCGGCTTCGGTGACTCGGCGCAGTTCAGCCTGGGATTCGACGGCGTGAGACGCACGAGCGCACATTCGATGCGACTCGGCAACGCGCGATTCAACCAGAGCGGCATGTACTTCTGGAACCAACGGGCCACCAGCCTCGAGGTGCAGACGACCCAACCGATCATGGACGGGGTCGAGATGGGCTTCGACACGGCCCATGGCGGGTTCCAGGCCCTGATCGGGCGCATGGAGGGACTCGCGTACTACCCGCCGCTCTTCCGCCTCGCCTTCGGCGACGAGGTCGGCGTCACCGAGGGACGGGTGCGGAAGGCGCTCGCCCAGTACGTGCGGAGCCTCATCTCCGTGAATAGCCGCTGGGATGCGGCGTTCGCGCAGGTGCACGACGGCTCGAGCCTTGTGCTGGATCTTCTCGCGCCGTTGCCGGGCTTCACCGCGCAGGAGCTGCGCGGACGCGATCTCTATATGCGCGCGAAGCCGGAGGGCGGGCTCGGATGCCAGGGCTGCCACGTGGCGCCGAGTTTCTCGATCAACGGCGCCACGAGGAGCAATGGTCTCGACGCGGGCGAGACGCGGGTCTTTCGCGCGCCATCCCTCAAGAACGTCGCCCTCAGCAAGCGTTTCATGCACGATGGGCGCTTCACGTCCCTCGAGGAGGTCGTGGAGTTCTACAACAGCGGGATCCAGGATGGTCCGGCACTCGACGTCCGGCTGCGGGATACCGCGGGCGCGCCGCAGCGCCTCAACCTCTCCGCTGCCGACAAGGCGGCACTGGCGGCCTTCCTGCGCACGCTCACCGACCTGAGCGTCACCACCGACCCGCGCTTCGCGACGCCCTTCAGGCCGTAGGGCGACCCGCAGCGATCCACTTCCGCTCGGCCTCGAGCGTCGCCTCGTTGACCTTCGAGACCAGCAGCAGGATCGCTGGCAGCATCAGCACGCTGCTGAGCATGATCACGACCAGCCCGGCAGTCTCGCGATGCCCGAGTGCGGTGCGCCAGAGCATCCACTGCACGTATCCCATGATCAGCATCATCAGCACCGCTGTGACGTCGAGTACGACGCGCATCCATGCCACCGCCGGTGCCCGATAGGGCGGCGGCAATGCGAGCAGGCGCGCCTTCTCCGGAAAGTTGAAAAGGTCAGGGCGCCGCGGCAGGAGGGCGGCGAGGCCCGCCAACATCGCCTGCACGCCGAGTGCGACCAACGGCAACAGCATCCATTTGCCGACACCCTTCGGCACCAGGGTCGTCGGTTCGCCGGCGGCATTCACGTGCGTCGGGATCTCCGGCGGGAGCGAGCGGAAGGTGCCGACGGAGAAGGCGAAGAGGCCGAGCAACAGCGCCCACGGCAGGATGCGAAGTGCGTTCAAGGTGCATCCTGCCGCGCGATGGCCCGCATGCCCTGGTGCAGGTACGCGATGCGTCCCGTGGCGTCACGCACGAGCAGGAGCGTGAGCTTGTTGGTGCCCACGGGGGGGATGAGCACCACCCGATCGTCACCCACGACGCGCACGGCCAGTCGTGCCATTCCCTGCTGGAACACGAGCGTGTCGCCTTGTTCGATGATGGACATCGTGTTGCGTCCGGTGGCGTAGGTCCCCACCAGCTGGGCGCGCTCGGCGGCCGATGGGAGGCGCTCGGCGGCGGGCGTATCCGGCGGAGGCGGCGAGAACCCCGTGACGGCGCGCGTCACGAATCGGCCCACGCCCTGCAGCGGGGCACCGGTGCGGTTGTCGAGCACCACCACCGCCAGGCGGCGACCAGGCATCATCGTCACCAAGGCGTCGAAGCCGTTGATGGAACCGCCGTGTTGCCACACGCGTTCACCGCCCGTCTCGCCGACCAGCAGGCCGTAGGCGTAGCGCGCGACGGTATCGCCCGGGACCTCCACCGAGCCCTGCGTCACCAGCCGTACGGCTTCGGCGCTGATGACGCGCTCGCCGTCGAGCATCCCGCCGTCCATGAGGGCGATGCTGAATCGCGCCATGTCCTGGGCGCTCGCGAGGAGAAAGCCCGCCGCCCACTGCGCGGTGTTCTCCGTGAAGGGACGCACGAGCGTGGCGGGGTTGCCCGGTGTGCCGACGTGTCCCTGAGCGAAGTCGTACGTCATCGCTTCGAGCGGCCGGTAGGTCGCGTGCGGCATCCCGAAGCGTCGCAGGATCAGGTCATCCATCTGCGCGCCGTAGCGCCGTCCCGCGGCGCGCTCGGCGACGTACCCCGCCATCGAGTAGCCCGGGTTGGAGTACGAAAGGATGCGCCCCGGCTCGGTCAGGAACATCGTGTCCGTCACGACGGTCATCACCTCTCCCAGTGCGCCTTCGCCCATGCGACCGTAGGGCACGGCATTGTCGATCCAGCCCGCGCTGTGCGTCAGCAACTGGTGCGTGGTCACCGTTCCCACGCGCCGGCCGGCGAGTTCCGTGACGTACGTGGAGATCGGGGCATGGAGATCGAGCTTGCCCTGCGCCGAGAGTTCGGCGAGCAGGGCTCCCGTCACCATCTTCGTGACGCTGCCCACGCGGAAGAGTGTCCGGGCGCTGACCGGTCGCGACGTCTCGATGTCGGCGACGCCGTAGCCTTTGCTGTAGATCACCTTGCCGTCGAAGGCCACCGCGACTTGGGCACCCGGCGTTCGGGTGCGTGCCAGCTCGGCTTCGATTAACGAGTCGAGTTGAGCGGCCCACCCCGGCGCGTCGGCCTCCTGCGCCCGCATCGAGACCGGCACGGCGACGAGCGCCGCCGCCAGGGTGGCGAGGCCGAGGTGCGGCCGAAGGCAGCGCATACTGAGTGAGACCATGGTCAGGGTGTCCGAAGGGTGGTGGCGAGCCAATCGGCGAGGGTGCCCATCACCTCGTCGTCCACGCGCCCGCTGGCGAGCCTGGCATACCCCGGCGGGTAGCCCTCGGGATCGCGAAGGAAGAGATGGTTGCGATCCGTGAAGACCCGCACCGTCACCTGCGAGTTGCCCGCCGCGCGGAGGGTGCGCGCGATCTCCTCGGCCTGTTCGGCCGTGACCTGTCGATCCGTCGCGCCGTGCATCACCAGCACCGGCTGGCGCACGCGACGCAGCGTGGGGACGGGATCGTAGGCGAGAAAGTACCGCATCCACGCCGCACGTCCCGCGCCTGCCTCGAACTCCGCCCGTGTGGCGGCGAGGGCGGAGTCGCGCTGCGCGGCCGAGCGTGTCGTATCGAGGCTGAGCATCATCGCGAGTTGATAGTCCATGATCTGGCGGCCCGTCTGCGAGGGTCCGGCCATGAGCACGATCGCCGCGAGCCCCGGATCGTCCGCCGCGATCATCGGCGCGATCATGCCTCCCTCGCTGTGTCCCACGAGGGCGATGCGCGCCGCGTCAATCTCCGGCCGCGTGCGGAGGTACGCAACGGCCGCGCGAATGTCGTCGGCGAAGTCGGCGCTCGTCCCATTCACGTCGCCGCCCGAGCCGCCGATGCCCCGGTCATCGAGTCGCAGCACGGCGATGCCGCGGCGACCAAGCGTGTCAGCCACCTGCCGGAAGAGCCTGAAGCCCGAGACGATCGGAATCGTCTCGTCGCGGTCCTGCTGCCCTGAGCCGGTGATGGTGACGACGGCTGGAACCGGTCCGCGCACATCGCGCGGCAGCGTGAGTGTGCCAGCGAGCGTGTGACCTGCCGACGTGCGCACCGTGACGTCCGAGGCCGTGTAGGGCGCACCCGCGGGAGCCGCATAGTCCGGCGCGCCGATCCGGACGCGTGCCGCCTCGGCGCCGGTCACGACCACCAGGCGGATGCCCTGTCCCGGGAGATATCCACCCGTGACGTTTCCCGCCGCATCCACCGATGCCACGGTGACGTTCCCCAGCACCGTGAATCGGGCGCTGTCAGGGGCGAAGAGTTCGAGCGTCCCGTCCAGCGTTCGCGCGTTCGAGAGCGCCAGCAACGCCAAGGACAGGGAGTCCACGCCCCGCGCGCGTGCCAGGCGCACGCCTTGCTCGAGCACGGTGAAGTCGTTGTTGAACAGCGGAAACGCCTCGCGCGACGTCGCCGGGCTCACCACCCGTTCGGTACCACCGGCCGCGAGGACGATGCGAGCCGTATCACCGCCGAGCGTGAGGGAGCCGCGCTGGATGGCAGGCGCGTCGTCCGGCGCGTTCGGCGCCTGCGCGGAGAAGCTCGCCGCCGTGACGAGGTGCGAGGCGGCAAGGTGGTAGAGCACCGTCACGCGGGGAAGCCCGCGGCCGGCGACGATCGTCTGCACCGTCGCGGTCGTGCGCAGCGAACGCTGCACGAGGATGGTGTCCGACCCGCGCAACAACAACACGGCGGCCGAGCGCGCTGCGCCCTGGGCCCTCGCGCGCGGAGCGATGAGCAGTCCGGCAATGAGGAGTATCAGGACCACGACGGCCACCCGCAGAACCGTCGGGCGCGGATGACGGCGAATGAAATGCAACATTAGGACTCCGAAGGCTCGGCGCGTGGGACGTCGGCGCCCTTCGCCGATCGTCCCGCACGCTTCAGCGCGTCTCGCAACAGGAACTCGATCTGCCCGTTCAGGCTGCGCAGGTCGTC
>JANJUF010000015.1 GCA_024710705.1 Gemmatimonadaceae bacterium | reverse complement strand
GATTCGTCGCTGTTTCCGGTGCGGCGGTCTGGGTATGGGTATCCCGGTGGGCAACGGGATGCGCACTGGATCGTGCGCCCTGCAGGACGGCTCGCCGAGTTCCCGCCGGCGACGCTGCGGGTGGCAGGGCTGACCTTGCCGGCGGCCGGAGGGGCGTACTTTCGGATCCTGCCGCCGTTCTTGGTGCGAGCGGCGTTGCGGGAGGCGGAGGGACGCGGCGCCCCGGGGACGTTCTACATCCACCCGTGGGAGTGGGACCCCGGCCAACCGCGGCTCGATGTGCCGGTGCTGACGCGAGTGCGGCATTACGCGGGGCAGGGTGGCGTGCTCGGTCGCCTCGCGGCGCTGCTGCCGACGCTGCGCTGGGAGCCGATGCGCAACGCCCCGCTGCTCGCGGCCGCATGAGCGCCGCGGGGTCGCTCGACGTCGCGCCCTTCGCCGGAACCGCGAACGAGTGGGACGCATTCGGCAGCGCGCAGCTCGGCTGGACCGCCTTCCATCGCTACGCCTGGCGCGATGTGATCACGCAGGTGCACGGGCGCGAGTGTCCATACCTCTGTGCGCGCGATGCCCAGGGTGCGCTGCGCGGCATCCTTCCGCTGGTGCGGCTCAAGAGCGCGGTCTTCGGGCACTACCTCGTCTCCATGCCCTACCTGAACTACGGCGGACCGCTGGGCGATGACGCCGCCATCGCGGCCCTCTGCGACCACGCCGACGCGATGGCTAGGCGCGAGCAGGTGAAGCTGCTCGAGCTGCGCAGCGCCCGTGCCCTGCCGGTGGACCTGCCGGTGTCGCATCGCAAGATCACGGTGGTGTTGCCGCTCGAGGGCGGTCCCGAGGCGGTGTTCGGACGCTTCAAGGCGAAGCTGAGGAGCCAGGTGCGTCGGCCGGCGAAGGAAGGCGTGACCATCAAGATGGGCGCCGACCAGGTGGACGCATTCTACGAGGTGTTCGCCGAGCACATGCGCGACCTGGGGACGCCGGCGCAGCCACGGGCGTTCTTCCGGGCGATCGCCTCGGCGTTCGGTGACGATGTATGGTTCGCGACCGCGTGGTTGGGGGGAAAGCCCATCGCCTGTGGCGCGGGATTCCGGTGGGGCACGGAGTTCGAGATCACCTGGGCGTCGTCGCTGCGGGCCTACAGCAAGACGAGCGCCAACATGGGTCTGTACTGGGCGCTGATTGAGCGTTGCGCGCACGAAGGGGTGACGCGCTTCAATTTCGGGCGCTGTACGCCGGGGAGCGCGACGCACACGTTCAAGCTGCAGTGGGGCGGGGTGGATGAGCCCCTCTGGTGGTATGCGGGGCGGGGGATGGGGGAGGCGGGGACGCCGTCACCCGACTCGGCGAAGTTCAGGATGGCGGTGCGGGTGTGGCAGCGGTTGCCGCGGGCGGTCACCGACCTTGTCGGGCCGCTGGTGGTCAAGAACATTCCTTGAGATCCAGATGAGCCACGCCATCACGCTCGATTCCGTCGTCGTCGCCAGCCCCGACCAGGTCTCCTCGGACCTTGCCGGTGAGACGGTGTTGCTCAGCATGACGAGCGCGAAGTACTACGGCTTTGCCGGCGTCGGATCGCGCATCTGGCAGTTGATCGCCACCGCGACGCCCGTCCGCGCGGTGTGCGACACGATCGCCGCGGAGTACGAGGTCGAGCGCAGCGAGTGCGAGGCCGATGTCCTCGGCTTCCTCGAGCAGTGCGTCAAGAGCGGACTGGTCGAGGTCCGGAGTGCTACCTGAGGTACTCGGCAGGTTCCTGCGGCTTCCCGGCTGGGAGAAGCGACTGCTCCTGCGTGCCATCGTCACGCTCGGCGTGGCCCGCGTCACGCTGAAGATCCTGCCGTTCGCCCGCGTGCGTCGCCTGCTCACGCCGCGCCGGAGAAGCGAGCAACGCGGCCACGTCGCGCCCATCAACGTACGCTGGGCCATCAAGCACGCCGAACGCGTCGTCCCCGACGCCACCTGCCTTCCGCAAGCCGTCACCGCCGAGGCCCTGCTCACGCGCGCCGGGTATCCGGTGCTGCTGCGGATCGGCGTCACCAAGCGCGATGGTGGCCGGTTCGAGGCGCACGCCTGGGCCGAGTCGGGCGGGCGCATCGTGATCGGCGATCTTCCCGAAGGCCTCGGCGAGTTCGCCCATCTCCCGCCATTGCCCGGCGCTTGGGACGACCCCGGGGCGGCCAAATGATCGGCGTGCTCCGGAAGGACGGTCCGCCCGACGAGGCGCTGTTGCGCCGGGCGATCGCGGCGCTGCCGTATCCGACACCCGACGTCACGCTGCGCTCGGTCGGCAACGCCACCGTCGGCATCGCCACGCGCCCTGGGTTCGTGGATGAGTCCATCTCCGCCCCCGGCGAGCTCATCGCCGCGCTCATCGGGCGACTCGACAACCTGGATGAGGTCCTCGCCGATCCGACCATCGCAACGCACGCCCCGGCAGGTGCCACGAGCGCCGATGTGGTGGTCGCGGCCTTCCGGGCGCTGGGCGTGGATGCCGTCCAGCGCTTTCGCGGCGCCTTCGCCGGCGTCGTCACCGACGGACGTTCCTTCTGGTGGTTCCGCGACCACGTCGGGTTCAAGCCGCTGTTCTTCGTGCAGGATGCTGCCGGCATCGTCGCGGCCGGCGACGCGCGCCAGGCATTGGTCGCCGCGCAACTGCCGGACGAGCCCAACCTCGACGTGGTCCAGTGGATGTACATCGGCGGGCTGCCCTCGGCCGCACCATCCGCGCTCAAGGGTGTCAGTCGCCTCGCGCAGGGCTCGCACGGAGCGCGGAGCCAGGACGGGCAGACGCGCCTCACGCGCTACTGGACGCCATGGTCGCGCTTCGAGACGGCGACGCTGACGGTCGAGGAGGCGGGCGCCGAGTTCCTGCGGTTGTTGGAGCGCGCCGTGCGTCGCACGATGACCGGGAACGATCTCGTGTTGCTGAGCGGGGGGTTGGATTCACCAGCGGTGGCGGCCTACGCCGCACCGGAGCATCGGCGACGGTCGCACAAGCCACTCGGTGCGCTCTCGGCGGTCTTCCCGGATCTTCCGGCGGTGGACGAGACGCCGCTGATCGAACTGGTGGCCGAGCGCTTCGGCATGGACCTGCATACGTATCGCCCGCAGGCCAAGGCGCTGGATGACGTCGAGGCGTGGAGCCGCCGGCTCGCGTCGCCCGTGCCGACGCTCTCGATTCCCGAGGTGTACGAGGCCTATTCGCGCGTGCGCGAACTCGGGTACGGCAACGTACTGACGGGCGAGTTCGCCGAGCTTACCTACGGGAAGTACCCGCACCTGCTCTCGCACCTGATGTTCAAGGGGCGCTGGATCACGCTGTGGCGGATGATCCAGTCCGAGCATCGGCGCACGCACGCTTCGCGGCGCGACCTCGTGTTCGATGCGCTGATGGGGCTGGTGCCCGGGACTCTGGCAAACCGGATCCTCGTGCGCCGCGGCCAGAACTCCGCCGAGCAGATTCCCAGTTGGGCAGCGGAAGGCACCTTTAATCCCAATCTGCCGCGGCCCGACCTCCTCCCGCCCGGATGGCAGCGCTACCGCGCGCTGCAGCTGTGGGGATTCGAGGGCTGCACGGTGACGATGGACGCCGATGCGACCTGCGCGGCCATCGCCGGGGTCACGATCCGCCGTCCGCTGGCCGACGTGGACCTGTGGGAGTTCTTCTTGAGCCTTCCTGCCGAGGTGAAGTTTCCCACGCAGGAGTGGAAGTCGCTGGCGAAGCGAGCGCTCCGCGGCGTGGTCCCTGACGAGATCGTGGATCGCCGGAAGAAGACGTTCTTTGATTCCCACGTGGAATCACAGATTGACTATCCGCTGCTCGAGCGCTTGCTCACGGCGCCGCGGCATCGCATCGGCGGCATCAACTACGACGAGCTGGCGAGGCGGATCCGCGCCCGTGACCTCACGCTGCTCGACTGGCTGTCCATCCGTGAGCTGGCGCGCGTGCACGCGTTCCTGAACGCGTGGTGACGCCCGTGCCTGCCGCGCCTTCGCTCTTCGGATTCTCCGTGGCGAGTCAGGTGCCGCTGCGCTTCCTGCGCGAGGGCGGCGGCGTCGAGCCGCTCCGCGTATCGCTGGGTGCGGCCGACGCCCAGCGTCCGCGCGAGGGATTCATCGTCGAGTGGCCGCTGCGCGGCGGCGCCACGGAAGTGATGGCCACGCTGTACGACGTGCCCGGGGGCTTCGAGTACTGGACCAGCGATGCCGGTCGCTTCCACGTGGATGTCGAGCGCGGACGCATCGAGGTGCCGCCGATGGCCGATGAGATCCTGCGCGAGCAGCGACTGAACGGCATTCCCATGGCACTGGCCTTCACGCAGCGCGGCGACTTCGCCCTGCACGCGGCGGCGGTGGAGGTGGATGGCGGTGCCATCCTGTTGGCCGCACCCTCCCGCTTCGGAAAGACCACGCTGGCCCTGGCGTTCCACGAACGTGGCTACCCGATGCTCGCCGAGGACCTCATCTGTTGTCGCCCGAGCACGCACGAAGCGTTTCCCGGTCCGGCGGTGATTCGGCTTCGGCCCGACGTGTACGACGGCACACCGCCACCTGGATTCGTGGAAGTTGCCGCGCGGCCGGATCGGGTGTTTCTCGCTCCGGAGCCCGGCCGCCGCGGCTCGGCGGGACCGAGGCCCATCCGCGGAATCGTGTTCTTGCGCGAAGGGGCGAGCGTCGAGGTGCGGGCCGCCGCACCGGCGGAGGCGTTGCGCGATCTGTGGCACCTCAACTTTCGGCTCCCGACGTCGGAAGCGCGCGAGCAGTCGTTTCGGATGCTCAGTGCACTCATCGGGGGCGTTCCGGTCTGGAACCTGCACCGCCCGTTCCGGCTCGATGCCCTGGGGGACACGGTCGAGGCGATTGTTGCCTGCGGACGGCACTGACGTTGCGTCGGCGCATCGGTGCTGTGGCGTAGAACGAGGCCTTCAACGAGGCGACTGGTTTCTATACAGCCTAGGACACTCGTAACTCCTTTACCAACAGCAGGTTATGTTTTTGGCAGTGCCCCGTCACGCTGGCAAGCCAGTTGCACTCCAGACCTAACGCGAGCAACCTCCACCCCCTTTGGAAGAGCAGCAATCCCATGCGCCAGACCTACGTTAGCCCGGCCGTCGTTGAGTACGGCTCGATTGCGGACTGCACGTTTGTGACCCCAGCAGTCGCGATGAAGCAGAACATTCCGGTCGGCAACATGCCGGCCATCCCGGGTCAGGACGGTAGCTACTACTGCAGCGACCTCGCCGGAGTCTACGCCGGTCAGGGCGGCAAGAACTACCTCGTCCTCCAGTGCGACAAGTTCGGTGAGTACTCCCACGGGGACGGCGCGGGTTCCTGAGTCCGTCACTGGGGATTGAGCCGCTCGCACAAGGCCCTGCCACCATTCCGGTGGCGGGGCCTTGGTCATTTCCTTCGGTAGATTGTTCTCGATGATTGCCCGCCGACTCTCCGCTGCGCGCCGCACCGTCGGGGTGCTCTGGGACGCCTCCGGCCTGCTGATGCTCGCGTGGGCCAGCCTCCTGGCCGTGCAGGGCGTGATCCCAGTGGCCACGGTGTGGCTCACCAAGCCCCTGGTGGATGCCCTCGCCGCCGCCATAGGCGGCGGCGTCACGCGCGAGGCCCTCCAACCTCTCATCGGTCTCGCCAGCGCCTTGGGCGCCCTGCTGCTCGGCGGCGCGGTGCTTGGCGTGGCCCGCCAATGGCTTGGCTGGGCCCAAGCCGAACTCGTCGAAGACCACATCTCCGACCTCATCCACGCCAAGGCCACCGAGGTGGACATGGCGTTCTATGAGACCCCGGAGTTCCTGGACCGCCTGTACCGCGTCCGAAGCGACAGCGCGTCGCGCCCCCTGGCCCTGCTCGAAGGCGGTGGGGCCCTGCTGCAGAACTCCATCACCGTGGTGGGCATCGGCGCACTGCTCCTGAGCTACGGGCTGTGGATCGCCGCCGCCCTCGTCATCGGGACGCTGCCCGCCTTCTTCGTGGTGATGCGGGCCAACCGCGAGCAGCACGAGTTCTGGCAGGTCCGCACCACCGATCGTCGCCGGGTGCGGTATTTCAGCGACCTCCTCACGGGCGCCCCGAACGCCGCCGAGGTCCGGCTGTACGGCTTGGGGGCACACTTCCGGGCGCTGTACCGCGAGCTGCGGCGCTCGTTGCGTCGTGACCGCCTGCGCATGCTGCGCCGCCACACGGCCCAGCGCTTGGTGGCAGAAGGCGCGGCGGTGGCCAGCGCCGGCGGCACCATCGGATGGATGCTGTGGCGCGCCTTCCAGGGACTCGCGACGCTCGGCGACGTCGCCCTGTTCTTCCAGGCCTTCCGGCGCGCCCAGGGCTTGGTGCAGGGCTTGTTCGGGAGCGTGAACCAGCTCTACAGCAATGCCATGTTCCTCGAGAATCTCTTTGAGTTCCTCGATATGGAGCCGACAGTCGTCGCCCCGGCGGATCCGGCCACGGTGCCAGCGACGCTCAGCTCGGGCGTGCAGTTCAAGCAGGTGAGCTTCCGGTATCCCGGTACGGAGCGTGCCGCGCTGGACCGCTTCGACCTCACGATCCCCGCGGGCAAGATGGTGGCGATTGTCGGCGCGAATGGTGCGGGGAAGTCCACGCTCATCAAGCTCCTGGCGCGCTTCTACGATCCTGCCTCGGGGAGCGTCGAGGTGGACGGCGTGGACCTTCGCCGGCTCGACCCTGCGGCGCTGCACGGCCTGATGACGGTGATGATGCAGCAGCCGGTGGCGTATCAGGCCACGGCCCGGGAGAACATCGCCATGAGCGATCTCCGGGCCACGCCCTCGCCGGCGCGGATCGAGGCCGCATCGCGCGATGCCGGCGCGGAGGCTCTCGTGCAACGGCTCCCGCAGGGCTACGACACGGTGCTGGGCAAGCAGTTCCCCGGGGGCACGGAGCTATCGGGCGGGGAGTGGCAGCGCATCGCGATGGCGCGGGCCTATTATCGCCGCACGCCGTTGGTGATCCTGGATGAGCCCACGAGCCATATGGATTCGTGGGCCGAGTCGGAGTGGTTCACCCACTTCCAGGAATTGGTGCGCGGGGGGACGGCCGTGGTGGTGACGCATCGGCTCTCGATCGCGCGCCGCGCCGACATCATCCACGTGATGGAAGCGGGGCGGATCGTGGAGTCGGGGACGCACGAGGAACTGCTGGCGCTCGGCGGGCGCTACGCGGAGTCGTGGGCGGCGCAGGGAGCGCCGGACGCATCAGCGGTCGAGTAGGGACTTCAGGCGACGCACGAGCGCGGCCCGCTTGGGATGGGGCTCGAACTCCCACTCGGCCCCGACCGCCACCATCTCCTTGCTGAAGCGCCGCTTGAAGTCCGAAATGCCGAGACGTGGGTCGTCTTTCGCGTCGGGAGGCACCGCGCCGCCCATATCGAACCAAGTGCACCCCTGCTGCTTGGCCCAGCGGATGAGGTCCCACATCAAGGGATACATCATCGAGACCTTGATGTCGTCCACTCTGGTGGAGCCGGCGTCGTCGTAATGTGCGTGGTCGCCGTGGGCGCAGCCCCAGGCATACGCGAGGAGGGCCTCGGGATCGTCTCGGCCGGCGCGGAAGAGGCCCACCAGGCGTGAGGCGTCCGGCAGTTCGCGGCAGAGGGCGATGCGCTCGGCCCA
>JANJUF010000093.1 GCA_024710705.1 Gemmatimonadaceae bacterium | reverse complement strand
CCCGAGTTGCGGAAGGCGTCCACGATCTTGAGGCGCTTGAGCTGCGCCTTCTTCTTGTGCTGCGAGGTCTCCACCAGCACCTGCGCGCGGAGCTCCTCGGCCGTCTTGTCCACGTCGAGGCGACGCAGCAACTCACGCACCGCCGGCGCGCCGATGTCGGCCTGGAAGGCGCTGTCGCCCTCTTCCTTGGCCTTCATGCGGAGCTGGAGGAACTGCTCCTCGTCGAGGAGGTCGTTCATCTTGACCTCCTGCTCGCCCGGATCGATGACGACGTAGTTGCTGTAGTAGATCACCTTCTCGAGATCACGGAGCGTGAGGTCGAGGAGGTTGCCCATCGGGGACGGCAGGGTCTTGAAGAACCAGATGTGCGCGACGGGCACGGCGAGCTCGATGTGCCCCATCCGGTCACGCCGGACCTTGGACAGGGTCACTTCGACGCCGCAACGATCGCAGATGACGCCGCGATAGCGGATGCGCTTGTACTTCCCGCAATGGCACTCCCAGTCCTTCACCGGACCGAAGATGCGCTCGCAGAACAGGCCGTCCTTCTCCGGCTTGAACGACCGATAGTTGATGGTCTCGGGCTTGGTGACTTCGCCCCACGACCACCACGAGCGGAGGCCGGCCATCTCCAGCCGCTCGCGCTCCTTGGGGTCCCGGGGTCCGCGGATCTCTTCCGGGGAAGCGATGCGGATCTGGATATAGTCGAACGCCGAGGCGCTCTTCTCACGGACACTGCGGAAATCGATCATCGGTTATTCCTCGCTGCCGTTGCCAAAGGGGGACGAAATGCCTTGGTGCCCGCCCTCGGCGTGCGAATCCATCGTCACGTGAATGCCCAGCGCCTGCAGTTCCTTCACCAGCACGTTGAACGACTCCGGCGTGCCCGGCTCGGGGAGGTTCTGCCCCTTCACGATCGCCTCGTACACCCGCGAACGTCCGTTCACGTCGTCCGACTTGACCGTCAGGATCTCCTGCAGCGTGTGGGCCGCGCCGTAGGCCTCCAGCGCCCACACTTCCATCTCGCCGAAGCGCTGGCCACCGAACTGCGCCTTGCCCGCCAGCGGCTGCTGGGTCACGAGCGAGTACGGGCCAATGCTGCGGGCGTGGATCTTGTCGTCCACCAGGTGGCTGAGCTTGAGCATGTAGACCTGCCCCACCGTCACCGGGTTGGTGAAGGTCTCGCCGGTGCGGCCGTCGCGCAGGCGGATCTTGCCGCCCGGCTGCATCCCGCCGGCGATGAGCAGTTCCTTGGCCGCCGCATCGGCGTCGGCGTCGCTCTTCTTGCCGAGCATCGCGGCCAGCGCCGGACGCCCGATCGCCTCGAGCATCGCGGCGTCATCCAGCTCGACGCGCTTCTCGAGTTCCTTCACGGCCTTCTTGAACTCGGCCTTCTGCGCGGCCGTCGTCGCCTCGTCCGCAATCGACTCCTCGTGCGCCTTGATGGCGCCCTTGGTGGCGACGCGCTCGCGCTCGGCCAGCTCCTTCGCCGCCGCCACGAGGAAATCGAAGCCACGCGCGTACGCCGCCTTGGCGGTCGCCGACATCCCGCGGCCGTTCAGGTCGTTCAGTGAGGCGTCATGCAGCAGCTCCACCTTGTCGGCATCCGCCTGGCTGGGCCGGAGGTCGTCGAGGATGGCCTTCAGTTCGTCGGCGGTGAAGCCCGGCGTGTCGGCCTCGAGGGCCAACGCACCCTTCACCCACTCCAGTCCCGCCATGCGCAGGCAGAGCCCGATCTCGCGCTCGGTCGCGCCCTGGAACACCGGGGTCTTCGCGTAGAAGCCGAGGATCTTCGCCGCCCACCCGAGGTGGGTCTCGAGGATCTGCCCCACGTTCATGCGCGACGGCACGCCGAGCGGGTTGAGCACGATGTCCACCGGCGTCCCGTTCGGGAGGAACGGCATATCCTCCTCGGGGACGATGCGCGCCACGATGCCCTTGTTGCCGTGACGGCCGGCCATCTTGTCGCCCACCGAGATCTTGCGCTTCTCGGCCAGGTAGACCTTCACCAGCTGGATGACGCCCGGGGGCAGCTCATCCGGCTTGAGGATCTGGTCAATGCGCATCTCCGCCTTCTCCTCGATCTTCGCCTTCACGTCGTCGGCGGCGTCGATGATGCGGCGGACCTCCTCGTTCACCTTCTTGTTCTCGACCCGGAACGTCTTGAGGTCGAGGGTGGCCAGTCGCAGGTCGCGGAGGATGGCGTCGGTGAGCACCGTGCCCGCCGGGATCGCCTCCTCCACCGTGCCGCTCTGCAGCGCCAGCGCCACCTTCTGCCCGTCCAGCAGGGCCTTGATCTCCTCGTCCCGCACGTCGTTCACGCGCACCTTCTCCTCACCCTCGAGGCGGCGCACGTCGCCGATCCGCTCGCCGCGGTCCTTCTCGACGACCTGGTCCTCGATGCGCGAGAAGATCTTCACGTCGATGACCACGCCCTCGACGCCCGGCGGCACCTTGAGCGACGAATCCTTCACGTCCTTGGCCTTCTCGCCGAAGATCGCCGTCAGCAGCTTCTCTTCCGGCGAGAGCTCCGTCTCACCCTTCGGCGTGATCTTGCCGACGAGGATGTCGCCCGGGCGCACGTGGGCGCCGATGCGCACGATGCCGCGCTCGTCGAGGTCCACCAGCGACTCTTCCGAGACGTTCGGGATTTCCCGCGTGATCTCCTCCTGGCCGCGCTTCGTGTCGCGGACGTGCAGCTCGTGCTCCTGGATGTGGATGGACGAGTAGACGTCGTCCTTCACCAGGCGCTCGCTGAGCACGATCGCGTCTTCGAAGTTGTGGCCGTACCAGGGCATGAACGCCACCGTCACGTTCGAGCCGAGGGCCAGCTGGCCGTACTGCGTGCCGGCGCCGTCCGCGAGGACCTCGCCCGCC
>JANJUF010000022.1 GCA_024710705.1 Gemmatimonadaceae bacterium | reverse complement strand
GCTGGAGACGCAGGACCGTCGCGTGCGCGAGCGGCGCGGGGCGGCGGCGTGAGCGCGGCGGGGGCCGGGCGCATCGCGCTGGTCACCGGCGCCGGACAACGCGTGGGGCGTGCGATTGCCGAAGCGCTGGCCGTTCAGGGTGGGAAGGTCGGCGTGCATTATCACGCCTCGGCGGGTGGCGCGGACGAGGTGGTCTCGTCCATCGTGGCGAGTGGCGGCGCGGCGCGTGCCTTCGCCGCCGACCTCACCGATCCCGCAGCCTGTGATACGCTCGTGGACGCGGTGTACGATCACTTCGGCACGCTGGATCTGCTGGTGAACTCGGCTGCCGGGATGCAGAAGACGCGCCTCGGGCACGTCGGCGCCGCGGAGTTCGATGCCATCATCGCGCTGAACCTGCGGGCGCCATACTTGATGGCGCAGGCGGCCGCACGCCTGATGCCGGCCGGCAGTGCCATCGTGAACATCGCCGACCACATGGCCGAGGAACCGTGGCCGGATTACAGCGTACACGGCATCGCGAAGGCGGGAGTGATCGCCATGACCAGGCATCTGGCGGCTGCGCTGGCGCCGGACATCCGCGTGAACGCCGTTGCGCCCGGCTTCGTGCTCGCCCCGCCGGGCATGCCGGCCGAGGCCGTGAACGCCTTCGCCGCCGACACGCCGTTGCGGCGCAACGGGTCGCCGCAGGACGTCGCCGGCGCGGTGAGCTTCCTCGCCACGGCGCCCTTCATCACGGGCGAGACGCTGTTCGTGGACGGTGGCCGTCGTGTCCGCCACTGACGGTTCGCCGCCCACGGCGTACGGCGACATCATCATCGTGGGCGGGGGCTGCTACGGCAGCTACTACGTGCGGCAGTTGCGGCGGGCGCGCGAGGCCGGGGCACTAACCTGGGCGCGGTTGCTCGTTGTGGATCGCAATGCCGAGTGCCAAGTCGCGGGCGATGCGGCGGGCCTCACGCTGGTGACGCGTGAGTGGGGCTCGTTCTTCGCCGAGTACCTCGGCGCAGCGGCGGCGCGCGCTTCCGCGGCCGACGCCGCCACGCCGGAGGACGCGATCGTCCCCTCGCCGCTGATGCCGCACTTGATGGCGCAGTGGGTGGTGGCGCGCGCGCGGGCGCGTTGGCCCGGCCGGATGATGCGGATGGCGCCACTGGCGGCCGCAGTGGACGTCCCGTGGCAGCGGGCGGGGGACGACGGTTCCCACTACGTGAGCTTTGCGACTTGGGAGTGTCCGATCAACTGCGTGGAGCCGCGGACCTGCCCGCACACGCGCGGGCCGCGGGCCTGGAGCCTGCCGCCCACGCTGCGGGCCTTCGTCGAGACCGAGCGTCTCCGTGGCCGTCGCATTGACGGCCCCGCCGTGTTCCACTGCGTGCATCGGGCATTCGGGGTGGGAATGTTCGGCGTCCGGGAAGTGCTCGCCGCCGACGCGCTGGTGGCGCAGGTGGCCGCGGGGCGTGCCGCCGAGGTGTTGGTGGGGACGGTCTCGCACTGCCACGGTGCGCTCACGGTGCTGGAACTCGCTGCGCCTTGAGCCGATTGGTGCGTCGAGCGGTGCGGCCCGTGGAATCGCGCCTGCGCCACGCCTAGATTGCGACGATTCGCAACCGACCCTGGAGTGACTTGGTGGCAACGCACGATTTCGAAGTAGTGATCATCGGCGCCGGACCGGCCGGCATGTGCGCCGGGATGTACGCGGGCCGTTCCATGCTCAAGAACGTGGTGCTCGAGCGCGGATTCCCGGGCGGCGAGTTGCTCAACACCGAGGTCATCGAGGACTACATCGGCTTCGAGCACGTGCTCGGGCACGAGCTGGCGTCGAAGTTCCAGTCGCACGCCGAGAAGTTCGGGGCCCAGATCCTCACGTCCACGCCGGTGGAGTCGGTGAAGAAGCGCGACGACGGGCTCTTCGACGTGACGGTGGAGAACGGCGACGTGTACCGCGCCCCGGCCGTGCTGGTGACCGCCGGCGGTACGCCGGTGAAGCTCGATGTGCCCGGCGAGCTCGAGTACGCCGGGAAGGGCGTGTCGTACTGCGCGATCTGTGACGGCGCGTTCTATCGTGGCCACACCATCATGGTCGTGGGCGGCGGCGATGCGGCGCTTGAGGAGGCGGACTTCCTCACCCGGTACGCCGAGAAGGTGTACCTCGTGCATCGGCGCGACACGTTCCGCGCGTCGAAGATCGTGCAGCAGCGTGCCTTCGCCAATCCGAAGATCGAGCTGATCACGGACACCGTGGTGGACGAGATCGTCGGAAAGGATGGCCTGATGACGCATGCGAAGATCCGCAACCTGAAGACGGGGGCGGCCTCGGACCTCGTGGCCACCGGCATCTTCATCTTCATCGGCTTCACGCCGAACACCGGGATGATCAAGGAGCACGTGGAGCACGACGCCGCCGGCTACCTCATCACCGACTCGCACATGCAGACGTCGGTGCCGGGGCTCTATGCCGCCGGCGACGTGCGCGCGCAGCTCACGCGCCAGGTGACGACCGCGGTCGGCGACGCCACCACGGCGGTGATCGGCATCGAGAAGTTCCTCACGGCGCGCAAGAATGGGCAGCCCACGCCGCCGCCCGCTCCGATGCGGATCCCAGCGACTGTCGGATGAAGGTCCACAGCCTCACCGTCGGTGCGTTCGAGGAGAACACTTGGTTCCTGCACGACGAGGCGGCGGGTGAGGTGGTGATGGTGGACCCGGGCGATGAGCCGCGACGGCTGGCGGCCGAGGTGGATCGGCTCGGGGCGCGGCTGGTGGCCATCTGGATCACGCACGGCCATCTCGATCACATCGGCGGCGTGGCGGGGCTGAAGGCGCGCTGGCCCGACGTGCCCGTGTACGCGCATCCGTTGGACGCGCCGCTCTGGCAGCACGCCCCGCGGGTGGCCGCCGGCTACGGCCTGCCGTTCGAGGCGCCGCCTCCGCCGGATCATCCCCTGGCCGAGGGTGACCAGTTGGCATTCGGCGGCGAGACGTTCGCCGTGTGGCACCTGCCGGGACATGCCCCCGGCCACGTCGGGTTCCTCGGCGCCAGCGTCGCGTTCACGGGCGACGTCCTCTTTGCCGGATCCATCGGCCGCACCGACCTGCCGCTCTGCGACGCGGCGGACATGGAACGTTCGCTGAGTCGGCTGCTGCCCCTGCCGGACGCGCTGGTGGTGCATCCGGGACACGGACCGAGCACCACCATCGGGCGCGAACGGGTCACCAATCCGTTCCTGAACGGCACGGCGCGCGTCCGCCGGGGCTGAGCGCGCGGGCAATGTCCGGCACGCACGCCCGGGGTGCCGATTTTCACCGGGGCCGGGTACAATACGGATGCGCCATTCCCGATCCCGAGTCCCGCCATGCGATCTTCACGAGTCGTAGCCTCCGGTGTCCTGCTGCTCGCGAGCTCCGCGTGCCTCGGGGACTTTTCCCTCGATCCCGACCGTGCCGGATTCATCAATGCGCGCGCCTTCGATGACGGCGGCAACTCGGTGCTACGGGTGGACGGTGCGTTCTATCGGGGCTTCGGCCTCGATGTGCTCGTTGGCTTCCCCGGGCTGTGCCAGGTGCTGGAGTACAGTTCCACGGGCGGGGGCGGCATCCAGACTCTCGACGCCGGCCCGTCATTCGCGGCGAGCATCGCGGGGAACAGCGCCCCGGTAAGCCGAGTCACGGTCGGCACGACCCTCACGTACGAGATGTCGGTGGGAACGAGCCTGCCGTACACGCCGGGCGACACGCTGACCGTTTCAATTGACGGCCAGTCGGGGGGATTCCCCGCAGCCACCGTCAGGGTGCGCACGGCAGAGCCGTTCGTGATGGAGCCGGTCGTGGCCCCGCCCACCGGGCCGACGCCGACGGTCGCGACCTGGACACCCGCCACGGTCCCCGGCTCAGTGATGACGCTGTCGCTCCGGTACAGCACGCTCGACGGCATCCTGACGCCGAATGCCCAGATCTACTGCGTGTTTCACGATACCGGCTCGGGGACGATTCCCGAGAACTTGCTGGACGCGTGGATCGGCTCGGATCCGGCGAGTCGGTCGCAGGCGGCCCAGCGCGTGCGCGAGGCGTCGATCACCGTGAGCCGCTCCACGAAGGTGCGCCTCTTCTCCTTCTACGACGTCCCGACGCCGACGATCGGCGGCTCATGACCGACACGACGCGCCTCGAGCGTGACCCGCTGGGCGAGGTCCTCGTCCCGCGTGACGCCCTCTACGGCGCGCAGACCGCCAGGGCGGTCGCCAACTTCCCGATCAGCGGCCTTCGCCCCGATCCGGCCTTCGTGGACGCCGTCGTGCGCATCAAGCGTGCGGCGGCGTCGGTGCATCGGGGCACGGGCCGGCTCGAGGCCGGGCTCGCCGATGCCGTCGTCGCGGCGGCGGATGAAATCCTCGCCGGCGCGCATCGCGAGCAGTTCGTGGTGGACGTCTTCCAGGCCGGTGCGGGCACCTCGCTCAACATGAACGTGAACGAGGTGCTGGCGAACCTCGCGAACCGGCGATTGGGCGGCGCGCTCGGAGCGTACGCGCCCGTGCATCCGAACGACCACGTCAACATGGCGCAGTCCACCAACGACGTGATCCCCACGGCAATCCGCCTCGCCGCACTGCAGTTGCTGGTGGACGGCATCGCCGCGGTGGAAGTCCTCGCCGCCTCGCTCCGCGCCCGCGCCGCCGAGTTCGACGACCTCGTGAAGGCCGGACGCACGCACCTGCAGGACGCCATGCCGATCCGCTTGGGTCAGGAAGTCGGGGCTTGGGCAGGGTCGCTCGAGCGCGGCGTCCGACGGGTGCGCGAGGCCGCCGACTACCTCCTCGACCTCGGCATCGGCGGGACGGCGGTGGGGACGGGCGTGAACGCCGAGCCGGCGTATCCGTCGCTGATGGTGGCCGAACTGCGCGGCATCACGGGGCTGCCGCTCCGGGAGGGCGCCGATCGGGTGCAACTGATGCAGAGCATGGGCGATGTGGCCGGCCTGAGCGCGGCCTGGCGCGTGCTCGCCCTCGACCTCGGGAAGATCTCCAGCGACTTGCGCCTGCTCGCCAGCGGGCCGCGCACTGGATTCGACGAGCTGCGCCTCCCGCCGGTGCAGCCGGGTTCGAGCATCATGCCGGGTAAGGTGAATCCCAGCATTCCGGAGATGGTGAACCAGGTGGTGTTCCAGGTGATGGGCCACGATGCCACCGTGAGTGCCGCCGCGGAGCAGGGGCAGCTCGAACTGAACGTGATGATGCCGGTGATCGGCCACAACGTGCTGGGCGCGATCCGTATCCTCGGGAATGCGGCGCGGGTCCTCGACGAGCGCACCGTGCGCGGCCTGCGGCCGAACGAGGCGATGCTGGCGCATTGGGTGGAGCGGTCGGCGGCGCTGGCGACGGCCCTCGCGCCGCGGATCGGCTACGCGGCGGCGGCGGCCCTGACCAAGCGCTCGGTCGAGTCGGGGGTCTCGGTGCGGGACCTCGTCGTGCGGGAGGGGCTGCTCTCCGCGGACGAAGCGGCTGTGGTGCTTGACCTCCGCCGGCTCACGGAGCCAGGCGTGCCCGGGGCGGATGGGTAGCCGACATCTCTTGTCCCGATAGGCCATCCGGGGCCATCTTTCGGGCATGCGGATTACCACCTGGGCCGAATACGGCGTCATCTGCGCGCTCCACTTGGCGCGCCGGACGGAGGAAGGGCCGGTGACCGGTCGCGACGTCGCCGCGCGCGAGAAGCTTCCGGGCGATTACGTGGAGCAGATCCTCCTCCGACTCCGCCGGGCCGGCATCGTGCAGAGCACGCGCGGTGCGCGCGGTGGATACGCGCTCGCGCGTCCATCGGACCAGATCACCGTGCGTGAGATCATCGCCGCCGCCGAGCTGGTGACGTTCGACCTGCACTGCGAGACGCACCCGCTCGACTCCGAACGCTGCGCGCAGTCCTGCGACTGCAGCATCCGGCCGGTGTGGATGATGCTGCAGAAGCGCATTGACGAGGTGCTGGATTCGGTGCGCCTGTCCGACCTGCTCTCGGCCGAGTCCGAGGTGATGAAGAAGGTCGGACTTCCCGTCCTGCAGGGCTGAGGGCAGGGTGGCGCTCCCGTTCACGACCGGGTGGCGCACGGAGCGCGAGCGGCGTCGCCGCGCCGAGGCGATGGTGGCCGCCTTGCGGCGCGAGCCCGACGGCGCGGAGGTGGTGTGGCTGGCGGACGCCGCCTGCGATGGCGATCAGGACCACGCGCGCTGGGAGTTGCGCTACGCGCGAGCGGCGATGGGCCTGCTGGTGGCGCAGCGCGACGCCCTCGATGACCGCACGGCGGCGGAGATCGCGGCGGCAATGATCCGCATCTTCGAGAGTGACCCGCGGATCGCCGAGGACCGCCGAGAGCTGGCTGCCCGCCAGTTCAACGAGCGCCTGTCGGGCTATCGTGACGCGCTGGCACTGCGCAGCGGCCCGATCACCCCCGCGGACGCGATGGGGCGCTGTTTGCTCGCCTTCGCGAGCGATGGGGCCCGCACCGCCGGTGCCCCGCTGGCGTATGCCATTGAGCTGCTCCAACGCTACGCAGATGATGCGGCCGAAGCACTCCGCCGCACGTATGGGGAGGCGAAGCTCCCGGAAGATGTGAAGCCGTCGGTGCTCAGTAAGACATAAGACGGAAGACGGAAGGCGGAAGACGAAAAAAGCCGCCCGTCGGCGGCTCCTTCCCTCTTCCGTCTTCCGTCTTTCGTCCGGATAGTGCCGAAGGCGGGACTCGAACCCGCACGGGCTTTCGCCCACTGCGCCCTGAACGCAGCGCGTCTACCAATTCCACCACTTCGGCGTGGACCGGGAACCTACCGGGGACCGATACCCAAGTCAACGCTGAGTCGTCATTCTTCAGGCGAGTGATGACCAAGACCAAACCTGATGACGGCATCGTTCCGGTCGCGCGGAACAAACGGGCTCGCCACGACTACGAGATACTCGAGACGTGGGAGGCCGGCATCATGCTGACCGGGACCGAAGTGAAGTCGTTGCGCGACGGCCGTGCGCAGATCACCGACGCGTACGGCGTGGTCAAGGACGGCGAAGTGTGGTTGCTCAATGCCCACATCGCGCCGTACGCACAGGGCAATATCTGGAATCACGATCCGCTGCGCACACGGAAACTCCTGCTGCATCAGAAGGAGATCCGGGCGATGATCGGCGCCGTGGAACGCAAGGGACTGACGCTGGTGGCACTCGATCTCTACTTCAAGGACGGACGGGCCAAGGTGAAACTCGGCCTGGGACGCGGCAAGAAGACGCACGACAAGCGCGCCGACCTGAAGGAGAAGGACGACGCGCGCGACATGGCGCGGGCGTTGCGGTCGCGATGACGCGCCGCGGTCGCCTCCTCCTGCCGCTGCTCGCCGCGCTCGCGCTCGGCGCCGCGGCCGCCGCGCCGCCGCCCGGGAACGTCATCCGCGTGAAGGGCGTGAGCGGCGACACCGTGTTGGCCCTCGTGCCGACGCCGGGCGGCGGGCTCGTGCGGCTCGATGTGATGGCGCGGCTGCTCGGGGGCACGCTGGATTCCACCGCGCCGGGGATCTGGCGCCTGAGCCTGCATGGGAGTGCGCTGGAGCTCCGGGAGGGCGTGCCCTTCATCGGCTACAACGGATTCGTGCTGCCGTTGCACGAGTCGGTGCAGCATCTGGACGGTGGCGTGCACGCGCCGCTCCAACTGTTCAGCGAGATCGTGCCGCGGTTCGGGATCGGGATCCTGTGGGATCGGTCGCGGTGGGAAGTGCGGCTGTTCCAGTCGATCGCCCGGCGGCCGGCGCCGATCGTGCGCGAGGGGTCGATCGCGCCACTGCCGGTCAGCGTGGCGTCGGCCACCACGACAGCACCCGCGTCACCGACGGCCGCGCCGCCGGCTGCGCTGCCCGCGACTCCGGCCCGCCCCGCCGGCCCGGGCGGCCTCGCGCGGCGCTACACCGTTGCAGTCGACGCCGGCCACGGCGGCCGCGACCACGGCAACGCCGGTGTGGTGCTCAATGGCCGCCGCGTGGACGAATCGTTCCTGACCCTCGCAATCTCCAAGCGGCTCGAGTCCGAACTGCGTTCGCGCGGCCTCGACGTGGCGATGATCCGCGCCGCCGACACGCTCGTCGCCCGTGACGACCGCGGCCCCATCGCCAACGCCAAGCGTGCCGACCTCTTCATCTCGATCCACACCAACGCCTACAATCCCCAGTGGCGGAACGGATCGCAGGTGCGCGGGGTGGAGACCTACTTCCTTGCCACGGCCCGCACCGAGGACGAACGGCGGGTGGCGGCGATGGAGAACGACGTCGTGCGCTTCGAGACGGAAACCGGTGCGGAGAAGGGTGATCCGCTGTCGTTCATCCTGAACGACCTCGCGCAGAACGAACACCTGCGGGAGTCGGCGGACTTGGCGCAGTTGGTGCAGGCGCGGCTCGCGGCGAAGCATCCGGGCCCGGATCGCGGCGTGAAGCAGGCGGGCTTCGCCGTGCTGGCGCGTGCCTTCATGCCCGCCATTCTCGTGGAAGTGGGATTCGGCACCAACGCGGCCGACGCCCGGTGGATGGCGAGTGCGGCCGGGCAGCGCGAGATCGCCGAGGCCATCACCGAGGCGGTGTTCGAGTACTTGCGGCACTATGAGCGGCGCACGCGCGGCGGTGCCCGTTGAACTCGGCGCTCGCCGTCACCGCCGCTGGCCTCACCTTCCAAAATCCGATCCTCCTCGCCGCCGGCACCGCCGCCTACGGGCGCGAGCTGGCCGACGTGATGCCGCTCGAGCGGCTTGGCGGGCTGGTGACGAAGGCCGTGAGTCCCGAGCCCCGAGCGGGCGCCCCGGCCCCGCGCGTCGCCGACTTCGACGGCGGCATGATCAACGCCGTGGGGCTCGCGAACCCTGGGATGGAAGCCGTGAAGCGCGAGGACCTCCCGTGGCTCGCTGCCCATCTGCGTGCGCCGCGGGTGCTGGTGAACGTGGTCGGGAACGTGGCTGAGGACTTCGGCGTGGTGGTGGCGCACCTCGACGATGCGGCGGGCTTCCAGGGCTACGAGCTGAATGTGAGTTGTCCGAACGTGAAGCAAGGCGGTCTGGAGTTCGGGGCCGATCCGGGCGCGCTCACGGCGGTGATTCGCGGTGCGCGGAGCGCCACCACGAAGCCGCTGTTCGTGAAGCTCTCGCCCACGCTGCCGCGGATCGGCGACGTCGCGCGTCGCGCCGTGGACGCTGGCGCCGACGGCATCACGGTGATCAACACGATTCCGGGAATGGTGGTGGACGTGGAGCGCCGTGCACCGATGCTGGGCTTCGGCTCAGGCGGCGTGAGCGGTCCCGGACTGCTGGCGGTCGGCGTGCTCGCCACCTGGCGTGTGCGGCAGGCGGTGTCGGTGCCCATCCTTGGCGCGGGCGGCGTGCAGCAGGCGAGCGATGTGCTGCAGTTCCTCATCGCCGGCGCGAGCGCGGTGGCCATTGGCACCGCCGCGCTGGCTGACCCCAAGTTGCCGGCGCGCATCGTGCGGGACCTGGAGCGCTGGTGCGCCGCCCATGGTGTTGCCCGCCTCGCCGACATCATCGGGACGCTGCGGTGGCCGAGCGCGTGACGCTGCGCGCCCAGCCCATCATCGCGCTCGACGTGCCGTCGCTGGAGGCGGCGCGTGCGCTGTGCGCGCGTCTCGGACCGCAGGCCGACTTCGTGAAGGTGGGGCTGGAGCTCTTCACCGCCGAGGGCCCGCGCGTCGTGGAGTGGCTGCGCGGGGAAGGGAAGCGCGTGTTCCTCGACCTCAAGCTGCACGATATTCCGAACACGGTGCGCGGCGCGGCGCGCAGTGCCGCGGCCATGGGCGTGTCCCTGCTGACGGTGCATGGGTATGGTGGCGCGCCGATGGTGGAGGCGGCGGTGGAGGGTGCGGGCGCCGAGACGGGCATCCTGGTGGTGACGGTGCTGACGAGCTTCGATGCGGCGGGCCTTGGCGTCGCCCTTGGGCGCGAGACGCCGGAGGTGGGCGCGGAGGTGCAGCGACTGGCGGCGGTGGCGAGCCTGACGGGCGCGCACGGCATCGTGTGCTCGGGGCATGAGGTGCGGGCGGCCCGCACCGCGTATCCCAAGCTGCGCCCGCTGGTGCCGGGCATCCGTCTGGCGGGAGGCGCCGCGCACGACCAGGCCCGCATCACCACGCCGGTGCGGGCGGCGGAGGACGGGGCGAGCTACCTGGTGCTCGGCCGGGCGGTGACGGAGGCTGCGGACCCGGCTGCCGTCCTCGGGGAGATCCGGCGGAGTTTGGCCCCGGGGCAGTAGCCCGGGCGTTGCAGCGGGGTCGCGGAGGTGTTTTTGGCCCTCCCACACCGTTCGGTACACGTCAGTACCGGGGCTTGTGTCAAGCCCTCCCCCCGGTTATCGTATGGGTCTGCCCGAAAACAGGCAGCCGCAACGATTTCCGTCTTTTTGGGAGTTCTCCCCGTGAAGGTTCGTAGCAGCGTCAAGCCGATCTGCGAGCATTGCAAAGTGGTGAAGCGTGCCGGTGTCACGCGCATCATCTGCAAGCGCAATCCCAAGCACAAGCAGCGTCAGGGTTAATCGAACATGGCTCGTATTTCCGGCGTGGATCTTCCGCGCGACAAGAAGGTCGAGATCGGTCTGACCTACATCTACGGCATCGGGCGCGTGACCGCGCGCAAGATCCTCGAAGCGACCGGGGTCAATCCCGAGCAGCGCATCCGGGACCTCGCCGACGCTGACGTCAACAAGCTCCGTCAGGAGATTGAGCGCTTGTATCGCGTCGAAGGTGCCCTGCGCACCGAGATCGCGATGAACATCAAGCGCCTCATGGACATCGGCTCGTACCGTGGCATCCGCCACCGTCGCGGCCTCCCGGTCCGTGGGCAGCGCACGCACACCAACGCCCGCACGAAGAAGGGGCCGCGCCGCGCGATCGCGGGCAAGAAGAAGGTCACCAAGTAATGGCTATCGGGAAGAAGACCAAGAAGGTCGTCGACGCCGAAGGCGTCGCGCACGTCAACGCGACCTTCAACAATACGCTCATCACGATCACCGACGCGCACGGCAACGCCGTGTCGTGGGGCACCGCCGGCAAGGCGGGCTTCAAGGGATCGAAGAAGTCCACGCCGTTCGCCGCGACCGTCGCGGCCGAACAGTGCGCCCGCGAGGCGATGTCCCTCGGCGTGCGCCGCGTCCACGTGAAGGTCCAGGGCCCGGGCTCGGGTCGCGAATCCGCGATCCAGGCGCTCGCCGCCGCCGGCCTGACGGTCAAGTCCATCAAGGACGTGACCCCGATTCCGCACAACGGCTGCCGGCCGCCTAAGCGCCGGAGGGTCTAAGCCATGCGTTACACCGGTCCCAGCTGCCGGCAGTGCCGGCGTGAAGGTACGAAGCTCTTCCTGAAGGGCACCAAGTGCTTCACCGAGAAGTGCCCCGTGGAGCGTCGTCCGTACGCGCCCGGCGCGCACGGCCAGAACACGGCCCGCCGCCGCAAGGTGAGCGAGTACGCCAAGCAGCTGCGTGAGAAGCAGAAGATCAAGCGCATCTACGGCGTGTCGGAGAAGCAGTTCCGCAACACGTTCGAGAAGGTGTCGTCCCTCCCCGGCGTGACGGGCCACAACCTCCTTGCCGCGCTCGAGAGCCGGCTGGACAACATGGTCTATCGCATGGGCTTCGCGCCGAGCCGCAAGGCTGCGCGCCAGCTCATCCGCCACCGCCACATCGAAGTGGACGGCAAGGGCGTGGACATCCCGAGCTACGCGGTGCACCCGGGGCAGGAGATCCGGATGCGTCAGGCCTCGCGCGAGCTGGTGCTGGTGAAGGAGGCGCTCGAGATCGCATCGCGCGGCGCCGCCCCCACCTGGCTGGCCGTGGACAAGGACAGCTTCTCCGGCCGCATGCTCGAGCGTCCACAGAGGCAGTCGATCCCGATCGCGGCGCAGGAACAGCTCGTGGTGGAGCTCTACTCGAAGTAACCGGACGGAAGACGGAAGAGGGAAGGTACCTGCCGTTCCTTCCGTCTTCCCTCTTCCGTCTTGATGTCTGCAACAGGCTCCTTGACAGCCTTACGAGCGTACCGCGCGTCAAGGGCGGGGTACGGCGTCGGTGGCACGTCATCGCCATCGTGACATTCTTCTCCTAAGGATTCCTACCGATGTCCCAGACGATCGATCTCCGCGGGCTGGTCCGCCCGCAGCTCGTCGAAATGACGAAGCGCGAGGACCACGCCAACATCGCGGAGTTCCGCCTCCAGCCCCTCGAGCGCGGCTTCGGCCACACGCTCGGCAACGCCATGCGGCGCATGCTCCTCTCGAGCCTTCGTGGCTCGGCGGTGTGGGGCTTCCGCATTGACGGCGTGCTCCACGAGCACCAGACCATCCCCGGCGTCGTCGAGGACGTCCACCAGATCATCGCCAACCTCAAGACGCTGACGCTGGCGCTCGACGAGGATGTCGAGGATGCGATCCTGCGGCTCAAGGTGACGAAGAGCGGCCCGGTCACGGCCGGCCAGCTCGAGCTCCCCGGCGGCGTGCAGGTCATCAACGGCGCGCACCACATCCTCACGCTGCAGGACGAGCGCGATCTTTCGATCGAGCTCTACGTGAACAAGGGCCGCGGGTACATCGAGGCCGACCAGCAGCCGTTCGACCGCTCGCTGCCGGTGGACCTGGTCCGCATCGACGCCATCTACTCGCCGGTCAAGCGTGCCAACTTCGCCGTTGCCGAGACGCGCGTCGGGCAGCGCACCGACTACGACCGTCTCTCCATGACGGTCGAGACCAACGGCACCATCACGCCGGAGCAGGCGGTCAGCTACGCCGCCGCGCTGGCGCAGACGCACTTCCAGTACTTCGCCTCGTTCGGGTCGCACACGGCCGCCGCGGTCGCGGTGCCGGGCGCCGAGGGGAACAGCGACGCCGCCCGCCTGGCCGAGCTGCTCCGCACGCCGATTGACGATCTCTCCCTCTCCGTCCGCTCGGTCAACTCGCTGAAGAACTCGAGCATCCGCTCGCTCGGCGACCTCGTCCGTCAGACGGAAGCGCAGATCCTGCAGGTCAAGAATTTCGGCAAGAAGTCCCTCCAGGAGATCGCCGACCTCCTCGAGAAGGAAGGACTCAATTTCGGGATGCGGTTCGAGGAGTCGCCGGATGGCGTGCGCGTGGCCGATTGGGGCACGCCGCCGAGCCGGGCTGCCGCGGCCGCGCCTGACGACGAAGAAGAGGAGTAGGACCGATGCGTCACCGTAAGGCTGGGCGGAGCCTCCGCCGCACCTCCGAGCAGCGCCTCGCGCTGCTCCGCAACCTCGCGACCTCGCTCATCGAGCAGGGCGCGATCGAAACCACCGAAGCCAAGGCGAAGGAGCTCCGGCCCTTCGTCGAGAAGCTGATCACGAAGGCGCGCACGGGCACGCTCCACGCCCGCCGGCTCGCCGGCAAGCACGTCCAGAAGCGCGAGGCGGCCGACAAGCTGTTCCAGGAAGTCGGTCCGAAGTTCGCCAAGCGCGCGGGCGGCTACACGCGCATCCTGAAGACCGGTCACCGCAAGGGTGACGGGGCCGACATGGCGCGCATCGAACTCGTCCAGGACTGATCCGATGCCCATCCAGCGCAACATCTGCTACGTGTGCTCGAAGGGCGTCGCCCACGGGAACAACGTGTCGCACGCCAACAACAAGACGCGCCGCACCTGGAAGCCGAACCTCCAGGTGGCCCGCATCGTCGTTGACGGCAAGATCACCAAGATCAAGGTCTGCACCCGCTGCCTCAACGCTGGCAAGATCCAGCGCGCGCCGCGCAAGGCCGTAGTCGCGCTCTGATCGCTGCTCACTCCGGTGGTGGTAGGGCGGGGGGAGCGTTTCGGCGCTCCCCTTTTTGCTGGGACTTGAGACGGAAGACGGAAGACGGAAGGGCTGCACGGCGCGGTGCGTTCACTCTTCTGGCTTGATCACTCGGCTGATTGCCTCCAATGAAAACTGCGCTCATTACCGGTATCACTGGGCAGGATGGGTCGTATCTCGCGGAGCTCCTTCTCGAGAAGGGGTATCGCGTCGTCGGCATCGTGCGGCGCTCCTCTACCACGCCCTACGAGCGGATCTCCCACCTCGTGGACCGCATCGAGCTGGTCTCGGCGGACCTGCTCGACCAGTCGTCGCTCATGGACGCCATGAACGAGGTGCAGCCGACGGAGATCTACAACCTCGCGGCGCAGTCGTTCGTGGCCACCTCGTGGACGCAGCCGGTGCTCACGGGCGAGTTCACGGCCATCGGCGTCACGCGCATGCTGGAGGCGATGCGGCGCACGGTGCCGAAGGCGCGCTTCTACCAGGCATCCTCCTCCGAGATGTTCGGCAAGGTGCAGGAGACGCCGCAGCGGGAGTCCACGCCGCTGTACCCGCGTTCGCCCTACGGCGTCGCCAAGGTGTACGGGCACTGGATCACGGTGAACTACCGCGAATCCTTCGGGCTGTACGCGGTCAGCGGGATCCTCTTCAACCACGAGTCGCCGCGGCGCGGGCTGGAGTTCGTGACCCGCAAGGTCACGGACGCGGCGGCGCGCATCAAGCTTGGTCTCGCCGACGAGCTGCGCCTCGGGAACCTCGATGCCCGCCGCGACTGGGGCTTCGCCGGTGACTACGTGGACGCGATGTGGCGTATGCTGCAGCCGGACACGCCGGACGACTACGTGATCGGCACCGGTGAGACGTGGTCGGTGCGGCAGTTGGTGGAGACGGCGTTCGGCTATGTGGATCTGGACTGGCAGCGCTACGTGAAGCTGGACCCGCGCTTCAATCGGCCGGCCGAGGTGGACCTGCTCGTCGCCGACCCGTCCAAGGCGCTGCGCCAGCTCGACTGGGCACCGCAGGTGCGGTTCCACCAGTTGGTGAAGATGATGGTGGACGCCGACCTGGCCCGTCACCGCACCGCCCCCGCCGGCTGAGATGCGCGCCCTCGTCACCGGAGCGGGCGGATTTGTCGGCCAGTGGCTGTGCCGACAGTTGCTCCGTGACGGCTGGGACGTGGCGGGGGTGACGATCGGGACGCTGCCCGAACCCGGCATCCTCACTGGCAGCGAGCTGGCGGCAATCCACTGGCGGGGCGTGGACCTGCGCATCTGCGCGGAGGAGCGCCGCTCGATGCGCTCGCTGTTGGTGGCGCAGCCTCCGGACGCGGTGTTCCACCTGGCCGGCATCGCCTTCCAGCCGAGCGCTGGGCGCGACCAGGCCATGGCCCTGGCGACCAACGCCGGAGGGCTCCTCGTGCTCCTCGAGGGCATTCGACCCCTGCGCGCGGCGGGCGAGATTGACCCGACGATCCTCGTGGTCGGATCCGGCGAGCAGTATGGGCGCCACGACGCCGGGGATCTCCCGCTGCGCGAATCGGCTGAACGCCGTCCACAGACCTTCTATGCGGCCACCAAGGCGGCCCAGGAGGAGCTGGCGCTCGCGGCGTGCCGTGCCGAGGGCATCAAGCTCATCGCCACGCGCTCGTTCAACCACTCCGGGCGCGGGCAGGCCCCGAGCTTCCTGATTCCCTCGCTCGTGGCACGCGCGGCGGCGGCGCGTGCGGCCGGCGGCGACGTCGCCATCGGCAACAGCGACGTCATCCGCGATTTCCTGCACGTAGATGATGTCGTGAGCGCGTATATTTCGCTGGTCGCGCGCGGGACACCGGGCGAGGTCTACAACGTGTGCAGTGGGTCTGGAGTCCGCGTCGGGGACCTGGCGGCCGAGGTGCTGGCCGCCGCCGGTGTGCGCGCCCCCCTCCGGGTGGATCCGGCCCTGCAGCGCGCGGTGGACGTCCCCGCTCTCGTGGGCGATCCCGCCAAGCTCATCGCGGCGACCGGGTGGTCGCCCCGCCGGTCCCGCTCCGACATCATCTCCGACTTGCTCGATGCCGCGTCGTAACGACATCCATCGCATCCTCCTCATCGGCTCCGGTCCCATCGTCATCGGGCAGGGCGCCGAGTTCGACTACTCCGGGACGCAGGCGGCCAAGGCGCTGCGCGAAGAGGGCTACGAGGTCATCCTCGTGAACTCGAACCCAGCCACGATCATGACCGATCCGGAAGTCGCGGACCGGACCTACATCGAGCCGGTGACGCCGGAGTTCGTGGAGCTGATCATCGAGCGCGAGAAGCCCGATGCGCTGCTCCCCACGATGGGTGGGCAGACGGCGCTCAACGTGGCGATGGCCCTGCACGAGAAGGGTGTGTTGGCCAAGCACGGCGTGGAGCTCATCGGGGCCAACGCGCGCGCCATCGCGGTGGCCGAGGACCGCAAGCTCTTCGGTGAGGCGATGGTCAAGATCGGGCTCAAATGCCCGGAAGGAAAGATCGCCACGACCTGGGACGAGGCGCTCGACATCGCCGAGTGGACGGGCTTCCCGGCGATCATCCGCCCGGCCTTCACGCTCGGCGGCACCGGTGGCGGCATCGCCTACAACCGCGACGAGTACGAGAAGATCGTGCGCCGTGGCCTCGACGAGTCGCCGATCTCGCAGGTGCTGATCGAGCGCTCCCTGCTGGGCTGGAAGGAGTACGAGCTCGAGGTGATGCGCGACTCGCAGGACAACGTCGTGATCATCTGCTCGATCGAGAATCTCGACCCGATGGGCATCCACACCGGCGACTCCATCACCTGCGCACCGGCGATGACGCTGTCGGACCGGGAGTACCAGGTGATGCGCGACGCCGCCATGAAGGTGATCCGCGAGATCGGCGTGGCGGCCGGTGGCTGCAACATCCAGTTCGCGGTGAATCCGGCGAACGGCGAGATGGTGGTGATCGAGATGAACCCGCGCGTGTCGCGGTCGTCGGCGCTGGCGTCCAAGGCCACGGGCTTTGCCATCGCGCGCATCGGGACGAAGCTGGCGGTGGGCTACTCGCTCGATGAGATCCCCAACGACATCACCAAGACCACGCCGGCGAGCTTCGAGCCGGTGCTCGACTATGTGGTGGTGAAGGTGCCGCGCTTCGCGTTCGAGAAGTTCCCCGGGGCGGATCCGGTGCTCACCACGCAGATGAAGTCGGTGGGTGAGTCTATGGCCATCGGACGCACGTTCAAGGAGGCCTTCCAGAAGGGCCTGCGGGCGCTGGAGACCGGGCGTGCCGGTTGGGTGGTGGGTGAGCGACCGGTGGATGACCGTGTGGCTGACGATTCGCTCTCGGCGGTGAAGGCGGCGCTGGCGACGCCGGTCCCCGAGCGCATGTTCCAGATCAAGCGGGCCATGCAGCTGGGGATGACGGTCGAGGAAGTGCAGCGGCGCACCGGGATGGATCCCTGGTTCCTGCGCCAGTTCGAGGA
>JANJUF010000099.1 GCA_024710705.1 Gemmatimonadaceae bacterium | reverse complement strand
GGTGATCTGCCAGCCGCCCGACTCCGCCGTCCCCACGTCCAGTCGCCAGCGCCCGACGTCAGTGGGCGTGAACTCGAAGTCGGCCGTCTCGCCAGGCCCCATGTTGAGGTTGGCCGGACGCAGCGTGGCCAGTGCCGGTGGGAGATCCGCGCCATCCTTGGCGATGGCCCGCCAGCGCGCCACGGTGGAATCGTTCCGCAATGTGAAGAAGATCAGCCAGTCAGGATGGATGCTGACCAAGCGCAGGCGATGGGTCTCGCCCACGGTGAGCCGGAGCACGGGCGGCAGGCGCCGCCCATTCACCAGCGCGTAGGGACTTTCGAACTTCGGGATGATCTCCGGACCGCCGCCGCCGGCCACGATGAGATGGTCGCGCGTGAGGTCGCGTGGTCCGTCGGTCACGAGCAATGCGCCGTACATCCCCGACTGCATCTGGTGGCGATCGTTGAGGTGCGAGTGGTACGGATAGGTACCCGATCGCGTGGGCGTGAACTCGGCCACGAACGAATCGCGCGCTGCGACCTGTGAGTAGATGCGCGACCCAAGGCCGCTGAAGTTCGGCACGCCGTCGGGATAGCTCTCGATCTCCAGTCCGTGCCAGTGGACCGACGTGGGTTCGTCGAGCTGGTTGTTGACGACGATGCGCACGGGCTGGCCGCGACGCAGCTCGAGCACCGGCCCCGGAAGCACGACCGAGTCTGGCGCCGGGATGCCGGGTCCGTCGCGCACGGAGAATCCGATGGCCGCCGCACCGGTGGGGAGTCTTCCCGGGCTCCTGCCCACGTAGAGCTGGATCTCACGCGCGTTGGCCGTGGATGTCTCCACGTAGCCGGGTGCGGGTGCGACCTTCAGGCCCATCACCAGGCCACGCATGGTGTGCGCGGCGGGACCGTGGGCGTGCGTCTCCGCGAGCGAGACCGCATCGTCGGTGTGGAACGCGAAGTGGCAGTGGAAGAGCCAGTTCCCGGGCGTGGACGCGAGGAAGCTCAGCGTGAGCGTCCCGCCGGTGGCGACGATGTCGGTGTTGGAGAGGAACTGCGAGTCGGGATGGATGGCCACATCACGCCGACCGTCACCGCGCGACTCGATGCGATAGAAGAACCCGTGCAGGTGCATCGGATGGTAGAACGCGATGGCGTTCACCACGCGGAAACGCACCGAGTCGCCCTGCTGCAACTCCAAGGTCTCGGTGTGCGGCCATCCCTTGCCGTTGATGAGCTGCACGGCTTCGAACGACTCGTTGCCCGTGAGCAGGAACCACTCGCTCATCACGAGGACGTGGTCGCGGGTGGATCCGCCGGGCGGATCCACGACGATGGCGCCGTTGAGCTGGCTGTCCTTCCAGAACCGATCGCTTGCGGCATTTCCCTTGAAGGCGCCCCAGTAGAAGTACGTGCCGGGCGCATCGAGGCGGTGCCGCACTTCGCGCGTCTCTCCCACGGCCAGCTGCACGGTGTCGTGGTCCGTGCCGGGTCGCAGGCCACCGACCACCAGCGCGGAGTCGGTGCGGTTGCGCAGCGTGATGGCCACCTCCGTCCCCTGACGCACCCGCACGAGCGGCCCAGGCACGGTTGGCGTACGCCCGACCTCGGCGAAGGCGAGGATCGGCACCTCGGGGTCCCCCGCGCCCTCGGGGCGCCATGCGCTCTCGACGATCTCGATGGCGATGCGATGGGCGTTGTCGACACGACGTCCGGCGGCGACGCGGTTCTGGTGCACGCCGGCCCGCACGACGCCGTCGGCGGGGCGGGGCAGTGGCTGACGCGCCGCCGGCTTCAGGATCTGCGCGCCGAGCGAGGGTGCGAACATCGCCAGCGCGAGGGCCGACGTGAGGCAGAGTCTTGGGCGATTCATGTGGGCACCTGGTCAGTCGTCGGCGGTGAGTGCGTCAAGGTCTGGCGCATCGCCACCGAGCCCGGCGGCGGCGAAGCGTTCGTATTGCGCGAGCGCGTAGGCGGTGAGCTTGTCGAGATCCACCAGTGGGTGCGGGTAGTCGAACTCCTGCACGGTGGCGAGCACATTGGGCAGTTGCTTCTCGAAGGTGGCCTGGACCTGCGACCGGTACTCCGGATGCTCGGCCGTGAGCTCGGCGATGCAGTGCATGCCGAAGGCCACGTGACGGCCCTCGTCACGCCTGATGAGGCGGTAGCCTTCCTGCAGGCCAGGCAACCACCCACGCGTGGCGAGCGCGTCGTGCGCGCCGACGTAGCCGGTGCGCGCGAGCATCGCCTCGACCACGCCCATGTAGTGCGTCACGGCCTCGGCAAAGGTCGCCTTGAGGGCGATCGGATCCTCGGTGCGCCGGAGCCGGTCCGTGACTTCCTCGAGGTCGGCGACCAGTACTGCCTGCGGCGCCGGCGTCATGTAGGCCTGCGTTTCGCTGCCGTCCACCTCAAAGACCTCGGCGAAGTAGCGGACGAAGAACTCGAAATGCTTCGCTTCCTCGTAGAGCTGGGAGGTGAGAAAGAGCTCCTTGTCGAGTCCGTAGCCGCCACGCGCGATGGCCGAGCAGAGCGGGGCCAGCGTCTTGGTCACCGACTCCTCGCCCTGGTAGAACAGCGATGTCAGCTTGAGGATCTGCTCGGCGTAGCGCTCCTCGGGGTAATCGGTCTTGATGCGCGCCCACTGCGCCCTGTCGGCGGAGAGATCGATGTCCGCGGGATCCCAAGCCAGCTGCTTGGCCTTGCGCCAGAGGGCGTAGTAGGCGCTGTCGAGTTCGCGCGCGGTCATCGGCATCGGTCAGTCCTCGTCGGGGAAGGCAGTGGGCACGTTGCGGGCACAGGCGCAGAGCGCAGCGGCGGACTTGGCGTGCATCATCAGGGTGGCCAGTGACCCCTGCACGGCGATCTTGCCGCGGGTCACGCCGACCAATGGGTCGAGCTCGCCCCGCACGACCGCCTTCCAGATGGCATACGGCGCCGTGAGCACGAACGGGGCGGTGACGGCATCGAGTGGCCGAATGGCGGCGCCGTGGCAGCGTCCGCGATCGAGCGTGAGTTCGATGGCAACCGCGTCGGCGTATCCGTACTCCGGCGTCGCTCGCAGCACGAGTGCCACCGGCCAGGTCCATTTGGCGGCGACGTCGCGGTACCAGGCATCCGCCTCGATCGCTTCCTTGAAGGCCGCGGCCCACTCCGGCGAGAAGGGACGGTGTGCGACGTTCATCGCCCGAACCACCAGGCGAACTTCACGAGGAACACGTTGCGTGCCGGTTCGTTGAACAGGGAGCCGAGTTGCCCCGCGGCATCGAGGTCCGCGCCGGTCTCGAAGGCATCGCGGGTCTGCTGCCAGACCAGGAACACCGTGGAGCCGGGCCGCAGTTCCCAGCGCAGCACCGCGTTGCCTCGCAGTTCCCGCGCCGTGTAGTTCCGCTCGCTGAACTCGAAGGGTGGCGCGGGGCCGGCTCCGTCCGGATCGATCGTCACCGTGCTGCCGTCGCGCTCGATGCTGCCCTGGTCCACGCCGTAGGTGGCGAACTCAAACCGCCGCGGGGTGAGGAACTCCTTGTATCGCAGGAACTCGCCGGCCGACGCGAAAGGCTGGAGGACGAGCTGCAGGGAGACGTAGGGCGAGAAGGTCCAGTCGAGTCGGGTATTGAGACGGGCCTCGCGCTGGCGCACGTCGGCGAAGACATATCGCCGCCCGAACGTCGCGGTGGCGGTCGCATCATCGGTGACGGTGACGTACTGGTCCACGAGGCCATTGAAGGCGATCTCCGGCTCCACGCGCAGTCGGATGGCCGACTGCGGCCGCCAGTCCAACCCCACCGAGTACTCGCGGACGCGCCGCCCGGCCTGATCCTGCCGGAGCTCGGCCTCGACGCTCAAGATCACGGGACGCCGAGGATCGGTGGTCACGCCCAGCTCGGCGTTCGTCGAGCGCGGACGCGCGGCCAGTGGTCCGCCGCGCAGCAGGCGGTCGTTGAAGCGCCCCGCCTCGAGGTTCCCTTCCAACGAGAGCGTCCAGAAGTTGAGGAGCTGGACTTGGTTGAAGCTCGCGATGCGCCGCTCGAGATTCTCCCCGGCCGTCGTGGCCGCGATCGTGGAGAAGAGCCCGAGCGACCAGTTCTGGAAGAGGCGCGTGCGGTTCGGCTGGCGGTAGGAAATCGCGGTGCTCACCGCGCGGCGATCGGACGTGGTCTGAAATCCGAGGTCGTTGGACTCGAATCCGGGATCGAGCTGCTCGGCCGTGACCGATCCGGTGAGTCGTCCGGCCGTCCGCGCCGCGCTCAACGCGTAATAGCCACCGCTGAGGCTCTGGCGCGTGGGGTCGAACTCGAGATGCGCCGCATCGGGGCGCTGGAACGACCGGTAGTTCGCCCGCTGGAGTCGCTCGATGGCCGCCGGAGCACCGCTGACCTGGCTGCGTGCGACGACGCCCGAGACGGTCCAGGTGCGTTCATCCCATGCATGCTCGAAGTCCAGGCCAGTGACGATGGCCCGATCGGGCAGCACGGCCCGGACCAGCGTGTCGGTGAGATCACGTTCGACCCACGAGCCGAAGCCGCCCACCGAACTGAACCCGCCGCGGAGGAGCTTGCGCACACGGGAGACGTGCGAGTTCGTCAGCGGCTCCACCTCCTCGCGCTGGATCTCGCCGCCGGGCAGGGCGAGCCGTCCCGTACCTCGCGCCGTCGTCGTGTTCAGGGAACCGATCGCCCAGCCGCCGGGCGTACTGCCGCTCAACTTGAGTGCGGCGAGGATGGGGGTCTGTGACGGGACGTCAACGTAGTCGCCAGAGAGGCGGCGCTGCGGCGGGCGCCCGAGCCGACGCGTGTAGAAGAAGTTCGGGGGATCGGCGCTGTTGAATGACCGTGTATCGCCGAACTGGAAGTTGTCCAAGCTCTCCAAGAAGAATGGGCGCCGCTCGGGAAAGAACACCTCGAACGCCGAGAGGTTGACGACGGCGGGATCGGCCTCGACCTGGCCGAAATCCGGGTTGACGGTTGCGGTGAGGGTCAGGGACTTCGGCAGCCGCATCCGCAGGTCGAGCCCGACGGCGGTCTCGCCGGCCGACGCGGCGTGGAAGGGGTTGCCGGGATCGGACGGCAGCGTCGCCAACTGCGAGCGCAGGTACGGGATGACCTCCAGCGGCACCGCGCCCTCGAGCGTGCCGAGTCCGGTCAGCACGCCGTAGCGCGAGACGTCGCCGGGCGCGTTTGCCGGACGGGGGCTCCAGAAGGCCGCCTCCCCGTTCCTCGCCAAGCTCCGCAGGAACTGCAGGCCCC
>JANJUF010000079.1 GCA_024710705.1 Gemmatimonadaceae bacterium | reverse complement strand
TGCTGGGCGCTGCTCGGCGCGCACACCCGTCGCCCCGTGGCGCAGTCCGAGCGCGTGCGGGTTGGTGCTGGACCCGGGGCGCGGGGGCCTCCGCCTTAGCAACACACTCGCCGCAGTTGGCGAGGCTCGCAGCGTCTAAGGCGTTGGCCCCGAAGCCCCGGGTCCAGCCCCGACCCAAAGCACGAATGCGATTCAAGCCACGCGATCGCGACGAAACTGAAGCAGCACGACAGCGGCGATGATCAGCAACCCGCCGAGCAGAGTCGGCAGAGTGAGCGACTGCGAGAGCACGAGAACGCCCAGCAAAGCAGTCAGGAACGGCTCAACGGTGGAAACGATGGCAGTACGCACAGGCCCGAGCCGCACGAGCCCCATGAGGAAGAACACGCCAGGCAGCACGGTGGAGAAGATCGTGAGCACCGCCAGCACGCCCCAGGTGCGTGCATCGAACTGGTACGTGAACGACCCATCGCTCACCGCCAGCACGAGGAACGCCAGCGCCGAGCCGATCTTCGTGTACGCCGAGACCGGGGCCACCGGGTGATCCTTGGCCAGCACGCGCATCATCGGGATGTAGGCCCCGTAGATCGCCGCCGCGCCCAGCGCCAGCGCGATGCCGCGCCAGTCGAGCTGCTCGGCGCCGGGCATGCCCACCATCACGCCGATGCCGGCGAAGCTCAGCGCCAGTGCGGTGGCGCGGCGCGTGTCCATCGCCTCGGCGCCGCGCACGGCCTGCACCAGGGCCACCCAGGCCGGATACGTATAGAAGAGGAAGGCCAGCGTCGCCGCCGGGATGTACTTCAGCGACGAAAGCGCCACGAACACCAGCAGCGCTTGCCCGAATCCTCCGAGCCCGACGAGCTTGTACATCTCGTTGGGGCGGATGCGCGGGTAGTTCTTGACGCCCACCCAGCCCACGAGTGCCACTGCGCTCAAGGTGTAGCGCCACGCGAGCACCGTCGCGAGCGAGAGGCCAGCCGCTGTCGCCAGCGACGTCAGGATGCTCACGGCCGCGAAGCCGGCGGCGGCGAGCAAGGTGAACAGCGTGCCGGCGCCGAGGGCGCCTGCTTCGGGACGGGACGAGGCGCTCATATGGTGGGCTGCGGGGGAGTGGTGTGCGCGGCGGTCACAGGGGGGCGGGAGCGGCGTCGGGCGTTGGCGGCGTGGCGCGCTCGAGGATCACGATGGCGGCCACGATGCAGCTTCCACCGAGAAGGGTTGCTACCCCCAAGGGCTGGGCGAGGATGAGGAGCGCCAACACGGCCGTGAACAGGGGCTCGGTGGTGGAGAGGATCGCCGAGCGCACCGGGCCGAGCACTTCGAGTCCACGGAGGAAGGTCAGGAACGAAAGCACGGTGCAGTACAGCGCCACGAAAGCCGCCAGGGCCCACACGTACGGAGAGGCCGGCATCGAGAGCCCGGTGGTCCTGGCTGCGGCGATGACGAAGATCGTGGCTGCCCCGGCGATGATGAAGGCCGACGCCGTGGCCGGATCGAGCGGCCCGCGCAGCCTGTGCAGGGTGGGGATGTACAGCGCGTAGATCACCGCCGAGAGCAGGGCGCGCCACACGCCGGGCAAGGGAAGCGCCAGGTTCCACGGGGCACCCACCATCAGCGTGATGCCGAAGAGCGCCAACGAGAGCGCGCCAACGCGCAACGGCGTGAGTCGCTCCAGGCCGGTGATCGCGGCGAAGATCGCCACCCAGGCCGGGTAGGTATAGAAGAGGAAGCCGAGTGACGCCGCCGGCAGCCACTCCAGCGAGGCGAGCGAGAAGTATGTCACCAGCGCCTGCCCGCCGCCGCCGATCGCGAAGAGCGCCAGTGCGCGCTGCCAGCTCACTGCGCCCAGTCGGCGGCCGCCGATGATGGCGAGCACCGGCGTGGCGAAGGCGTAGCGCCAGGCCATCAAGGTCAGCAGCGTGACGCCCACGCGGTCGGCCAGCGTCGTGACGATGGACAGCGACCCGTACGCACTGGCCGCGATGACGATGAGAAGCGCGGCCCGCCGTGGAGTGATCAGAGCAAGGTCCCGCGCAGGATCAGCAGCGCCGCGGAGAAGTAGAGCACCACCCCCGTCACGTCCACCACCGTGGCGACGAGGGGGGCCGACGCGCTCGCGGGGTCGAAGCCCACGCGGCGCAGGAGGAAGGGTAGCATCGCCCCGGTGAGTGTCCCGAACAGTACCACGCCCACCACCGTCACGCCGATGGTCGTGGCCAGCAGGGCGTAGTGTTCGCCGAACGGATAGAAGTCCATCCATTCCCAGAGCAGGATCCGCAGTGCGCCCACCACTCCGAGCAGGACACCGAGCACCAGTCCCATGCCGGCTTCGCGCAGCATCACGCGTCCCCAGTCGCGGGCGCCGAGTTCCTGCAGTGCCATCGCGCGGATGATCAGCGAGGTGGCTTGCGACCCCGAGTTACCGCCGGACGAGATGATCAACGGCACGAAGAGCGCCAGCACGGTGGCGGCGTTGATGGCGTCCTGAAAGAAGCCCATCGCTGCGGCGGTGAACATCTGTCCCACGAAGAGCACCAGCAGCCACGGCGTGCGCTTCTTGAGCAGCTCCACGAACGAGATGTGCAGGTACGGTTCGTCGAAGGCGGTCATGCCGCCGAACTTCTGCGCGTCCTCCGTCTGCTCCTCCTGGATGACGTCGATGATGTCGTCCACCGTGACCACGCCAAGGAGGCGGCGCTCGTCGTCCACCACCGGGACGGCGACGAGGTCGTAGTTGGAAGCGAGCTGGGCCACCGCCTCGGGATCGGCGTCGGCCCCGACGGTCACGATCTCCGTCCACGCGATGTCGGCGATGCGCGTGCCTTCGGGCGCCGCGAGCAACTCGCGCAGGGAGAGCACACCGGTGAGTACGCCGCGCGCATCCACCGTGTAGAGCGTCTGCATCGCCTCGCGGCGCCCTTCGCGGGCGATCACGCGGATCGCCGCCAGCGCCTCCTCCGTGCTGCTCGACTCGTCCACCGAGACGAACTCGGTGGTCATCAGGCCGCCGGCGGTGTCGGGCTCGTATTGGAGCAGCCGCTCCGTCTCGGCGCGCTCGCGCTCGGGGATCGCCTCGAGGATCTCGTCGGCGACGTCTTCGTCAATCTCCTCGAGCGCGTCGGCGCGCTCGTCGGGCGTCATCCCCGTGATCAGGGCCGCGGCCTGCTCCGGCTCCATCGTTTCGAGGAGCTCGGTGCGCAGGTCCTCGTCGAGGTACTCCAGCACCTGGGCGGCGCGTGCCACCGGCAGGGCCGCGAGCAGGCGCGGCACCAAGTCGCGCTCGATCAGCTCGGCGACGTCGGCGAGGTCGGCCGGGTGCAGCTCCTCGGTCTCGGCCGCCACCGAGCGCGGATCCGTCTCGAGGAGGTCGACGATGTCAGGGGCCACCAAGGCCGCGAGGGAGCGCTCGGCTTCGCGTTGCTCTGGGTGCACCGGGCCTCCCCGGAAGACGGACCGTTCGCGCGCGCGAACTATATGGGGCGGAGCAGGGAACAGCCCGAAGCTAACGGGCGCGGGAGTCTGTCGGAACCCGGGCCGCAACTGCGCATCCCAAGGTGCCAAGCAACGCTTTGGCCGTTGGTGCTGTCGAAACTGCTGACCACCACGGGGCGTACGCCTCCGTGCCTGTTGAAGCCTCTCCGCGCCCGACCCCCCACCGGGACTCTCACCCGGATCGCCATATGCTGCTGCCGCTCGCGCTCGCCCTCCAGACCGTCGTCGCCGCTGGTCCCCCTGCGCCGCCCCGGGAGAGCGTCCTCCGGGTTCCCGAGCCCGTCACCATCCCGCTGCCGACGGCCACCAACGCCACCGCCGCGCGCGCCCTCGTGCCGCCGGTGATGGATGGCGCCGACGACGACGAGATCTGGCGCATCGCACCGGCCATCACGCAGTTCCGTCAGCACGATCCCGTGGAGGATGGCGACCCGCGGTATCGCACCGAGGCCCGCGTCGGCTACGACGACAAGTACCTCTACGTGTTCGTGCGAGCCTTCGACCCGTCCCCCGATTCGGTGATGGCCTTCTTGTCGCGCCGCGATGCCGTCACGCGTTCCGACTTCATCCACCTCATGGTGGACGGCTATAACGACAAGCGCACGGGATTCCGCTTCACCGTGAACCCCATGGGCGTGAAGCGCGACTTCTCCATCTCCAACGACGGCCAGGAAGACGCCTCGTGGGACGGGGTGTGGGACGTCGTGACGAGCATTGATGAACTGGGATGGACGGCCGAATACCGGATTCCGTTCAATCAGATCCGCTTCCCGGCGGCGGCCACGCACACCTTCGGCTTCGCCATCTGGCGCGACATCGCGAGGCATTCAGAGCGCATCTCCTGGCCGCTCTTTCGGCGCACGCGCACCGGATTCGTGTCGCAGTGGGGGGAGGTGAACGGCTTCGAGGGCATCGCCTCGCCGCGCCGTCTCGAGGTGCTGCCGTACACCGTGGCCACCGATGCGCCGCGGCCGACCGCCAGCGGCTTCTCGCGGCAGCAGGACATCACCTTCGGCGCCGACGTGAAGTACGGGATCACGTCCAACCTCACGCTCGACGGCACCGTGAACCCCGACTTCGGGCAGGTCGAGGCCGATCCGGCCGTGCTCAACCTCGGCGCCTTCGAGCAGTTCTTCGAGGAGCGGCGGCCGTTCTTCCTTGAAGGCGCGGGGAACTTCCAGGTGGCCAACAACCTGTTCTACTCCCGCCGGATCGGACGCGCGCCGCAACTTGGCGGCGTCTATTACAGCCAGGACAATCCGCTCAACAGCACCATCCTCGGCGCCGCCAAGATCACCGGGCGTACCGCCGGCGGGTTGAACGTCGGCTTCCTCAATGCCATCACCCAGCGGGAGGAAGGGCCCGGCGGCGCGACAATCGAGCCGCAGACCAATTATCTCGTCACCCGGCTTCAGCAGGACCTGCGCAACGGCAATTCCGGCGTGGGCATGATGCTCACCGCCACCAACCGCACGCTGGACGGCACGAGCAAGGACTACCTGCGCGACGGCGCCTACGCCTTCGGCGTGGATGCGCGCCACCGCTTCCTGCAGAACAACTACCAGGTGAGTGGTTCGGCTGTCGCCTCGCACGTGACTGGCAGCGCCGAGGCCATTCGGCGCACGCAGGTGAGCGCCGTGCACCAGTTCCAGCGCCCGGATTCACGGCTGAACGTGGATCCCACCCTGCGCTCCATGAGCGGGAGCCGGCTCAACGTCGCCGTGGGCAAGACGGGCGGCGGCATCACGCGCTTCAATACCGGGGTCACGCGCATCAGCGCCGGCTACGAGGTGAACGACGCTGGATTCCAGCCGCGCGCCGACCACGTGCAGAACGGCAACTGGTTCGGGCTCAACCTGCTCGAGCCCACCAAGCTCTATCGCCGCCTGTTCGTGAACTTCAATCAGTGGAACGAGTGGAACACCGAGGGGCTGCGGCTGAACTCGGGGGGGAACATCAACATCAACGGTGAACTGCCGAATCAGTGGTACTTCTGGACGGGGTGGAACGTGAATGGCATCGGCGCCACGTACGATGACCGCGTGGCGCGCGGCGGGCCGGCGCTGCGCCGCAACATGCGCCAGAACGGCTGGTTCGGATTCGAGACCGACGGACGGAAGCCAGTGTCCTTCGTTGCGCAGGGCTTCTTTGTGCTCCCCGATGTGTCCGGCTCCAAGGACTGGGGCGTGGACCCGTCGGTGCGGTTCCGTGTGGCCAGTAGCGTCCAGGCGAGCGTGGGCGTGCACTACAGCGAGTCGGTGAACGACCAGCAGTGGTACAACAACTTCGCCACGGCCGGCGGGACGGCGTACACCTTCGCGCACCTCGAGCAGAAGACCACGTCGCTGACGGCGCGGGTGGATTACACCATGACGCCGACGCTGTCGCTGCAGGTGTATGCGCAGCCGTTCATTACGGCGGGCGACTACTCTGACCTTCGCGAGTTGGCCGATCCCCGCGCCGAGGAGTACGCGGACCGCTTCACGCCGTACACGGACGCCAGCCCGCAGGATTTCAACTTCAAGCAGTTCCGTTCCAACACCGTGCTCCGCTGGGAGTATCGGCCCGGGTCGGTGCTGTTCCTGGTGTGGCAGCAGGGGCGTCAGGACTTCCGGGATCCCGGGTCGTTCGACGTGGGCCGGGACGTGGGGAACCTGTTCGGGACCCGGTCGGATAACACCTTCCTGGTGAAGGCGTCGTACTGGTTCAGTATGTGATCGGCTGGGGCCGGGGGGCTGTTTTTTGGCTCCAGGCTCCGGGCCCGGACCCCGGGCTGAAACCGAGGAAACCCTTCGGGCGTAGGGCGTGTCAGAAGGGATGAAGGGTGGGACCGTACCGAAGGAACGCTGGACCGAAGGATCGAGCGGCAGTTGGGTGCAGGCCGGTGCTGGTGGGGGGCCGGCCGACCCGCTGTCCGCTCGTTCTTTCTTCTAGAGGGTCGGAAGTGTCCGCGGCAGGATGCGCAGGCCGACCACATCGTAGCCGGCTGCTGCGACGGCATTTCGCAGCGCCGCCTCGCGCGCCTCCGCAGTTCCCGCCGCGTCCGAGTTGAACTCCACTTCGGCGCGTCCCAACTCCACCTCGGCGCGCACGAGCCCCTCGACCGCCCCAAGGGCGCTGAAGACCGCGTGCTTGGCGTGTACGGCGAGCATGCCGTCGATGGTGAGTTCAAAGCGCATGCTTCAGAATCTATCCGGGGCTGGTCGAGTCGTGGCATTATCAGGGACATCCTCCGTCCCCACCCTTTTCACCATGCACGTCTCCTTCCTCGGCCTCGGCGCCATCGGCCTGCCCATGGCACGCCACCTCGCCCGCCCCCCATTTTCGCTCACGGTCTGGAACCGCACCGCCTCGAAAGCAGCGGCCTTCGCGAGTCAGCACGCCGCCCGACACGCCAGCAACCCCGCCGACGCCGTCCGAGACGCCGACCTCGTCATCACCTGCTTCCCCGTCTCGGCCGACGTGGAGCAGCTCCTTGACGGCCCCACCGGTCTCCTCGCCACGATGCGCGCGGGCACGATGCTCGTGGACTGCACCTCCGGCGACCCCGCCACCTCGCAACGCATCGCCGCCCGCCTCGCCGAGCGAGGCATCGGCTTCCTCGACGCCCCAGTCTCCGGCGGCGTGGCCGGCGCCGAAGCCGGCACCCTCACCGTGATGGTCGGCGGCGACGCTACCCTCCTGGAGCGTGTCCGCCTCGTACTCGAAGCCTTCGGCAAGCGCATCGTCCACTGCGGTGCCGTGGGTGCGGGCCATGCGGTGAAAGCAGTCAACAACGCCCTCCTCGCGCAGCACATCATCGGCACCGCCGAGGGACTCCTCGCGCTCGAGCGCATGGGTGTGGACCCCGCCATCGCCCTCGACGTCATCAACGCCTCCAGCGGCCGCTCCAACGCGAGCATGAACCTCTTCCCCGAACGCGTCATCACCAAGGCGTATCCGCGCACCTTCCGACTCGCCCTGCTCGACAAGGACGTCGGCATCGCGGCGCAGATCGCCCGCGCGCAGGGCATCGACGCGCCCATGCTCGACCTCGCGTCGCAGCTCTACCACGAAGCCCGCGCCGCACTCGGCGAAGACTCGGACCACGTGGAAATTGTGAAGTGGCTCGCCGCGCGCGCCGAGCGTTGAGCGCTCCCTCGCGACAAGTGAGATTTCGCCCAACGTTCGGCCGTTCTCCATGCGTACACGTGGTTGACTCCTCCCACCGTGCGCCGAACGCCTCCCGCCTTTCCCCAGCGCATGCTCTCCGCCCGCCCGCACTTTCCCGCACTCGCCCGCACCCATAACGGCCTTCCCGTCGCCTACTTCGACGGGCCGGGCGGCACGCAGGTGCCGCGCCAAGTGGTGGAGGCGATGTCGAACTACCTCCTGCACCACAATGCCAACACGCATTGGGTGTTTCCGACCAGCCTCGAGACGGACGCGATGCTGCTCGAGGCCCGCCAGGCGCTGGCCGATTTCCTGAACGCGTCGCCGCGGGAGATCGCCTTCGCCAACAACATGACGACGGGTACCTTCCACCTGGCGCGTGCCCTGGGCCGCAACTGGGGGCCGGGCGATGAAGTCGTCGTCACCGACCTCGACCACCACGCCAATGTGGCGCCCTGGCGCGCGCTGGAGCGGGAGCGCGGCATCGTCCTCAAGCACGTGGACGTGGATGCCGCCAAGGGCGAGCTGCGCTGGGATTCCCTGCGCGCCGCCATCGGCCCGCGGACGCGCTTGCTCGCCATCGGGGCGGGTTCGAACGCGCTTGGCACGGTCACCGACGTCGCCGAGGCCGCGCACCTCGCCCATCACGTGGGCGCGCTGGTCTTCGTGGATGCCGTGCACTACGCCCCGCACAACCTCGTGGACGTGCGCGCCATGAACTGCGACTTCCTCGGCTGCTCGGCCTACAAGTTCTACGGCCCGCACGTGGGCATCATCTACGGCAAGGAAGCGCTGATCGGCGCGCTCGACGTGCCCAAGTTGGAACCGGCGCCGAACAATGCCCCGGACCGGCTGGAGACGGGCACGCAGAATCACGAAGGCATCGTCGGGGCCGGCGCGGCGGTGGACTTCCTTGCGTCGCTGGGCCAAGGGTTCACGCGGCGCGAACGACTGGTGTCGGCATTCCACGCACTGCACGAAGACGGAACGCTGCTCGTCCGCCGCCTCTGGGACGGATTGGGCGCCATCTCCGGAGTCACGCGCTACGGTCCGGGCCCCGACCGGCCGCGCACGCCCACGGTGAGCTTCACGGTGGATGGCATCCCAAGCGAGCAGGTGGCGCGGGCGCTGGCCGAGAAGGCGGTGTTCGTCAGCAACGGCGACTTCTACGCGTCAACGATCGTGCGCCGGCTCGGCCACGGCGACACGGGCCTCGTGCGTGTGGGCGCGGCCTGCTACACGGTGATGGACGAGATCGATCGCCTGCTCGAAGGCGTGGCTGAGGTGGCGCGGCGCTAGCGGCTATATTCCGGGCATGCGCCGCGCCCTCACGCTCCTCAGCCTTGCCGCGCTGGCCGTGGCCTGCGAGCGCGTGGAGGCGCCCCCGCCGGCGCCGGCGGCCGACTTCCTGGTGGCCGCCGGCGATTCGGTGTTCTGGATCCGCTCCGAGGCCGACGGCATCCGCGTGCGTGGCGCGCCGATGGCCCTCGCCCTGGTGGGCGGACGCATCGCCGAGCTCTACGTGGAGGACGACGACCACTCGTTCTACGACGCGGTATACGTGGGCCAGCGCCTCTTCAAGCGCGACCTCATCACCGGCGACTCGGTGCAGCTCTTCGCCGATACCCTCATGCGGCTGCTCGCGCGCTCGTACGCGGCGGCCAACCCCGACGAGCAGCCGCTCGCCGCCACGGAGCAGGGCAGCGAGACCCCGCGCACGATCGGCAGCGCCGAGATCCTCGTGCTCGACGTGATGGGACCCTGGGTGAGCTACGAGTACCGCACCGACGTGGAGATCATCGGGCGCCCGTCGGCGCACGGCCTGCGGCACGGCGTGCTCGACCTGCGCACGGGCGTGCCCTCCACGCTCGACGCGTTGTTTGGCCGCACGCAAGCGCGGGCGATCATCGCCGATGGGCAGCGGCAGTGGCGGGAAGTGCGCGACTCGGTGCTCGCGGCCTCCGCGGAACTGCACGACGCCGGGGAGATCCGCGCCGAGTTCGCGCAGCTCGCGTTCGACGCGCGGAGCTTCGGGCTGGTGGCGATCGACCGCCAGCCGCGGGTGCGCTTCACGCTGGCGCAGAGCGGCGCGCCGGTGGCCGCGCCCGCGCAATCGCTCTTCCCCATTGCGGTGGACACGCCCCCGTGGTGGGAGGGTGTGATGGGTGACTACCCCGAGGCGCAGGAAGCAGCTGCGCTGGTGTGGCCGCGGGCCGAGTACTCCATCGTGGCGCGCCCGGCCGAGGGGCCGGCGCCCCGGCTGGCCTTCGCCCTGCGCGACGCCGGCGGGCAGGAGTGGCGCCTCGGCTTCGTGCCGGCGCCCGTCTCCCGCGTGATGTGGCTGGATGATTCCCTGATGGCCCCCGGCACGCGCGAGGCACTCGTGCGGGCCTTCGACGAGGCCTCGCTCTACAGCGACCAAACCCGCGTGGCGTCGCGTCCGCGGCGTGCGCCGCGGGCCGTTCCCACCGACTTCCCCGTGTCCCATGCTCGAGACCGAACTCTGGACCCCCGAAAAGGCCAACAAGGCGCTGCCGCTCGTCCGGCGCATCACCGACGATCTCGTGCTGCAGCATCGCAAGTGGACCGAGCTCGTGGAGCGCTTCGAACTCGCGTCGCTGCGCAGCACGCCGGCGCATCCTGACGCCGAGGCGGAGCTGCTGGCGCGCGAGGTGCAGCAGGCGGCGCGCGAGGTGCAGGGGTTCCTGGCCGAGCTCAGCTCGCTCGGCGTGGAGTGCAAGAGCCTGGAGCAGGGGCTGATCGATTTCCCGGGCGAGCGAGACGGGGAGCCGGTGTACTGGTGCTGGATGCGCGGGGAAGCGAGCGTGGCGCACTGGCATCACCGCGATGAAGGGTTCGCGGGGCGGCAGGCGATCTAGGGACTGCGCTGCCGGCGCGCTTCCGCCTCGGCGCGACGCCGCTCCTCGAGTTCGAGATAGTGCTTGGTCCACACGAAGATGATCCGGCGTGTGGTGGAGTAGTTCAGCTGCGGCGTGAACCAGATATCCGTTTCGCGCATGCCGGCGAATCCGCGGTGCACCTCCACAGCGGCGATCTCCTCGGGACGCGGCACGAGGTGGCTCATCGGCGAAGAGGGCAGGTGCCAGCGCCAGGGACGGTCTGGCATCACGCGGCCATCCACGATGAGCAGCGGCGACGGGCCGGCGACCAGTGCCAATCGTCCTGACCCCCGCACAAGATCCGTGAGGTCGTAGCGCTGCATCTGCGCGATCTCCTGCGCGTACATGACCTCGCCGAGCCCGCGCTCCTCGCGGTCCACCACGCGGGGAAGAAGGGCGCGCATGGCGTTCACCACGAAGGGGTCGAGGATGCTGAGACGTTCGAGGGACAGCTCGACGCGCGTGGATTGACCGTTACGCACGTTCACCTCGGCGGTGTCGGGCCGGAAGCCGATCTTCGAGACGACGACCTGGTAGGCGCCGGGGGCGATATCGGCGATCCGGAACTCACCGGCCGCATCGGTGCGTGTGGTGCGGTCGGCTGGCGTGACGCGTACGACGACGTCGCGGAGCGCCGCGCCGCCGCGCTCCGTCACCGAGCCGACGATCTGCTGCGCCTCGACGGACCGTGGCGCGGCCGCCAGGGGCACCAGCGCGGCCAGCGCGAGCGCCGTGAGTCTCCGGATGGTGCGCGGGCGTGCCATTCCTGACGCTCGCCAGCGGCGCACAGCCGCGCAACCCAGTCAGGCGATGGCCGGGGACTCCGCATCCGGGTAGGGCACCTCGAGCTCCATCCCATCCTTCGCCATGATGAGTTCGCCCTCGAACACTTCCCGCGCCTCGCGCCCCAGGTCACTGGGATCGCGCGAGTATCGGGCCGAAAAGTGCGTGAGCACGAGCCGCTTCACGCCGGCCATCTTCGCCACCGTGGCCGCCTCGCGCGCGGTGGAGTGCATTGTCTCGGCGGCCCGCGCGGCTTCTTCGTCGCCGAAGGTGGCCTCGTGCACCAGCAGGTCGGCCCCCACCGCGTGCTCGATGGTCGCCGCGCAGGGCCGCGTGTCGCCCGTGATCACCACGCGCCGCCCCGGGCGTTCAGGCCCCACCAGTTCCTCAGGCGTGACCACGCGCCCGCTCTCCAGCGTCACAGCCTCGCCCTTGTGGATTTTGCCCCACAGCGGCCCTTCGGGAATGCCCAGCGCCCGCGCGTGGTCGGGATCGAAGCGGCCGCGGCGGATGTCCTCCACCAGCGCGAAGCCCAGTGCGGCGCCTTTGCGGTGCTCCACCTCGAATGCGCGGATCTCGTAGCCTTTGCGGCGCAGCACCGCACCCGACTCCAGGTCAGCCACGGTCAGGGGGAAGGTGAGCTTCTCGGTGCCCAGTCCTTCGGCGCGCTTGAACAGGGCCTGCGCGCCCTTGGGCCCCCAGATGCGGAGCGGGGTCTCACGCACCTGGAGCGACAGCGTCTTCAGCAGGCCCAACACGCCGAGGAAGTGGTCGGTGTGGAAGTGCGTGAAGAAGATGTCCTCAAGCGTGAAGCCCACGCCCCAGCGCATCATCTGCCGCTGGGTGCCTTCGCCGCAATCGAACATCAGCGTCTCGCCCTCGCGTACGAGCGCGATGGACGAGAGCCCCCGCTCGACGGTCGGGCGGGAAGCGGAGGTGCCGAGGAAGCGAAGCGCGAGGGACAAGAACGGAGGGTGAGGGTCGAAGGGGAAGCCGGAAAGATACAAGCACCGAGGGGGAGGGGTGCTTGTGGACCGGCAGGCCTCTCGAATATCGTCCATGCCCCGTTGGTCCACCCTCAGCCCCGATTTCTCCGTGCGCTCCGTTCTCGCGGCCGTCGCCGCCCTCGCTCTCTCGCTCCCCACCCTCGGCGCACAGGCGCCCGCTGCATCGCCCGTCGCTCCACACAAGTTCGGCTGGGTGCTCGATGCCACCTTCGAATTCGGCGGCGAGGAAGTCGCCGACGTGGTCTTCACCGACGGCAGCCGCCAGTCGCTGACCGCCGGCAATGGCGGCACCTTCTCCTTCGGCGCCGAGTACCGCCCGGTGCCGCGCCTCGGCCTCCGTGGCACGCTCGGCTGGAAGTTCTCCACCTCGGCGGCCGACAACGTGAACGTGATGTTCACGCGCTTCCCGATCGAGGGTGTGGCGAGCTGGTCGCTGAACGACGATTGGCGCGTGGGGGCGGGCGTCTCGCATCATGCGAACATCAATCTCGACTTCGATGGGCTAGGACCGAACCTGAAGTTCGATCCGGCCACCGGCGCCACGCTCGAGCTCGGCTGGCGCTGGGCGGCGCTGACGTACACGGCGATGACCTACACGGATGAGTTCGGCAACGACTACGACGCCAGCGCCGTGGGCATCTCGCTCAGCTACCTGTTCGGAAAGCGCTGAGGATCGACGTTCCCGCCGCTGATGGTGATGGCGGCGGGGAAGGCTTGCAGCTTGAGGGCTCCGGAGCGAATGGCGGCGACGCCGACCGCGCCGGAGCCCTCGACGGTCAGGCCCTCGACATCGCGCAGCCAGCGCATGGCCTCGGCGATGTCGTCCTCCTCCACGGTGACGATGGCGTCGAGCGCAGCCTTGCCCTGGCGGTACATCTCATCGTCCACGCGGCCGGCGAGCCCGTCGGCGAGGGTGGGCAGGTCGGGGATGTCCACGGCGCGGCCCTGCTGCAGCGCGAGGGCCATGGCATTGGTGCGCACGCTCTGCGCGCCGAGGATGCGCGCGCCGGCGGCGGCATCGCGCACGAAACCGCCGATGCCCCCCACCAGGCCGCCCCCGCCCACGCAGACGACGAGCGTACGCAGGCTGGGGAGATCCTCGAACATCTCGAGGGCGACGGTGCCGGCGCCAGCGAGCAGCGCGCGCCCGGTGCAGGGGCTCACGAAGGTCGCGCCGGTCCGCCGGGCGAAGGCCCGCGCGGCGTCCTCGGCGTCGTCGTACGACGGCTGCGAGGCATCGATGGCGGCGCCGTAGCCGGCGATCTTCTCGCGTTTCACGTCCGGCGCGGCTGACGGCACGAACACAGTGGCGCGGACTCCGAGCCGCTGCGCTGCGATGGCGATGCCGATGCCGTGGTTACCGGCCGAGGAGGCCACGACGCCGGCGGCGCGTTCGTGGGGGCTGAGCGCAAGCAGGGCGTGAAGTGCGCCGCGGAGCTTGAACGAGCCGCCGTCCTGCAGGCACTCGAGCTTCAAGTACACCTCGCCACCCGCGAGCGCGGTCAACGCGGGCGAGAGCCGCAGCGGCGTGCGGCGCACCAGCGTTGCGATCCGCGCGTGGGCCTCGCGGACTTCAGCAGCGCTGGGGAGGATGCTCGGCATTCGTGGAATCTAGCGCGGCGCGTGGAACGGCCACGGCGTTGCCACAGAGACACAGGGACACAGAGAAGCTCACGGCACGTCGTGAGTGAACGTCCTCTGTGTCCCTGTGCCTCTGTGGCAAAGCAGTTCACGCATCAGGCTGGAAACATCCTGATGTAGGCCTCGGCATCGAACTTCTCCCGCGCCCGCGCGAGCGACATCGGCCGAATCACCCCAAACACCGGCTTGTCGAACCACGGCCGGTCGAACTTGCCGAAGCACCACTGGATGCCGCCGTACGACGAGGGATCGCGCCCGTCGAGCCCGTACTTGTTGTTGAGCAGGATGAGGTGGTCGAGCGCGTGCTTGTAGCGCGCCGTCCAGAGCAGCACCGACTTCCCCCAGAGCATGCGCGTGACGTTGTGCATGTAGCCCGTGCGCACCAGCTCGCGCTGCGCCGCGTTCCACAGTTCGTCGTGCGATTCGGCGCGCTCGAGCTGCGCCAGGGAGTAGATCGCTTCGCGCGGGTCGTCCTTGTGCTTCTCCATCGAGCGGTGCACCCAGTCGGGGAGGCCGCGGAGCTTGCCGTAGTGCCGGTTGCGGAGGCAGAAGTTCAGGGCCAGCTCGCGCCAGGTCACTAACTCATCCTCGAACTTCTTGGCGCTCTCCGGGTGCGCGGCCCCGCGCACCGTGCGCAGCACCTCGGCGGCGCTGATCTGGCCGAAGTGCAGGTACGGGGAGAGCCGCGACGAGCCGTTCGTGTCGCTGGGCTCGTTCCGGCGCTCGGCGTAGTCCTCGAGTCCGTCGCGCACGAAGGCATCGAGGCGCGCACGCGCTCCGTCGAGGCCGCTGGCGAAGGGCACGGCCGGCACCGCGTGGTCGATCTCGCACTGCGCCACCTCGGCGGACACGTTGAACCGCGCGAAGTTCACCCGATCCACCTCGAGCGATCGCCAGACGCTGTCGGGCAGCGCCTTGCGCGGCGGGCGGTCGGCGACTGGCTCCAGCGCGAGGTCCAGCAGCTTGGCGATCTTCGGGCGGATCGTGCGCGCCGCGTACTCTTCCTTCACGAAGGCGCCGCTGGGCACGATCGCGTGCGACTCCACCATCACCACGCGGCAAGGGGCGCGCGCGGCGAAGCGGGCCGTGCGCTCGGCGATGCCTGCGGTGGGGAAGAGGTCCGTCACGACCATCGCGGCGCGGGCTGCGAGGCGGTCCACCACGCGGCGGTCGTCGTCGCGGCGGCGGCGCAGCACGAACTGGTAGCGCAGCCCGAGTCGCTCGGCGCGCCGATGCAGGGCGCGCGCGTTCTCGAGGATCACCGTGTGGATGCGATCGTTGGCGTGCTCGTACGTGGGGTCCAGCCCTTGGTGGATGAGGAGGGGCTTGCCGAGCCGATCGGCCTCGAGGATGGCGTGGCGGAGGGCCCAGTTCTCCTCGAACCGGTGCGTGGATTGCATCCAGTAGAGGATGTAGTCGCCCTCGGGCTGGGTCCGGACGCCGTTGGCGATGACCGTGCGGAGGGCCAGTTGGTCGGCGACGAACTGGGACTCGAGGGCGTGGGGCGTGCTCACCCGTTATGGAAGGTTCTGGGGGTGGCGCGGGGTTCCCGGAGCCGCTAGGTTTGGGGCATCGGCGGCCCTGCCTGGTGGGACTAAGGCGGGGCCGTATGCGTGACCGGGAACCTTGTCCGCTCGTCTGGGATATATCAGGCGTTGAGGACCTGGCCGGCGCGATCCGGGGCTGTAGCTCAGCTGGGAGAGCGCTGCAATCGCACTGCAGAGGTCAGGGGTTCGATCCCCCTCAGCTCCATACGGGATTCGCTGGTTCCCGCGCAGGACGTTAGCCCGCCGCTGTTCGGTAGGACGTAGAGTTCCAATGACGGCGTGCGAGGCACCCTGCGGGACCAGCAACATTGACGCGGCGCGGACCCTTGGGTCCGCGCCGTTTCGCGTTCGCGGTCCGTGCTGCCGAAGGCGCTACCAACCCTCCTGCTCGCGGAGCCGCGTGATGTGGGCGGTGTGGTGCCGCCCGTGCCAGGCATAGCTCGAGAGGGCGATGTCGATGGTGTGCGGTCCGGACTCCGGGTGCTGATAGGGCCGGGCGAAGGACGCGGGGGGGAGGGCTCGGAGCAGGGCGACCCAGCGTTCGTGCACGGCGTCGATGAGGCGCAACGAGACGTCGATGGGCAGTGCGGAATCCGGCAACTCGGCCCAGCGCTGCTCGTCGTAGGGCTTGATGGTGGGGTCCGCTTCGGTGAGCGCGAGCTTGATGCGCACATAGGCGTTCACGTGCGAGTCGGCCACGTGGTGCACCACCTGCCGCACGGTCCAGCCCCCCGGGCGATAAGGCGTATCGAGCTGGGCGTCGCTCAGGCCAGCAACCGCCGCGCGAAGGGCAGCCGGAAGCTCAGCGATCTGCGTGATGTGGTTGGCCCGCCATTCGGGCGTCACCTGCGCGGGCCGGGCCCAAGGGCCCACGGGGTAGCGAAGGTCGGGGGTCATGCAGGAAGTGTGCAACCGGACGAGGCCCGACGGGAGAGGCCCGCGTCGACGGGGTCGAGCCCGCCCGCCGCAGGTTAGTTTTCTTCCATCTTCCGTCTTCCGTCTCAAGTCTGAATCGTGTCCGACACTCCGATCCCCGATCTCCCTCGCCGCGACTTCATCCGCGAGCTGGTGGCCGACGACGTCGCCACCGGCCGCTTCGGCCGCCCGCCGGCGACGCGCTTCCCGCCGGAGCCGAACGGCTTCCTGCACATGGGGCACGCCAAGTCCATCTGCCTCAACTTCGGGATCGCCCGCGAGTTCGGCGGCACCTGCAACCTGCGCTTCGACGACACCAATCCCTTCACCGAAGAGATGCAGTACGTCGAGGCCATCAAGCGCGACGTGGAATGGCTCGGCTTCAAGTGGGACGGCGAGTTCTACGCCTCCGACTACTTCGAGCAGCTCTACGACATCGCCGAGCTCTTGGTGAAGAAGGGCAAGGCGTACGTGGACGACCAGACGGAAGAGGAGATCCGCACCAACCGCGGCACGGTGACCTCGCCGGGCACGCCAAGCCCGTTCCGGAATCGCAGCACCGACGAGAACCTCGACCTGTTGCGCCGGATGAAGGCGGGCGAGTTTGCCGACGGCGCCTGCGTGCTGCGCGCCAAGATTGACATGGCGCACCCGAACATGATCATGCGCGACCCGTTGCTGCTGCGGATCCGGCGCGGGGCGCACCATTATCGGCGCGGCACGTCGTGGCACATCTTTCCGCTCTACGACTTCGCCCACGGACTCAGCGACGCCATCGAAGGCATCACGCGATCGCTCTGCACGCTCGAGTTCAAGGACAACCGCGACATCTATGACTGGCTGGTGGAGCACGCCGGGTTCACCGATCCGCCGCGGCAAATCGAGTTCGCGCGACTGGAACTCGACTACACGGTGCTCTCCAAGCGGAAGCTGCTACGCCTCGTGAACGAAGGGCACGTGAGCGGTTGGGACGATCCGCGCATGCCGACCATCGCCGGCCTGCGCCGCCGCGGCGTGCGCCCGGAAGCGATCCGCGACTTCGCCGAGGTGATCGGCGTGGCGCGCAAGGATGCGCGGGTGGAGATCGCCAGCTTCGAGCACGCCGTGCGCAACGACCTGAACATGGAAGTGCCGCGCGTGCTCTGCGTGCTCAAGCCGCTCAAGGTGGTCCTCACGAACTATCCCGAGGGCCGCGTGGAGATGCTCGAGGCGCAGAACTATCCGCACGACGTGCCGAAGACGGGCACGCGGCAGATTCCGTTCTCGCGCGAGCTCTACATTGACCGCGACGATTTCATGGAAGTCCCGGCCAAGAAGTTCTTCCGCCTCTCGCCCGGCAGCGAGGTGCGGCTGCGCTTCGGGTACATCATCAAGTGCGAAGAGCTCGTGAAGGACGCGGCCGGGAACGTGGTGGAGTTGCGCTGCACGTACGACGCCGAGACCAAGAGCGGTGGCGCCAACAGCGACAAGAAGGTGAAGGGGACGATCCACTGGGTGAGCGCGGCGCAGGCGCTCAGCTGCGAGGTGCGGCTGTACGACCGGCTCTTCTCCATCCCCGATCCGGACGATGTGCCCGAGGGTCAGGACTTCATCTCGGCGCTCAATCCCGACTCGCTGGTGGTGATTCCTGAGGCCAAGGTCGAGCCGACGGTCGGGCAGGATCCGGTGGGAACGCGGTACCAGTTCGAGCGGGCGGGCTACTTCATGAGCGATGTGGAGGACAGCAGGCCGGGGAAGCTGGTGTTCAACCGGATCGTGGGGCTCCGCGACTCGTGGGCGAAAGAGGTCAAGAAGGGCTGAAGCTGCGCAAGTAGCGCTCTGACACGGAGATACGCGAGCCCTCGAGGGGTTGCCCGTCGGCATCGGCAGGTATAATTTCAGAAGTCCGCGAGCTAGGCGCGGGACGATGCCCCTTAGCTCAACTGGCAGAGCGTCTGACTCTGGATCAGAAGGTTCCAGGTTCGAAACCTGGAGGGGCAATGGTGAGGAGGGAGCGGCCGCGACGCGGGCGCTCCCTCCTTTGCGTTGTGGTGACGGATTGCCGGTGCGGGTAATGCGGGCATGAATCGATTTCTGGCGCTGCTGCTGCCGCTGCTCCTCGGCTCCTGCATCGAACCGCCCGAGACCGGAGGGGTGGAGATCAGCCGCCGCTCGGCGGCCGATGACGCCCGGACCTGGGTGCTGTTCGTCGGAAACTCACATACGTACATCAACGACGTCCCGCGGATGGTGCGTCGGGTAGCCGAGCAGGCTGGCAACTTCGACATCCGTGCCGACATGGTGGCGTTTCCCGACTACTCGCTGCAGGACCACTGGTATCAGGGTGCCGCGCGTACCGCCCTGGAGCGCTACCGCTGGGACTTTGTGGTGATGCAGCAGGGTCCGTCTGCGCAGGGGGACAACCCGCTGCACCTGCGGCACTGGACAGAGCAGTTCGATCCGCTCGTGCGGGCGTCGGGTGCGGAGCCGGTGCTCTATCAGATTTGGCCGTCACTGGGGCGTCGTGCGGACGTCGCGGGCGCGCTGGAGGCCTACACGGGCGCGGCGGCAGCGGTCGAGGGCATCCTCGCCCCGGTCGGGGACGCCTTCACGGTGACGCTCGCCGGCGATCCGGCCGCAGGCGTCTACGCGGCCGATGGAATGCACGCATCGCGACTGGGGAGCTACGTCGCGGCGCTGACCATCGTCGCGCGCCTCCTCGAGCTTGACCCGCGGACGCTGCCGGACGCGATTCCGGGGGCGTCCACGCCCGCCTCCGTGGTGGCCTTCCTGCAGGAGTCGGCCGCCGTCGCCCTTGGCCGGAACGCCGCACGGCCCTGATTGGCGCCACGCGGGCTTTGCGGCGCGCGCCTGACGGGCGCATCTTCCGCTGTCGGCATCCGCGTTCCGATCCCCTCAGCCCCCCGCCCGATGTCCCGAACGACCGTTCGCCGCGCGCTGGCCGCGCTGGCCGCCATGACGCTTTCGGCCTGCGCCTCGGGTGTGGCGCAGACGCCGGCGCCGTCCACAGCTCCCGCCGGCACCTGGATTGACCTGCAGCGCGCCGAGGCCTGGCGCGGGTACCGGAGCGACGCGCTCCCGGCCGGATGGCAGTTCGACGCCACCACGGGCGTGCTGACCCGCGCCGCAAGCGGCGGCGACATCGTCACGCGGCAGCAGTTCGGCGATTTTGAGCTGGAACTGGAGTGGAAGGTGGGGCCGCGCGGGAACAGCGGCGTGTTCTATCGTGCCACGGAGGGGACGCGGCGCATCTACGAGAACGCGCCCGAGATGCAGATCCTCGACAACACTGGCCACGCCGACGGCCGAAATTCGATGACCTCGGCCGGCGCCAACTACGCCCTGCACGCCCCGGTGCGTGACGTGACGCGGCCGGTGGGCGAGTGGAACAGCCTGCGCATCGTTGCCCGAGGCGCGCACGTGGAGCATTGGCTCAACGGCGTGAAGGTGGTGGAGTACGAGTTGTGGAGCGACGACTGGAAGGCCAGGGTGGCGGCGTCGAAGTTCGCGGCCTGGCCGGCCTACGGATGGGCCGACCGTGGCTATCTCGCGCTGCAGGACCACGGTGACGTGGTGCAGTTCCGCGCCATGCGCGTGCGGGAGATCGCCCCGTGATCAAAGGCCGCCTCGCGGTGATGATGTTCCTGCAGTACTTCGTGTGGGGCGCGTGGTTCGTGACGATGGGGACATACTTGGGGCAGACGCTGCGGTTCAGCGGCACCGAGATCGGCGCGGCCTATGGTGCCACCGCCATCGCGGCGCTGATCTCGCCGCTGTTCATCGGCATGGTGGCCGACCGCTTCTTCGCGTCGGAGAAGCTGCTCGGCCTCCTGCATCTCGCCGGGGGCGTGCTGCTGTACACGGTGTCGCTGCAGCAGGGCTTCGGCACCTTCTACCCGCTGCTGATCGTGTACGCCGTCTGCTACATGCCGACGCTCTCGCTCTCCAATGCGATCTCGTTCCACCACATCAAGGACCCGGCCAAGGAGTTCCCGGCCATCCGCGTGCTGGGGACGGTGGGCTGGATCGTGGCGGGAATCGTGATCGGGAAGGTGCTCAAGGCCGACGCGCTGGCGCTGCCGATGCAGATTGCCGCCGGTGCCAGCGTCGCGCTGGGGCTCTTCGCCTTCGCCCTGCCGGCCACGCCGCCGCGGGGCGCCGGGCGCCCCTTCAGCGTGAACGACGCCTTCGGGCTCGATGCGCTCAAGCTCCTCCGGCACCGCGACTTCCTGATCTTCATGTTGGGGAGCTTCCTGCTCTGCATCCCGCTGCAGTTCTACTACAGCTTCACCAATCTCTACCTGAACGAGATCGGCGCCCCGGATCCGGCCTTCATCCAGACCTTCGGCCAGATGAGCGAGATCGTCTTCCTCATCGCCCTGCCGGTGTTCCTGATGCGCTTCGGGATCAAGACGGTGATGCTGGTGGGCATGGCGGCGTGGGCCCTGCGCTACTTCGCCTTTGCCGGCGGCGACCCCGGCCCCGGGATGTGGATGATCTACGCCGGCATCCTGCTGCACGGCGTCTGCTACGACTTCTTCTTCGTGGCGGGGCAGATCTACACCGACCAACGCGCCGGCGCCAGCATCCGTGCGGCGGCCCAAGGCCTCGTGAACTTCGTCACCAACGGACTCGGCTACTTCGTGGGCGCCTTCGCGTCGGGCTGGGTCGTGGACCGCTACGCCAAGGTGGACGACATCGCCAACGTCACCACCCATGACTGGACCGCCATCTGGCCGATCCCTGCCTACGGCGCGCTGGCCGTGTTCGTGCTCTTCCTGCTGCTCTTCCGCACCGATTCCACGTCTCCCGCCACCAAAACCACCTGAGGTCGAGATGTCGCGTGATCGTTCGATGGACCGCCGTACCGTCGTGACTGGGCTCGCTGCCGCCGGTGCCCTCGCCGCGATGCCACGCCCGTTGCACGCGCTGGCTGACCATGCGCCGGCCCCGCAGCAGGGGCGAGACAAGCTGCGCATCGCCTGCATCGGCGTGGGAGGCATGGGCCACTCCGACGTGCGCGGCGTGGCGGGCGAGCACCTCGTGGCCTTCGCCGACGTGGATTGGCGCCAGGCCGAACGGGCGTTCCGTGAGTATCCGAACGCGAAGCGCTACAAGGATTTTCGCGAGATGCTCGAGAAGGAGCGCAACAACATCGACGCGGTGACGGTCTCCACGCCCGACCACACGCACGCCGTGGCGGCGATGATGGCACTGAAGATGGGGAAGCATGTGTACTGCCAGAAGCCGTTGGCGCGGACCATCGGAGAAGTACGCGCGTTGCAGGCCGAGGCGGCGCGGCGGCCACGGCAGTCCACGCAGATGGGCAACCAAGGCCACGCAGGCGAAGGCATCCGCCTGATCCGCGAGTGGGTGGAGGCGGGGCTGATCGGTGACGTGGAGAAGATCGACTTCTGGACCAATCGTCCGATCTGGCCGCAAGCGCGCAACCGCCCGACTGACGCGCACAACATTCCGCCGACGATGGACTGGAACCTCTGGCTCGGCCCGGTGGCCGAGCGGCCGTACCACCCGAGCTACGCGCCGTTCAACTGGCGCGGTTGGTGGGACTTCGGCACCGGCGCGATGGGCGACATGGCCTGCCACATCATGGACGCGGCCTACTGGGTACTGGGCCTGAAGTATCCGAACCGCATCACGCCCGAGACGACAGCGCTCTTCGCCGAAACGGCGCCGGCCGCCGAGCGCATCACCTACGAGTTCCCGGCCATCGGCAACCGCCGCGCGGTGACGCTGGTGTGGCGTGATGGCTCGTTCAACCCGCCGAAGCCAGCGGGCTGGCCCGAGGCGCTGAACTGGCCGTACGACGCCACCGGCGGCCAGCTCTGGGTGGGCACGAAGGGCATGATCGTGGCCGGCACCTACGCCGAGAACCCGCGCCTCGTGGACGACGCGGCGAACGAGCAGCTGAAGGCGAACCCGGTGCCGCAGAAGTATCCACGCACGGCCGGCGTGTACCAGGAGTGGATCACCGCGTGCAAGAACGGCACGCAACCGGGCAGCGATTTCGCGGGCTACGCCGCGCCGATGACGGAGATGATCCTGATCGGCTGTCTGGCGGCGCGGATGGGGCAGGTGCTGGAGATGAATCCGAATACGGGGGCGATCACGAACCTCACGCCGCCGTCGGAGTGGATCATGCCGACGTATCGGGCGGGGTGGTCACTCTAATCTCGTTCGCTTGGCGAGGTGTTCACCACGAAGGCACGAAGGGTTCCGTGGCGCGCGGAGGGATTCGTGCGCGTCGGAGCCCTTCGTGCCGTCGTGGTGAGTGATTGATACGATGCTGATCGAAGCCTACGTGACTTCGCCAGCCGAGGCCGAGGCTGCGGTCTCCGCTGGCGCCGGGCGCATCGAGCTCTGTGGGCCGGGCGAGGGCGGGTTGACGCCCTCGGCGGACGTAATCGCACAGACTCTGCGGCTCGTCACGGTACCCGTGCACGTGATGGTCCGGCCGCGGGAAGGGGACTTCCACTACACCGACGCCGAGTTCGCGACGATGCGGGCCTCGGTGGAGGCGGTGAGCCGCTCGGGGGCTGCCGGCGTGGTGTTCGGCGTGCTGCGCGCCGATGGCACGCTGGACATCGCCCGAATGCAGGAGCTGATCGCGGCGGCGTGGCCCCTCAAGGTCGCTTGTCACCGGGCCTTTGACTCCACGCCGGACGCCGATGCGGCGTTGGACGTACTGCTCGCGCTCGGCGTGGACGTGGTGCTGACGTCCGGACACGCACCAACGGCGCTTGCCGGCGTGGACACGCTCTCGCGCCACGTGCGCCGTGCGGGTGGGAAGCTGACCGTGCTGGCCGGCGGCTCAGTGCGGGCCGAGAACGTGCGCGAGATCGTGGCGCGGAGCGGCGTGGGCGAAGTGCACGCCCGCGCCACGGACCCCGCGGTGATCGCGCGGCTGGCAGCCGCGCTACGCGATTAAGGCTTCCACGTCCCCTTCGCCACCTTCGGCACGAAGCGCTCGATCCCGCGGCTGGGATACGCCAGCGTCTTCCCCTGCTCGGCCGAGCGGTATGCCGTCATCAGCATCTTCACCACTTCCACGCCGTCGGCGAAGTCGAGCTTGGCCTTCTCCTTGCCCTGGAAGACGCGCACGAAGTGCCGGTCCTCGTTGGTGTAGCCGTAGGCGAGGTACTCCTCCGGTACCACCGGCATCACGCCCTGCTCGGCGTTCTGCTTCTCCACTAAGTCTTCGCCAGCACGGCCCGTGACTTCGCGCGAGAAGAACAGCTGCAAGCCGCTGTCGAGCGAGTTCCACTTCATGGAGTACTCCGGGCCGAGCAGCTCGGCGCTCAGCCGGAGCCCGGCGCCCACGAAGCTCCACGAGGTCGAGGCCTCACCAATCACCTTGTGGCCGTCGCTGGTCTTGAACTCGATCATGACGCTGGCGAAGTCCTCGCTGGGGCGCTTGGCGTAGTCCACGCCGCGGCCCATGGCCTGCTGCAAGCGCTTCACGTACTTCGGGCGCGACCACTTGAGCGAGGCGATGTGCCCGGTGATGCGCACCGGCTTCACGCTGCTCAGCGGCTTGCCCGGCTCGGTGAGCAGGTGCCGCACCACCAAGGCGGAGTGGCACATCATGTCGTTGAGCACACCGCCGCCCTGCTGCATGCCGTTCCAGAACCACGGCGCGTGCGGTCCGGAGTGTTCCTCGGCGGCGCGCGCCAGGTACGGCCGGCCGGTGGTGGCCGCACCGCGGGCCCAGAGCAGCGCCTTGCCGGCCTCCACATGCGGCGCGAAGAGCTGGTTCTCCAAGTAGCCCGTCTTGAGCCCCACGCCCTTCACCAGTCGTTCCACCTCGAGCGCCTCGGCCACGTTGCGGGCCAGCGGCTTCTCGCAGGCGATGCCCTTGAGCGTGCCCTTGCCGCGCTTGATGGCGTGGACGATCTCCTCGATGTTCTCGATGCGGGCCTGGTTGGGGCCGCAGAGCCAGAGCGCGTCGATGTTGGGATCGGCGACCATGGCGGTGATGCTCTTGTATGCCTTGGCGGGGCCGACGTCGATATCGCGCGCGAGCTTGGCGGCGCTCGCGGCGTTGGCGCCATTTGGACTCCAGACGCCGCGGATGTCGGCATCGCGCACGCCGCGCCAAGCCTGGATATGAAAGCGGGTGTTAAAGCCCGAGCCAATGAAGCCGACGCCGAGGGGACGCTCTGCCATGACCGTGTCCAGTTTCCAGTGGAGGGTGGGAGTCGCTTAGAGATAGCACAGGTCGAGCCGCCTGACTATCGTCCAAGCAGCACTTTTCCCCCTTCGATGACCAGCGCCCCGACCGCTCCGTCTGATCCACACGCATCACTGCGCCGCTGGCTCCTGGCCTGCATCGTGGCGGTGTTTCTTGCGGTGAGCGTGGGTGGCATCACGCGTCTCACCGAGAGCGGACTCTCCATCACCGAGTGGAAGCCGGTGTCGGGTGTGCTCCCGCCGACGAGCGCGGAGGTCTGGCGGCAGGAGTTCGAGAAGTTCCTCCAGATCCCGCAGGCCTCGGCCACCCACGCGGGAATCACGCTCGCTGAGTTCAAGTGGATCTACTGGTGGGAGTGGTTCCACCGGATCGTGGCGCGCACGGTGGGATTGGTGTTCGCCATCCCGTTCCTGTGGTACCTCGCCAAGGGCATGATACCTCGGGAGTATCGCCTGCGGCTGGCCTGGCTTCCGCTGCTCACGCTGGGGCAGGGCGTACTCGGCTGGTACATGGTGCAGAGCGGGTTGAGCGAGCGTACCGAGGTGAGCGCGTACCGGCTGGCGGCGCATCTCGCGTTGGCGCTGGCGATTCTCGTGATTGCCGTGTGGACGCGCGAGGATCTGCGCGCGCGCGCGGCGTCGGTGCCGGCGAGCGACGCCTGGCGGCGCGCCGTGATGGGGATGGCGGTGCTCATCGGCATCACGATCGTGTCGGGGGCGTTCGTCGCGGGGCTTCGGGCGGGGAAGATGTACAACACCTTCCCGCTCATGGGCGGCGCGCTGGTGCCGGCGGGTTACGGCGCGGTGAACGGACTGGTGCGGAATGCCGCCGAGAATCCGATTGCTGCGCAGTTCCACCATCGGGTGTTGGCGATTGTGACCGGCATTCTCGCCTTGGTTCTGGCCTGGCGCGCGGGTGAGGCGACGCTACCCGCGGAGGGGCGACAGGCCCTCCGAGTGGTAGGCGCGGTGGTCACGCTCCAAGTGGCGGTGGGGATCGCGACGCTGCTGCTGGCCGTGCCGGTGTGGCTTGGGACGCTTCACCAGTTCATCGGGGTGCTGTCTCTCACGGCGGCGGTTATGGCCGTGCACCGGACGCGCGGGGGATCCGTGACCTGAGGCGGCCCGGCCTCGTTGTGAGTATGTTCGGGATGCAGGCCCCCGATCGCCGTGCCCCCCAACATCGCCCGAGGTTCGTTGATGCGTCTCGCCACACTCCTGCTCGCTGCGACGTGCGTGGCCTGCGCCGGTGCGCAGAAGCCCACGGACGTGTCCCCGGTGCCGGAGGCGACGCTGTCGCCGCGCATACTGACCGAGACGCTCACGGTACGCGACCCGGCGCAGGAGCGAGAGCTGGCGCGACTGAAGATCCAGATGCTCGAGAGTTCCGCCCAGATGGCGGACCTCGAGCGGCGGCTCGGCGAGGCGACCACCGAGTTGGTGCGGGCCATGGCGCGGTTGCGGACGTTGGCGACGCGCGCCGAGGCGGCGTCGGCGATAGCCGAGGCCGAGGTGACGCTACAGCAGCTGCGGGGGCGGGCGGGGCAGCAGTCGCCACCCGAGGTGGCGCAGGCTGAGCGCTCGCTGCGGTCGGCGAGCGAGGCCTTCGCGGCGGAGAACTTCGGGGGCGCGGTGTACCTCGCCACGCAAGCCAAGCGGGCCGCGACCGCGGGACGGGGTCGCCTGGCGGAGACCGAGGGCACACGCGACGGTGAACGGGCCTTCGCGATTCCGGTACCGCTGGTGACGACGGGGCGGGCCAACCTCCGCAGCGGCCCCGGGGCCTCGTTTGCCGTGGTGACGGCGGTGAATGGCGGCACCGCGCTCACGGGCTATGCCCACGAACAGGAGTGGCTACGCGTCTCGATGGCCGACGGGCGTGGGGCGTGGATCCACTCGAGCCTGGTACGGAGCGCGAACCGGCCGTAGCGGTCGGACCTAACTCGCCGCCGTCACGCGATTGCGGCCCGCAGCCTTGGATGCATAGAGCGCCTGGTCGGCGGCCTCGACGAGCGCATCCACCGTCTTGGCGTCCTTGGGGAACAGGGCGTAGCCCAGCGAGGCGGTGATACTGACCTCCGTGCCTTCGGCATCCACGCGGAAGCGCTGCGCGGCGACGGCCTTGCAGATCCGTGCCGCCATCTTCGCCGCCTCCGCCGCCGGCGTCTCGGGGAGGATGAGGAGGAACTCCTCACCGCCATAGCGCGCCACCGTGTCCACGGCCCGTACGCTCTTGCGGAGCAGGATGGCGAGCTGCTGCAGCGCCGCGTCGCCCGCGAGGTGCCCGTGGGTGTCGTTGAACACCTTGAAGTGGTCCACGTCGAGCATCAGGACGGCGAAGGGATGCCCGTGGCGTTCGCTCCGTTGCACCTCGCGCTCGAGTTCGGCGGTGAGGAAACGGCGATTGGCCAATCCGGTGAGGTCGTCCGTCACCGTGAGCCGTTCGAGATTTGCGCGACCCTCGCGCAGGCCACGAACCATGTCATTGAAGACGAACGTCAACTGCGAGATCTCGCCGCGCCCGGAAGCCGGGACCTCGACCTCGAGGTTCCCGTCCTGCACCTGTTTGGCGGCGCGCGCGAGCCGCTCCAGCGGCAGCACGATGAGCAGGCCGAGTGCGTAGGCCAGCGACCCGACCACGAGCAGGAGGACCAGTACCAGGAGCACCGTGGCGTTGCGCATCTCGCGGATCTCCGAGTAGGCGGGGCCCACCGGCGACTCGGCCACGACGATCCACTCGGTTCCCGGCACCTCTGCGGCGGCACCGAGCACGGCGACGCCGTCGCTGGCTTCGTATTCCACCGACGCACCCTCGGCGCCTTCCAGGCGCCGCATGGCCGCCGTCGGCACGCCATCGAGGGTTCCGCCCCGCGCGAGGATCGCGTTGCCGTCGCGGCGCGCAACCAGCAGGCGGATGTTCGCATCGGTGAGTAGCGAATCCAACGGCTCGACCATTCCCCCGAACGCCAGGCGCGCGCCGAAGACGCCAAGGAAGCGTCCGCTGGCGTTGATGATCGGGATGGCCAACGCCATCGTAGTCGCCGCGGCGCTGTCTCCACGCACGGGGTCGCCGAGAATGCGATCTCCTTGGCGTGCCCGCCGCATCCAGTCGCCCGTGAACTGCAGGCGCTCGGCCGGGCCCCCCGAACTCGCGACCGTCCGGCCGTCTGGCGCGATCACCATCAGTGCGCGGAAGGCCGGGGATCGCTCATTCACCGACGCCAGGTACTCGGGCAGGCGCCGGGCGCTGATCCCACCGCGCTCGAGGTTCTCGGTGACCTCGTACGACGTCGCGAAGACCCGGAGGTCGTGGAGCTGGTTCTTGAGCCAGTTGTCCACCTCGCGCGCGCCCTGTGTGCTCGCCGTCTCCAACCGCTCTGCGGCCCTTGCCTCGAATGCCCGGCGGTTCTGGCGGTACGAAATCCAACTGGTGGCGACCGACGGGATGAGCGTGGCGGCCACGGCCAACGTGAGGATCGTGGTGCGGACGCTGTCGAGGCCCATGCGTCCCAGCAGGCGCCCGGCACGGGTCTCCCAGAGATCCTGCAGGAATCCCGCCGGGGGTGTGCGCCTTGCCGGCGGCGCGTCCGGCGTCTGCATCAACCCCTCTCGAGCCAGCGCAGCACTTCCGGCGGCGTGCCCACCCACTCACTCACCGGACGGTTGCCGATGTAGCCCAGGTCCGCCACGCCGATGCGGCTGGACCAGAATCCACTGGCCGTCAGATTTCGGAAACGCGTGAAGAACTCCGCCCCGGCGCGCACCGTGGCCGCCGCTGTCTTGGGATAGGCGATGGCGTCGAGCACTTCGCGCCGCTGCACATCGGTGCAGGACACGAACCCCGCCCCGAAACGCCGCCGGCACTCGGCGTTCACCCAGCCGAGGCCTTCCTTCATCCACGTCTGGTTGCTGCGGTACTCCCCGAGGATGAAGTCCATGAACTGCGGCACGCCGGCGTCGGTGGCCGAGCCGGAGCGCGTGTCGCGCGGAATCACGTAGTCCACGAGCAGGCGCACGAGCCGCCATTCGTCGGGCGTGAAGTTGGTCGGGACGTAGGGGCGCCCCTGCTGTCCCACGGTGCCAGCTTCGGCGAGCACGGCCTCGTGGGCGTGGGCGGTGGCGCGGTCCACGCCGTCCTGCGGAATGGCGAGTGCGGCCGGGATGGCCACCAGGCTCGCCAGGAGTTCACGACGGTCCATGTCGCTCATCAGAGTGCTCCGGCGCGGCGCTGCTGCATGATGTAGGCGCTCGTGCGCATCGCGAGTGCCATGATGGTCCAGGTCGGGTTCTTGTCGGCCTGCGAGACGAAGGGCCCGCCGTCGGCGACGAAGAGATTGTCGCAGTCCCAGGCCTGGCAGTTGCTGTTGAGTGCCGAGTCGCGCTCGGTGGGGCCCATGCGCACGCCGCCGAGCTCGTGGATGATGGCGCCGCCGTTGGCGATGCCGTAGCCCTGCTCGCGCGTGGGCATCGGGGAGAACACCTCGCCGCCCATTTCGTGGATGATGGCGCGGAAGGTCTCCTGCATGTGCTTCACCTGCAGGTACTCGTGGTCCGTCCACTGCCAATGGAAGCGCAGCACCGGGATGCCGAAGCGGTCGGTGACGGTGGGATCGAGCTCGCAGTAGGACTTCTCGTTGGCGATCATCTCGCCACGCCCGTCGAAGCTCACCGAGGCACCCCAGTACTTGCGGTAGCGCTGCTTGAGGTCGGCGCCGTAGCCACCGCCGCCCGGGTAGTTGTGGATGCTGCCCATGAAGCCGTAAGTGGGCATGCCGAGCCCACCACCGACCTCGATGTGGTAGCCGCGCGGGAAGTCGAGTTTCCGGTTGTCGAGCCACCACGGCATCATGATGTGGTTGCCGCCCACGCCATCGGCGTTATGGCGCGGCACATCCTCGAGGCGCGGGATGTAGCCGGAGACGCCAGCGCCGGTGGTATCGGTGAGCCATTTGCCCACGACACCGCTGGAATTGGCCAGCCCCTGCGGGTGGCGGGCCGACTTGGAGTTGAGCAGGATGCGTGCGCTCTCGCAGGCGCTGGCCGCCAGCACCACGACGCGCGCGCTGACGTGCTTGTCCTCACCGGTCTGCGTGTCGATGTACGAGACGCCGGTGGCCCGCCCGTCCGGCCCGGTGGTGACCTCGCGCGCCATGGCGTGCGTTTGGAGCCGGAGCCGTCCCGTGCGCAGGGCCGGCGTGAGCAGGACGTTGGTGGACGAAAAGTTGGAGTTGGTCATGCAGCCGCGGTTGCACTGCCCGCAGTAGTGACAGGGGGCGCGGCCGTTGAGCGGCTTGGTGATCACGCTCAATCGTGCCGGGATGCAGGTGATCCCCATCGTGTCGCAGGTCTGCTTGATCAGGCGCTCGTGATAGCGAGGCGCCGGCGCGGGGTGGAAGATGCCGTCGGGCTCGTTCGGGAGATTCTCCACGCTCCCGAAGATGCCAATGAGCTTGTCCACCTCGTCGTACCAAGGCTTCACGTCATCGTACGTGATGGGCCAATCGTCGCCGAGGCCGTCAATCGACTTGCGCCGGAAATCGTCGGGGCCGAAGCGCAGCGAGATGCGCCCCCAGTGATTCGTGCGGCCGCCCACCATGCGGGCCCGCCACCAATCGAATCGCGTGCCCTCGGCGCGGGTGTACGGCTCGCCCGGGATGTTCCACCCGCCGATGCAGGCGTCCCACTCGCCGAAGGGGCGGTCAGCCGTTGAGGCACCGCGCCGGGGCGAGTCATAGGGCATCTTGAGCATCGCCGAGTACTGCGCGCTCGTGTTGTCCCAAGGACCGCCGGCCTCGAGGACGAGGACGCGGGCACCGGCCTTGGTCAGCTCATAGGCGGCCATGCCGCCGCCGGCGCCGGAGCCGACGATGATGACGTCGTAGGGCTCGGGGGCGCGGGCGCGAGAGGGGGCTTGTTGAGGCATGGCTAACATTGCACTCGCCGGGCCGCTCGCGTCAGGGTCCGGCTGAGGGGAATTCCGTAGGGGGGGATTTCGGCGTTTGCCCGACACCATTTCGGGCCGCCGCCTACGCCCTCGCGCCCCGCGCGAGCCAATGATATCGGCGCACCCGAACGGAGATTCATATGTCAATCGTCCTGAAGGACGCACCAGCCACCCGCCAGGAGGCGGCAAAGGTGCGGAACCGGATCCGTCGGCTGTTTGAGGAGCCGTTTGGCTCGTTCCTCGACTTCCCGATGTCCATGGAGCGCCGGATGCAGACGCTCGCGTGGTCGCCGGCGGTCGAGGCCTCCGAGACCCCGACGGAGTATGTGCTCACGGCGGAACTCCCCGGCATCTCCCCGGAGAACATCGAGATCTCGGTCGTCGAGGGCACCCTCACGCTGAAGGGCAGCAAGCAGGAGGAGCGCCGCTCCGAGGACAAGGAGCGTACCTACCACCTCTGGGAGCGTGAGTACGGGCAGTTCGAGCGGACCTTCCGGTTCCCGCTCGAGGTGGAGGAGGCAAAAGTCTCCGCCGAGTTCACGAATGGCGTCCTGACGGTGCGCGTGCCGAAGGCCAAGGAGGCCCGGCCCGCCGCGCGGACGGTACCGATCGCCAAGAAGTAGGGATCAGTACCCGAGCCGCTTCAGGTGCGCCAAGCCCGCCGACACGGTCGCCCACGCGTCGGCGGGTTCGTCGTGTTCCACGAACACGTTGCGCACGCGGCCGGCCGTGGCGAGGTCAATGATGGCCTTCCAGTCCATCACGCCGGCACCGACGTCCACTTGGCGGTGGGTCGGCGGCCCTGCTGAATCCTTGATGTGCAGGTGCGTGATGCGCGCCGCATGGCGCCGCAGCCCGACGAGCGGGTCGTGCCCGGCCTTGAAGGCCCAGAAACAGTCGAGCTCGAAGTCCACCACGGCCGGGTCGCTCTCGGCGATGAGCAGGTCGAGCAGGGTGGAGTCGCCCACGGGGGCGTACTCGAAGTCGTGGTTGTGGTAGCCGGTGCGGATGCCGGCGGAGGCGGCGGTTCGGCCGGCTTCGCTCAGGAGCGCGGCGAGGCGCTTAAAATCGTCGGGATTCCGCTGCGCAGGCGCCGTCCAGGCCACGATGAGGTGCCTGTGGCCCATGACCCGCGCGCGCTCGAGCAGGGCGGGGAGGCGATCGGGCTGGAGGTCGCGCGGGTCAATGTGCGCGGCCGGCGCGCGGAGCCCATGCTGGTCGAGCAGGGCCCGCAATTGGGCCGGGGTGCGCCCAAACTCTCCCCACCACTCGATCTCGTCGAAGCCGATGGACGCGATGCGCGCGAGCGTGCCCTCGGGATCGTTGCGCATGGCCGCGCGGAGCGTGTAGAGCTGCACGCCGATGCCGTCGAGCGCGCGCGAAGGTGCGGCCGCCGCGTGCAGGGCGCGCGGCAGGGTGGCGCCCAGTGCGACGGCGCTGAGCGTGCGGAGGAGATCGCGGCGGGTGGTCATGCCTTGAACGTACCCCGCACTCGTTTCACTGGCGAGTCGCCGCCGCGCGGCTAGGCGATGTACTTGGCCGGATCGAAGGCCATCTCGGGGCGATACAGCTTCCGCAGCGCGGCGATGTCGGCGTCGGGGTCACCGCTCGTCGTGAATGGCGGGAAGATGTGCACGGCGCGATTCGGGAAATCGAAGGCCACCGGTACGATCGGGATCTGGGCCTTGTGGGCGATCCACCAGAATCCGGAGCGCCAGCGCGGCGTCGCCTTGCGGGTGCCCTCCGGTGAGAGCGCGATGATCACCCGATCGGCTCGCTGGACGAGCTCCACCGTCTGCGTGACGACATCCGACTTGCTCGTGCGGTCCACGGGGAATCCGCCGAGCCAGCGCATCAGGATGCCGAGCGGAAAACGGAAGAGCGTATCCTTGCCCAGGAAGGTGCCGCGAATCCCCACCGAGAACTTCGCCATGACGCCCAGCGGAAAATCCCAGTTCGACGTGTGCGGTGCGACGATGACCACGAACTTGCGGAGATCCGGGAAGTTCTCGCCGGTGAACTTCCAGCCGGTGAGCCGCATCAGCGTGATGCACACGCGCTGCGTGAAGGCGTTGCCGCGGGATGCCACGTTCGGCGTGATCACCGGCACGTTGGCCGAGCCGCCGATGCGGTCGGGTGACTTGGGCAGGGTGTCGGTCCGCGCCAGCGGGCGCAGGATCGTCCAGCTCACGATGCCGAAGAGCGAGAGCGAGAGGCCGACCCCCGCGAAGATCAGGGCCCAGGCTGGCGCGCCCTGTCCGTCGCGCAGCACCTCCACCAGCATGCCGCCCACCAGCGGACCGGCGAGGAAGCCGAACGACCCCGCCACCTGGAAGCTGCCGAAGAGCCCTTCGCCGGCGCCGCGCCTGGCGAAATCGCTCACCAGCACGAGGCTGGGTGCGAACATCAGCGCGCTGAGTACGCCGGAGGCGACCATCGCCCACGGCAGGAGTGCCATCGGCAGCACGCCGTAGAGCGCGTACACGAGCCCGAAGGTGACGTTGGCAACGATCAACGGCGCGAACCACCCGATACGGTCGGCGACCTTGCCGGCCGGCCAGCACAGGAGGGCGAAGGGAAGCAGGAACAGCGACATCAACATCCCGCGGGTCGCCGCACCCACCCCATGCACTTCCGTGAGGAAGATCGTGAAGGTCGAGACGAACACGCCGATCAGGAAGCGATCGGCGAAGCCGTAGGCCAATGGCATCCAGGCCGCGGCGCGGCGGCGATCCCAGCGGTACCGGGCGCTGGGGTCGCTCGCCGGCGCGGCCGACGCCGGCACGGCGGCTCCGGCGGCCGCTGCAAGCACGAGCAACGCCGCCCCCGCCGGATACACCAGCGACGGATCGCGATCGATCAACAGGCCTCCCAGTGGGGCGCCCACCCCCACACCCACCATCAGCGCCGCGGCCACGAGCCCCAGCGAGGCGCCGCGGCGCTCGCCGCCCGAACGATTGGCCGCGATCATCAGGAACGTCACCGCCGGCAGGTGGGCGACGCCATCGAGCGCTCGCCAGGCAAACAGGCCGTTCAGCGTGTCTGCCGCGCCCATGCCCAGGAACGCCACCGCATCCAGCAGCAGGAGCCCGACCACCCACCGTCGCGTACGCGGCCACCGCCGGTGCAGGACCATCGCGAACGGCACGGCGATGATGCCCGCGAGCTGGTTCGTTGACACGAACAGGTGGGCATGGAATCGCGTCCCACCGTGTGCGTCCACCACGAGCTCGGTGAGCCCGGGGACGAGCAGCGTGATGGGGACCAGCGTCAGGAAGGTCGCCAGCGCGATGGCGCCGAGCGCCGGGGAGTTGGACCGAGGCACGGGGAGAATCTAGCGAAAGCCGTCTTCGTACAGCTCGGCCAATCGCCCGATGGACGAGGCGAAGTCCCCCGTCTGCTCGGCCACCAGCAGCCCCGCCTGGAACTCCGGGGTCATCACCACCGAGCCGGCGAGCGTCTCGCTCAGCGGCCTGGAGGTGAGTCCGCGCTCGCCGAGTCGGCGGAGCTGCTGGGCCAGCGCCGGATCGCCGCTGGCGTCGGCGGCCAGCAACGCCGAGCGTCCGAGCGGGAGCCCCGCGCCGATGCACAGGGCCAACGTGCGCGCGAAGCGGGCCCGCACGAACGCGGGTCGCCGCTGATACCGCTGCGCCAGCCGTGCGAGCATCGCACCGCCGAGCGTCGTCCAGCCCAACAGCCCGACGATCGTCGCGGTCCAGTAGGCCGCCATCCGCCCCTGGAAGATCAGGGGAATGGGCAGGATGAGCACCGCCACCAGCGACACGAACATCGGATACGACAGCCACTGCTTCACCTTGAGGATCAGCTTGTGCTGTCGTTGATGGAAATCGGCGAGTTGGGTGAGCATCTGCTCGAGCTGTCCGCTTTCCTCGCCCATGCGCAGGAGTGCCGACTCGAACGGTTCGAAGAGCTGTGGCCTCTCCCGCACCAACGTGGCGATGTCCTTGCCGGCCCGCGTGCCCACCAACAGGTGCGCCTGCGCGGCCTGGGTGATGCCGGGGCGCAGCGTCATCTTCGAGAGGATCGCCGGATGCGTGAGGCCAGCATTCAGTCCGGCGCGCCAACCGCGATACAGCTCCGAGCGATCACGTCCGTCGTCGAAAGCGCGCATCACCGCCGCCAGGCTAGTGCTCATGCCACCGTCGCGACGCGCTGCAATCGCCGCAGCGCGAGGATGCCGAGCACCGGCCCCACCGCCAGCAACGCGAACGCCCCCTCCCACCCCACGCGCGCTACCACCGGCGGAATCAGTTGGATGGTGAGCGTGGTGAGCAGGAATCCGAGCGACACCTGCACCGTGAGCGCGGTGCCCACGGCGTGCGAGGGCACCGATTCGGTGACCAACACCGAGAACTGCGCCGAGTCGGCGATCACGAAGAAGCCCCACACCAGGGCCAGCGCCCCCACGATCCACGGCGAGCGCCCGAAGGTGAGGCCAATGGCGAGCGCGCAGGCCCCGCTCACCGCCATGGCCAGCATGGCAAGCTTGGCGCGACCGATGCGATCGCCGACGATGCCCCCCCAGATGCAGCCGAGCCCGCCGATCGCGATCGTCGCGAAGGCCAGGATGCCCACCCACGGCGCGCGCCCGGCCGCGGAGTCTCCGCTGCCTGCCACAGCGCTGGCCGCGAGGAAAATGGGGATCCAGGTCCAGTAGCTGTAGAGCTCGGCCATGTGGCCGAGATAGCCGCTGGTGGACAGCCGCCAGCGTTGGCTGCGTAGCACTTCGCCCACCAGCCCCCATGAGAAGGGCCGGGCCGGGAAGGCATGCGGACCATCCTCCCACAGCAGCAAGATGAGCGCGGCGGCTATCCAGGCCGATACGGATGCGGCAATCACGATCAGTTCCAGCGGGACGTTCGGAATCGCATACCAGAGATAGGGCGACGCCTTGCCCACGGTGAGTGCACCGACCACCAGCCCCACCGCCAGCCCGCGCCGCCCGAGGAACCAGGTGGCCGCCATCTTCATGGCCGGGGGGTACACGCCGGCGAGGCAGGCACCGGTGAGCGCGCGCCCCACCAACGCCCACTCGTACGTCGGCGTCCAGAGCAGGAGGGCATTGGCCGCCGCACCGAGGATGGCGCAGGCGCTGAAGAGGCGCCGTGCCGGAATGATGTCGGCGAGGTTGAGGAGGGCCGAGATGGCGGTTCCCGCGACGAACCCGAGCTGCACGGCGGTCGCCAGCCCGCCCACCTGCGCGCTCGTGAGGGCCCAGCGCGCCGTGAGCTGGGGTGCGGCGGCGCTCCCGGCGAACCAGAGCGACATCCCCAGCAGTTCCGCCACCGCCACCAGCGCCAACATGCGCCACGCCCGCCCCGCACCCGGATGCGGGGCAAGAGCTGACGCGGTATCTTCGCGCGCACCCTCGGCTGAGGCATTCATCGCGTGAATGATACGGCGGCAGAACTCGAACTGCTCATCCGGTCCAAATACGCCCTGCTCCTCGTGGACACGGCGGAGCCGGAGCGCGCCGACGAACTCCTCGGGCTGATCGCGTCGCAACTGTCGATGCAGTACTTCTCCTGGACTCGCTCCCGCGGCATGCGGCGCGGCAACCAGCCGGGCGATCCGTTCATCGAACACACCGCCGAGCCGGCCAAAGCCGTAGCCCGCGTGCTGCTCGAGGGCAGCGGCGTGTTCCACTTCCGCGGACTTGGCCCCTTCCTCGATGATCCGGTGGTCGCGAGCCACGTGGTGGATGCCGTGCAGCACTTCGGGAATCGCCGCGGCGCCGTCGTCATCACGGGGCACGACATCCACCTGCCCGACTCGCTGCGTCCGCACGCGGTGACCATCACGCTCCCGGGCCCCGACTTCAACGCCCATCGCGGCCAGCTCGAGCGGGTGATCCGCGAGCTCTCGGCGAAGATGCCGGTGAAGGTCGAACTCACGGCCGAGGATCGCACCCGCCTCGTGAACAACCTCGTGGGGCTCACGCTCACCGAGGCCGAAAAGGTCGTCACCAAGTTGATCATGGAGGATGGTGCGCTCCGGGCCAACGACGTGAAGCGCGTGGGGGCTGCGAAGCGACAGGTGGTGGAGCAGGATGGACTGCTGGAATATTGGCCGGCCGAGGAATCGCTCGGCGAAGTGGCGGGGCTGGTCGGGCTCAAGACTTGGCTCTCCAAGCGCCGGGCTGTGGTGGACGACCCGCAGCGGGCGGCGCAATTCGGACTCGGATTCCCGCGTGGGGTGCTCCTCCTCGGTGTGCCCGGCTGCGGCAAATCGCTCTGCGCCAAGGCCATCGCTAGCGAGTGGGGCCTGCCATTGCTCAAGCTCGACCCGGCAAATCTCTACGACAAGTACATCGGCGACAGCGAGAAGAACTTCAAGCGCGCCATGCGCACGGCCGAGCGCATGGCGCCGATCGTGCTGTGGATTGACGAGCTGGAGAAGGCCTTCGCCTCCAGCGGAGGCGACGAGGATGGTGGCGTGTCGAAGCGCGTGTTCGGCACCTTCCTGAGCTGGCTGCAGGAGCGCAAGGGCGACGTGTTCGTCACGGCGACGTCGAATGACATCGCGAAACTGCCGCCAGAGTTCATCCGGAAGGGACGTTTCGACGAGGTGTTCTTCGTGGACCTGCCGAAGCCCGAAGCGCGCGCCGAGATCTTCCGGATCCACCTCAAGCGGCGCAACCAAGAGCCCGCGCAGTTCGATCTCGCCGGGCTGGCCCGGGCGAGCGAAGGGTTCAGCGGCGCCGAGATCGAACAGGCGGTGGTAGGGGCGCTCTACGGGGCGTTCTCCAGCACGAAGTCGCTCGATACCGCCGCCCTGCTGCAGGAGATCGACGCCACCCGGCCGCTCTCGGGCACGATGCACGAACGGATTGGCGAACTCCGGCGGTGGGCGGCCGATCGGACCGTGCCGGCCGACTAGCGGCTGTCGCGGCGTCCGGCCGAAGGATATCGTAAGACCAGTTCACTGCGCCCCAATGCCCGGCGCGCAGCCACTCACCCCCGTGGAGCACCCCCTCAATGCGCCTGCGTCCCTCCGTCGCTCTCTTCGGCCTCGCTCTCGTGGCGTCGGCCTGCTCGTCCGCCAGCACCACCGCCACCGCCGCGCCGCAGCCGGCCGTGGTCGCGGCGCCGGCGGTGAACCCCGTCGGCCGCTGGGCGGTGGCCCTCTCGGCGCAGGGTCAGGCCCTGGACGTGACGCTCGAACTGCGCCACATCGGCGGCGCCGAGTACGGCGGCAGCATCACGAGCCAGATGTTCCCTCCGGTGTCCGTGTCGCGGGCGACGCTCACCGGGAACGTGCTGCGGATGATCTTCGTGGCGCCCACCGGGGACGAGGCGACGATGAGCGCCACGTTCGAGGGGGACACGTTCACGGGCGAGTGGGCGATGCCGGGCGACGGCTCGCGCATCAGCGGGCGTCGGATTCCCTGACGGGTTGATCGGTGCGCGGGGTCGGTGCGCGGGGTCGGTGCGCGGGGTCGGTGCGCGGGGTCGGTGCGCGGGGTCGGGGCTGGACCCGGGCCTTCGGGGCCAACGCCTTAGACGCTGCGAGCCTCGCCAACCGCGGCGAGTCTCTTGCTACGGCGTAGGCCCCTGCGCCCCGGCTCCAGCCCCTCCCGGCGGGCTCTGGAACTGCGCGCGGGGACGACGAGTGCTGCGCGCTGAGCTCGTCTGAGCTGCGCGCCGGGCTGCGCGGGGCACGCGGTGAGGCCAGCCTGGGAGGGGGGGGGGGGGGGGCCGGCGGGGGGCCGCGCGCGGGGCAACAGAAGAGCCCCGGGGTGGG
>JANJUF010000067.1 GCA_024710705.1 Gemmatimonadaceae bacterium | reverse complement strand
GCGAGAGCCGGTACTCGAGGATGCGCGCGATGTCGCGCTCCTTGAGGTTCGACAGCGTCGCGAAGTTGCCGTAGGCGAACGACAGGCGGTAATCGTCGTCACGGATGTACAGCGGCTTGCGCAGGCCCTTTGGCAGGCCCTCGATGAAGCAGAACTCGCAGCGGTTGGCGCAGCGCCGCACGTTGGGCGGCTCGAGCTCGAGGCCCATCGGCTCCCCGCCCTCGCGCTCGATCTCGAAGACGACATGCTCGCCGTCCGGCAGCTTGGCTTCGAGCTCGAAGGCCTCGTCCGCCGTCAGGAACTCCCAATCGAGGAAGTCATCCAGGGCCCGGCCATCCACGGCAATCAACTCCGTGCCGGGGGTGATCCCCAGTTCGGCGGCGATGCTCTTGGGCTGGACTTTGCTGACGCGGACCATACGGGCGGACGGGGCTGATGCGGACAAAAAAAGCCGCGCGATGCGGCTTAGAAAATATATGAGGCAATGAGGCGGAAAGCAAAGTCACACCGACACTTGCGCGATGCGTCAACGCCAGTTCGGACCGACCTGCTTCCAGGCCTCCGGCAGCGGCACGCGGGGGCCTCGCACGAGGAAGATCCTCAGGTCGCGCTCCTCCGGGACGCCCCGCGGGTCGCCGAGTGAATCCACAGCGACCACGCGCTCATACAGCGCCTGCAGGTCCCGCTCAGCGTCCGGTTCGCCAAGCACGAGCATCAGCGCGCCACTCCGGCTGCCCGGCCCCCAGGCGTGGAAATCACCGGCGGTACTCACTGGGTAGGGATATGCGAACCGCGGCGCGTAGCGCGCCAGCGCACCCGCCTGCCCGTAGTTGCCGCCGAGGATGACGACTTCGGCCCGGTCCTCCGGACTCAACGCCGCGTAGACCGCCCTCATCGCCTCCGCCTGGGCCCGCCAGCCAAGCATATCGGCGTAGTCCTGGGGCAGCGACAGTGCTTCGCCGCGGTTCGTGGTCGTGCCGGCGCCAAGACGCGCGCTGTATACCGCCATCGCCTCGGGCGCGAGCAACGGAATGCCCATGGGCGCGAGCGCCACGCCTCCCGCCACGAGCACCACCACCATGGCGAGGCGCAACCCGCGCCCCTGCCACTCGGCCACGATCAGCGACCCCACTCCCAAGAGCAACGGATACGCCGGCGCGGCGTAGTACGCCTTTCCGCCTTGCCAGAGCACCAGCCCAAGCAGGCCACCCCAGAACAGGAGCAGCGGCAACATCACCGAACGCCAACGCGAGCGCAGGCCGAGCAGCGCGGCTGCGGCAGCCAAGAGCACGGACGCCCCGAGCATCATCCCCTGCTCGCCGACGGTACCCAACACGGAGGTGTGCTCGAACTGCCCCTCCCGCAACGCAGCCAGGGACTGCAGGAAGGGCCAGTCGTAGTGGAGCTGTCCCAGCAGCGTCGGGAGTCCGAGCGTGGCTGCGGCCGCGGCAGCCAGCCATGGCCAACGGGTGCGTAGCTGCGCGCGCAGCGGCGCGTGCACGAGGGACAGCCCGAAGATGACCGCGCCGTACATGAGCACCGAGAGCTTCGTCAGCAGGCCGAACCCGAGTGCCACGCCGGCGAGCAACCACCAGCGCGGCTCCTGCTCCATGGCCGCGAGCGCGACGGCTGCCAGCGCGAGCGTGGCCCAGAGTTGGTCGAAGACGACGGGCTGGAACAGCACGCTCGGACGCAGGAACACGGGGGCCGCGAGCAAGGCGAGCCACGTGAGGCACAGCGCCCACACGCCACCGCCCAGGCGGCGCACGAACCAGAGCGCGGTCGCGGTGAGCGCCGCACCCCCGATCGCCGCGGGCACGCGCGCCGCCCACACGGCATCCCCGAACAGAGCCGTACTGAGCGCAGCCACCGTCGCGATGAACGGCGGGAACTGCATGCGCCACGCGAGATGATCTCCCATCGCGAAGTACAGCAGCTCGTCGCGATGGAACTCCCAGGCCGGATGGATGAGGAGCAGCGGCAACGCGAGCCGCGCGGCCACCAGCGCCAGGATGAGCGCCGTCGAACCGCGCAGCGTACGCGTCACCGCCGCCAGGCCGCGAGCGCCGCGTCGGCGATGTCACGCGGCACACGTCCGGTCGCCGCTGCCACGCGCTGCACGTCGTCGGCCTCGGGCTTCGCCCGGCGCGTACCGTCCGGCAACGTGACGACCTTCAGCGCCACCTCGTGCCCGTCCACCGTCACGACCACGCGCTCGCGCGGCAACACCCGCCGGCGCACGACGTGCGTGCGCACGCCGATCGTGCTCGACTGCGCCAGCAGCAAGGTCTCGACGCGCTCGACCTGCGCGGCCGTCACCAGCGCCTCCACACGGACGCCGGGCCGGCCCTTCTTCATCAGCGTCTGCAGGAGCACGACATCGAGCGCCCCGGCCTCGCGCAGGCGATCCGCCACGGCCGCGAGCTCCTCGCCCGTGCTGTCGTCGAGATCGGCAGCCACCACGCAGACGTCCTCCGCACCTGCCGAGGACCCGGCGCCCTCCGCGAGGTCGGCCAGTACGATGCGCAGTGCGTTCGCACGGTCCGGGAAGTCCTTCGTGCCCGCACCGAATCCGCTCTTCCGCACGGTGAACCCCGCCGGGGCCGCGCCCTCGCTGAGCACGCGCACCAGCGCCGCACCGGTGGGCGTGACCAACTCGCCCGCGCCCTCGGGGCCGGGACGCACGGGCAGCCCCTCAAGCAGCCGCAGCGTGGCGGCCGTCGGCACGGCCATGCGCCCGTGCTGCGTATCCACGAAGCCGTCGCCGAGCGGGAGCGTGCCGCAGAACACGCGGGTGACGCCGAGTTGCTCGAGGCCCCAGATCGTCCCGACGATGTCGAGGATCGCATCCACACTGCCGACCTCGTGCAGATGCACGCGCTCGACCGTGGTGCCGTGGATCGCCGCCTCGCACTCGGTGATGAGCGTGAAGCAGCGGATCGCCTTCTCCTTCACCGTTGCCGGCGCCGGCGTGGCCTCGACGATGGCCTTGATGTGCTTCAGGTGCCGCCCGTGCGGCTGCGGCGGGATCGCGAAGTCCACCTTCGTACAGGCGATCTGCCCGCGGCTCACGCGCGTGATGGACACGCCGATGTCGGCGATGCCCAGCGTCACCGGGAGCTCGCGGACGAACGACTCCGGCAGCCCGAGGTCCAGCAGGGCACCCAGGCACATGTCGCCGGCGATGCCGGACATGGGGTCGAGGATGGCGATGCGCGTCATGGGCCACAATCTAGCCGCCACCGACGGTAGACGCAGTCGGCCGGCCCCGCCAGCTTTCGCGCATGGTGACTCCCTACGAACAGATCGGCGGCGAGGACGGCGTACGGCGCCTCGTGGACCGTTTCTACGACCTGATGGACAGCGCGCCCGACGCGCGCGAGATCCGCGAGTTGCACGCGGCGAGCCTCAAGGTCTCGCGCGAAAAGCTGTTCCTCTACCTCACCGGGTGGCTCGGCGGCCCGCAGCTCTACGTCGAGAAGTACGGCCACCCGATGCTACGCGCCCGTCACCTGCCCTTCCCGATCGCCGAGCGCGAGCGCGACCAGTGGCTCTGGTGCATGGAGCAGGCGATCGCCGAGCACGAGATGCCGGACGAGCTTAAGGAGTTCCTGCGCGGCAAGCTGCGTCCGCTCGCCGACCACATGCGCAACCGCTGAGGGCCGCGGCTACCAGCGATAGCTGGCGCCGCTGCCCGTGTTGAACACCACGACCTCGGCGTCCGCCGACAGTCGTCCTGACGCGACGAGCTGCCGCGTGGCCTCGAGCGCCGCCCCGCCTTCCGGCGCCGCGTCGATGCCGCTCTTGCTGGCGAGCAGGAAGGTCCCGTGGCGAATGCGATCCTCCGTCACCGCCTCGGCGTCGCCGCCGCTCTCGCGCAGCGTGCGCAGCGTGAGGCGATCGCCCAGCGGGCCCGGCACGCGCAGGCCGCTGGCATGCGTCGTCGGATCCTCCCACGGCGTAGCCTTCTCGGCGCCCTCGCGGAACGCCCGCACCAACGGTGCGCAGCCGTCGGCCTGGGCGATGATCATGCGCGGCCGCTTGCTGTCCTGCGGCAACCAGCCCCAGGCCAGCATCTCGCCGATCGCCTTCCAGATGCCGATGGTGCCTTCGCCCCCACCCGTGGGATACACGATCGCATCCGGCAGGCGCCAGCCGAGTTGTTCGGCGACTTCGTACCCCATCGTCTTCATGCCTTCCACGCGGTACGGTTCGCGCACAGTGGCGACGTTGAAGAAGCCGCTCTCGCGCGCGAAGGCCAGCGTCGCCTTGCCGGCGTCGCCGATGTGGCCGGGCAGCAGCTGCAGGTCGGCACCGAAGGCGCGGATGGATCCGAGGATAGGCGGCGGCGTGGTCTCTGGCGCGTAGATGCGGCAGGGCATGCCTGCGGCCGCGGCGTAGGCCGCGAGCGCAATGCCAGCGTTGCCCGCCGTCGGCACGCACACGCCCGGCAGTCCGAGTGCCTTGGCTCGCGTCACGGCCATCATGAGGCCGCGCGCCTTGAAGCTCGCCGTCGGGTTGATGCCTTCGTCCTTCACCCAGAGCCGACGCACGCCGATCTCCTGCGCGAGGTGCGGCAGCTCGACCAGCGGCGTCATGCCCTCGCCGAGCGTGACGGCGCGCTCACCGGCGGCGAGCGGCAGCGCGGCGCCGTAGCGCCACAGGCTGGCCTCGTTACCGATCGCCGACTTCGGCACGGCGGCGGCGTACTGCACCATCAACGGCTGGCCGCAGTCCGGGCAGAGCGAGGCGAGCTTGCTCCCGTCAGGTTGGGTGTAGGAGCAGACGGAGCAGTGGAGGGACCAAGTCATTGATTCGAGACGGAAGACGGAAGATGGAAGGGACTGCAGGACGGACTGCTATTCGGCCTTCGGTTCCGCGTCGAGCGGCGCGGCGTCGGGTGGCGCGTCGCCGGACGGGGCATCGAGCGGTGCAGCGGACGGCAACACGCCGAGTGCTTCCAGCAGCTTGCGCGCGCTGGCCTCGCTGAACCCCTCTAACGCGGCGACCTGCTCCAGCGTTGCCTCCTTCACGCCCTGCAACGAGCCAAACGCCTGCAGCAGCGCGCGGCGCTTCACGGGGCCGACGCCGGGAATACGCAGCAGCTCGCTGGTGACCGTGCGCATGGTGCGGCGCTTGCGGTTGTAGGTCACCGCCGTGCGATGCGCCTCGTCGCGGATCTGCTGCAGCAGGCGCAGCGCCGACGAGCGGCGCGGCAGGCGCAGCGGCTCGCGCCGCCCGCGCATGAAAATCTCCTCGTCGCGCTTGGCGAGGCCGATCAGCGGCAGCTGCGTCAGCTGCAGTTCGTGCAGCGCCTCGTCGGCGGCACTGAGCTGCCCTTTGCCGCCGTCCACCACCACGAGATCGGGCAGCGGACGCTGCTCCTCGACGCGGCGGCGGAAGTAGCGCCCCACCACCTCGCGCATGGACTGGAAGTCGTCGGGCCCCTGTGCCTCGTCCACGCTCTTCACCTTCATCGTGCGATACTCGGCGCGGCGCGGCCGCCCGTTCTCGAACCACACGATGCCACCCACGCTGTCCCTGCCCTGCGCAGTGGAGTTGTCGAAGCACACGATGGCGCGCGGCAACTTCTCCAGGCCCAGCGCCTGTCCCAACTCGTACACGGGATCGGCGGCACGCTCGTCCGTCTCCTGCTCGGCCAGCTTGAACTCTTCGAGCAGGTGCCGGGCGTTCTGCTCGGCGAGGTCCAGCAGGTCGCGCTTCGGGCCGCGCTGCGGGATGAGCAGCTTGGCGTCGCCGGCGAGCGCCTGCTCGAATGCCTCACGATCCTCGAAGTCAAACGGCAGGAGGAGCTCGCGGGCACGGGCCGGTGCCTTGAGGTAGCTGCTCGCCAAATACGTGGACAGCACGTGTCCGTCCTGCTCTCCCTCCACGCCTTCGAGAAATCGGTGCTCGCGCGCCACCAGTTTGCCGGAGCGGATGCGTAACAGCGTGGCCGCGGCATCATCCCCGTCTCGGGCGTAACCGATCACGTCGCGGTCGCCGCCTTCCACCTCCGCCACCACACTCGGCTCTTCCATCCGCTGCAGCCGCGTGATGGCATCGCGCAGCTCGGCCGCCCGCTCGAACTCCATGCGCTCCGCGGCGGCGTCCATCAGGCCGCGCACACGCTTCACCACGTCATCGGTCTTGCCATCAAGGAAGGTGACGACCTCCTTGATCATCGCTGCGTACTCCTGCTGCGTCTGCAGGTGCACGCAGGGCGCCTTGCATCGTCCGATGTGGTAGTCGAGGCAGGCGCGTTCGGGCATCTCGCGCGGCATGTCGTAGCGGCAGGAGCGCACGGTGAAGATCCGCTTCACCACATCCAAGGCCCGTCGCATGGCGGCGACGTCGGTGTAGGGGCCGAAGTAGCGGGCGCCATCGCTTTGGAGCTTCCGCGTGACGAATACGCGCGGATACGGCTCCTGCACCGTGACCTTGATGTACGGGTACGTCTTGTCGTCCCGTAGCATCACGTTGTACTTCGGACGATGCTCCTTGATGAGGTTGGCCTCGAGGATCAGCGCGTGCGCCTCGTCGGGCACCACGATGGTCTCCACGTCGGCGATCCGTTCGACGAGGCGCCGGGTCTTCGGATTCTCGAGGTGGTCGGAGGCGAAGTAGCTCCGCACGCGCGGGCGCAGGCGCTTGGCCTTCCCCACGTACAGCACTTCACCCGACGCATCCTTCCAGAGATAGACCCCAGGCGTCTCGGGAAGGTGGGCGAGTTTCTGCGCGACCCGCTCAGGCGCGTCGGGCATGGTCCGCTCCCAGCGCTCGCGCGATCAGCAGGTAGCTGCCACCGTACACGCTGCAGGTGACGGCGCCCAGCAGCAGCGGGTGCAGGTCACCCACGAGCCGCAGGGCCAACAGGCCGAAGGCGGCGGCAAGGATGGCCGCGCCCCAGAGCGTGCGCAGCAGCGCGCCCGGCACCCCCACTACCCCCACGCGCGCGCGCACCGCCCCTCGCAGCAGGAAGAACTCCACCCACGCCGCCACACCGGAGGCGGCCGTCAGGATGCCCACACCCCAGCGCGCGTCGAGTCCGAGCAGTCGCGGCATTCCCAGCGCGAGGCCAATGCCCAGCGCGGCCGCCAGCAGCACACGAATGAAGGCGAAGCGAAACGGGGTCCGGGTATCGCGCAGTGCATACAGGGCCGAGGCGTACAGCCGCCCCATCGTGCCGGCCACGAGTCCCACCGACGCGCCAGCCAACGCCACCCACACCCACTGGGCATCCTCGCGTGTGAACGCGCCGCCCTCATAGAGGGCCGCCGCCAGCACCCATCCCAGCGCGAGCATCGCCACCGCGCTCGGAATCACGAAGTACGCGATCCGCTGCAGCCCGGACTCGAGCCGTGCCTGTAGCGCGTTCGCGACGCTGGCTTCATCCCCCGTCGCGCCTGACATCGTCGGGAGCTCGGCGGCAGAGATGGACATCCCGAACAGCGACACCGGCAGCATCGAGATCGCCTGCGAGTAGCCGAGCGTCGCGAGCGCCCCGGCGCCCAGCAATGACGCGATGACGGTGTCCACGTAGGCACTCACCTGCACGACGCCGCGCGTGGCCACCGCCGGCCCGAAGTTGCGGACCACCGTGCCCACCTCGGCGACGGCGCTCCCGGCCTGCAGGCGCATGTCACGCTCGATCCGCATCACCGTGGGCAACTGGATCACGAACTGCAGGAAGCTGCCGAGCACGCTGCCCCAGGCCACCAGCATCGCCAGCTCCGCCTGCGTGGCGCTTCCGCGCCAGCCGCCCCAGAGCAGCGCGCCGATGATCGCCACGTTCCACAGCACGGGCGAGGCGTACGAGAGGAAGAACCGCCGGTGCGCATTGAGGATGCCCAGGCACCAGGCCGACAGCACGAGCAGCCCCAATCCCGGAAAGATGACGCGGACGAGCACGACGGTCAGCTCACGCGTGTCGCCCCGCAGTCCCGGCGCCAACACGCCCACCAGCCACGGCGCCGCCACGACGCCCACCAACACCACCGCCGAGATCAGCGTGGCGAGCAGCGCAAGGATGGAACCGGCAACTCGCCCCGCCTCCTCGCGACGACCCTCGGCGAGCAACCGTGCGTACACGGGGATGAAGGAGGCCGAAAGCGAGCCCTCCCCGAAGAGGTTCTGCAGGAGATTCGGGATGCGGAAGGCGGCCGCCAACGCGTCCGCCACCTCACCGCTGCCCAGGAAGTGTGCCGTGGCGCGCTGTCGGACGAGGCCGAAGAGCCGGCTGAGGAGGATGCCGGCCGCGACCAGCCGCGCGCCGCCGCTGGCCATCAGCTGCCGACCAGGGACCCCGCGTGCATCGCGGCGCCCGCCTTGAGCTGCGCGAGCAGGAGGTCGCCGTGGCGCGCGAGCATCGGCACCGGGTTGATGCGACGCTCCTGCCGCTGGTTGTCCGGCATCAACGCGGCCCGCACCGTGGCGATGTCGTTCACCGACTCCGTCGCCCGCGCCCGTGCGGCGGCGCGCAGGCGCCGCTCCAGGCGATCCACCCGATGCAGGATCTGATGTCGCGCCCCCTCGATCACGCGGTCGGGCACCAGATGGTCCAGCGACGCCGAGACCTCACCCAGCGCGCCCAACCGCTCGGCGAGGTCCTTGCGCACCCCTTCGAGCGCTTCGCGCACCGTCGCCGGCATCGCCCGGTCGCCAATGCGCTTCTCCGCTTGGTTGGGATGCCGAATGTCATCGAGGACCATGCCGAGCCGTCCCAGCCGGCGGTCGATGCCGGGCTCCACGACGGTGGCGGACCAGCGGGGCACCGCGAGGGGAGCACCGATGCCAAGCGCCTCCGCCACCGCGCTCACCTGGGCGAAATAGGCGATCTCCCCAGGGCCGGCGATGTACGCGACGGTCGGGAGGATACGGCGCTCGACGACCGGGCGCAGCAGCACGTTGGCCGACAGCACCGAGTCGGCGCGGTATGCGACGTCGGCCGCCTGCGCGATGGGCACGCGCTCCTTCACGCCGGCACTGGCCCGGAACACCAGCGACAGGCGCGGTACGCGCGCCACCTGCGCGCGGAAACCGGCGCGCTCGATGGCGACCATGCGCAAGGCCAACGCCTCATCGATGCTCGGGGCACGCCGAAGCGCCTCCACCAGGGTGGGCCGTGCCGCCGCGCGCGTCGCCGGGTGCCAGGCATCGAGCACGGCAATCCCGTGCGGCTCGAGCAGGCTCCGGAGGAAGCGCACGTAGGCGCCGCCGATGGTGGCATCACGGTGGTACGCGGACTTCAGCGCGTCGAGCACGTGGGCGTGCGGCGCCGAGCCGGCCGCCGCCGCCAACTGCTCGAACTGCTCGCCGATGTCACCGAGCGGCATCTCGGCCATCACCACGCCCTCGTTCCCGAGCCGCGGAATCGAGAGCCGCTTGGTGCGCCCCTCTTCGGCGATAGCCGTCCACGACGCTTCGGCGAAATCCCCGTCGTCGGTGGCAGCCCAGAACACCGGGGCGCAGGGAATGCCCGTCTCGCGTTCCAGCCGGTCGGCCAGCGCCAGCGCCGACAATGCCTTGAGCAACGTGTACAGCGGACCGCCGAACAGCCCCGGCTGTTGCCCCGTGGTCACGACGATGCCATTGGCCTCGGCCACGCGTTCGAGGCGCTCGGCCGCAGCCCCCGAGGGGTCGAGCGCGGAGCGCAGCCCGGCGAGCCAGCGGCTGCCCGCGAACTCCTGGCGGACCTGCTCGGCGCGCTCGCGCCACGCCGTCGCGCCCACGGGTCGCGCCGGATACCACTCTCCCGGCGCCTGCCCGTCCTGGGCCGCACGCGAGAGTGGCGATCCGCCGAGGGGCTCGGTGACGATGCGGGGAGCGCTCATCTCGTGGTCGTCGCTACTTGTGATAGGGTTCGCCGCGCAGGATAGTCCCGGCACGATACAACTGCTCTACCAACACTAACCGGGCCATCTCATGCGGAAGGGTCCACGGCGCCAGCGAGATCCGGTGTGGCGCGGCGGCCCGGAGCGTGTCCCCGATGCCGAATGCACCGCCGATGACGAACACCACGTCCTGCGCCGCCTCCCGTTGCTTTTGGAGCCACCCTGCGAACTGCTCCGAGGATTGGCTGATTCCTCCCTGCGCGTCGCAGAGCACCACGCGGGCCCCTTTCGGGATCCGCGCCATGATCCGCTCCGCTTCGCGCGCCAGCACCTGCGCCGGCGTGAGCCCGCGGGCCGGCTCCTCCTTGACCTCGACGAGTTCCAGCGGCCAGTAGTGGGCCGCCCGTTCCTCGTACTGACGAATGGCCGCCGCAAGCGCCGCGTCACGCGGCTTCCCGACGGCGGCCACCACCACCTTCATGACCGCCCCGACCGACCCGGGGCGGCGCAATCAGGCATAGATCCCGCGCAGGCGGTGCACGGTGGCCACGCGGCTGATGGCCACCATGTAGGCGGCCGTCCGCATGTTCACCTTGTGCTGCTGCGAGAGCTTCAGCACATCGCGGAAGCTATTCACCATGATGTTCTTGAGGCGGTCGTTCACCGTCTGCTCGTCCCAGTAGTAGCCACCGCGGTTCTGCACCCACTCGAAGTAGCTGACGGTCACGCCCCCGGCGTTCGCGAGGATGTCCGGAATCACGAAGACGCCCTTCTCGTCGAGGATGGCATCGGCGGCCGCGGTGGTCGGGCCGTTCGCGCCCTCGCACACGATCTTGGCCTTCACGTTCTTGGCGTTCTTCGTGGTGATCACGTTCTCGAGCGCCGCCGGCACGAGCACATCGACGGCGAGCTCGAGCAGCTGCTCGTTGGTGATGGCGTCGCCCTTGCCGTATCCCTCGAGGGTGCGATGCTTCTTCACGTAGGCGATGGCGTCGTCCACGTCGAGCCCCTTGGGGTTATGCCAGCCGCCGGTGCGGTCGCTGATGGCCACCACCTTGCACCCGGCTTCGTGCTGGAGCAACTGGGCACCGATTGACCCGACATTGCCGAATCCCTGCACCGCTACGGTCGCGCCCTTGACGTCCATCTTGAGGTGCTCCAGCGCCTGGATCGCGCTGAACATCACGCCCCGGCCCGTCGCTTCACGACGGCCCAGTGACCCGCCCATCTCCACCGGCTTACCGGTCGTGACGGCGTTCACCGTGTGCCCGACGTGCATCGAGTACGTGTCCATCAGCCACGCCATCACGCGCTCGTTGGTGTTCACGTCGGGCGCCGGCACGTCGGAGTCGGGACCGAGCGTCGAGATGATGCCCGACGTATACCGTCGCGTCACGCGTTCGAGCTCGCCGACCGACATCTTCAACGGATCGCAGATCACGCCGCCTTTGGCGCCACCGAAGGGGATGTTCACCACCGCGCACTTCCACGTCATCCAGGCGGCGAGGGCCTTCACCTCGTCGAGGTTGACGTTCATGTCGAAGCGGATGCCGCCCTTGGCGGGGCCCCGCGACGTGTTGTGGAGTACGCGGATGCCGGTGAAGACCTCCACCTCGCCGTTGTCCATGAGGACGGGGATGGAGACGGTGATCTCCTTCTCGGCGCTGCGCAGGACCTTGTAGATCCCGGGCTCGAGGTCGAGCAGCTCGGCGGCGCGGTCGAAGCGGGACATCATCGCTTCGAAAGGATTCTCCTCGTTCAGGACCCGGTCCTTGTCGGGCCGGACGATCGTATTGGTTGGGAGGCGGAGATCGGCCATTGCGGGCATGGGGACTGCACCGGTCTACTACCGGCGATTGGGGGGTCGATTCAGGGGGTGGAACCGGAGATGAGCCGCTGCAACGCCCGATCCAGCGACGCGCCGCCGCGCTCGACTTCGACAGCCTGTGAAAGATACCACAGCGGGGGGGCTTGGCGAGGCCAACGCCCCCCTAGCTTGACGGCGTCTTTCAGCGTACAGACGACCAGCATCTCGGCCGTGGCACGACGGGCCAGATCGTCCACCTCATCGGCCGAGAACGGGTGGTGATCGGCGAAGCGGGCACTGCGCACCGCGGCGCCCAGCTGCACCAGCTGGTCCTCGAACGCGCCCGGGTTCCCGATGGCAGAAACGGCGAGCAGCGGCCGCCCGCGCAGGGCCTCCAGCGGCAGCGGTGCGAGCCCCTGCTCCGCCGACACCGGCACGAGTTGCTGCGGCCGCAAGGCAAGCACCGCGCTCTCGGGCGCACCAGCGAATCCGGACCACGCGGCCGCACAGGCCTCGGCCTCCGCCAGCGACGCCGACTTTCGCGTCACCACCAGCAACGTGGCTCGCCGTAGCGCCCGCTTGCCCTCCCGCAGCGGCCCCGCCGGCAAGAGGCGATGCGCCGCGCGTTGCTCGGCCGACACCAGCACCAGGTCCACGTCCCGACGCACCTGCCGGTGCTGGAAGGCGTCGTCCAGCACCAGTACGCTCGCGCCCTGCGCGCGGGCGGCTGCCGCCCCGCGGCTGCGATTCGCATCGGGGATCACCGGTATGCCCGGCGTGAGCAGGCGGTGCACCGATGGCTCGTCGTCGCCGTAGCCGCGCAGGAGGATGGCGGGGCGGGCACCGGCGGCCAACAGGCGTTGCGCCACCCACGCGGCCACCGGCGTCTTTCCGGTCCCACCCACGGAGAGATTGCCGACGGAGATCGTGGGCAATCCGAGCGCGTGCGCGCGGAGGATGCCAACATCGAAGAGCAGGTTCCGCGTCGCCGTCGCCGCTCCGAAAAGCCAGGAGAGTGGCGTCAGCGCCCACGCCGCCGGCCCGTCAGCGGCCCAGATGCGCTCGATCGCGTCGCTCACCGCACCGGCTCCAAGAGATTCGCGTGCGCAGGCCCCATCAGGGCCAGCAGGGTCGCGGCCGCAGCATCATCGGTGCCCGGTGCCTGCCACGGATCGCCGTAGATGATGCGCACCTTGGCGAAGGGCTTCGGGATCTCGAAGCCATCCCAGCTGCGCAGGCGCCATGCGCGCGAGGCTTCCGATCGGATGGTGACGATGGGTGCGCCGCCCTTGAACGAAGCGATCAGCACGCCGGGCTGCAGGACCCCCGCCGGGCCACGCGGGCCATCCGGCGTGATGGCAAAAGCCCGCCCCTCCCGAATCTGTTCGACCATCTCCACGAGCGCTCGCCGTCCGCCACGCGTGCTTGACCCGCGGACCGGGACGTATCCCCACGTCACCATCATCCGGGCGATGATCTCGCCGTCCCCGTGCTCGCTGATCATCGCGGCAATGCCCCGGAACCGATTGGCCCAGATGTGCGCCAGGAGTTGGCCGTGCCAGCTCGAGAGGATATACGGCTTCCCCGCCTTGGCTAACTCGCGCCACGGGGCGGTGTTCACCTCTTCCACACGCCAGGTCCGGGCGAGCAGCGTGAGCAGCGGCTTGCCGAGTCGCACGCCCCATCGCACCTTCCGCGCGGCCTTGACCGCCTTGACCGCCTTGGCCGCCGCGGCCGCCGCGTCGTCGGTCACGACACGATCCCCGCCGCCATCTCGGCCACGCGGAGCGATGCGCCCGGCGTGCCCAGCCGCGCCCGCACGTCGGCGAGTCCCTCCAGCATCGCCCGCCGCGCCGCGCCCTCCGGCGCGAACAGCTCCTCGAGCGCGTCGGCCACCGGCTGCGTACGGAACGCGTCCTGCACGAACTCCGGCGCGAGGCGTCGCCCGGCCACGATGTTCAAGAGGCCGATGTGCTCGATCTTCACCAGGTGGCGCGCGATCGCGTACGAGATCGCGCTGGTGCGATACACGATGGCGCAGGGCGTGCCGGCCACCGCCGCCTCGAGGGTGGTCGTGCCGCTCTTGCACAGCGCCACGTCGGCCGCCCGCAGCACCTCGAAGCTCGCCGAGCGGATGAGCGGCACCGGCACGTCGTTGTCGCGCAGGTCAATCGTGGGCGCCACGCTGAGCACCACCTGCAATCCGGGGCGGCGGCGGGTGAGTTCGTTCGCCACGGCGAGGAACTCATGCAGGTGTCGGCGGATCTCCTGCGCGCGGCTGCCGGGAAAGAGCGCGAGGATCTCCCCTGAGGCCGGGAGCCCCAGCCGCGCGCGCGCCTCGGCCGGCGTGGGCAGCGCCTGCGCCCGGTCCAGCAGCGGGTGCCCCACGAAGGTGGCGTCCACACCGGCACCGCGCAGCAGCGCCTCCTCGAAGGGCAGGATGACGGCTGCCTTCGTGATCACCTTTGCCATCTGCTTGAGCCGTCCAGCGCGCCACGCCCACACCTGCGGCGTGATGTAGTAGAGGACGGGGACGCCCTGCGCGGCCGCGGCCGCCGCCACGCGCATGTTGAACCCAGGGTAGTCGATGCAGATCACGAGCCCCACGCGGCCCGTCGCCAGCCGCGCCGTCAGCCGCCGCAACAGCCGGTAATGCGACGGAATGTGCTTGAGCACCTCGACGAAGCCGACGACGCCTTCGTGCTCCTCGAGCATCTCGACGCCTGCGGCGCGCATGCGTGCCCCGCCGGTCCCGGAGAGCGGCACCCCCGGACGCAGGGCCTGCAGTCGCTCGGCGAGCATCGCGCCGTGCCGGTCGCCCGACGCCTCGCCCGCAAGGATCAGGATCTCACGCACCGCGCCCCGGCAGTCTGCCGCGCAACGCGGGAAGGCTCCGCTCGATGTCGCCGACGATGCGCAGCGCCACCGCCAGCGCATCGCGCCCGGCCCGCCCCGTCACCGCGATCGGCGCCTCGCCGCGCAACGCGGCAATGAAGCTCTCGAGCTCCAGCCTGAGCGGCTCGCCCTCGGGCGCATCAATGGGCACCCGCTCCACGAAGGCCTCCAGCGGCTGCGCCTGCTTGGCCAGCGTCGCGAGGTCCACGTCGGAGCGCAGGCGGTACATCTCGCCGGTGCCCGACGCGAGGTCGAGCGAGAGATAGCCATTCTTCTGGAAGATGCGGAGCTTGCGCATCCGCTCCTTCGACACGCGGCTGGCGGTGATCGTCGCGACGGCGCCGGTCTCGAAGGTGATCCGCGCGTCGGCGATGTCGATGCTCGGCGTCAGCACCGGGAGCCCGGCCGCCGAAACCTCGCGTACCGCCGCCCCGGTGAGCGTCAGCACCAGGTCGATGTCGTGGATCATCAGGTCCAGCACCACCGCCACATCCGAACCGCGTGGATTGAACGGGGCGAGGCGGTCGCTGTCGATGAACAGCGGCGCCTGCACGTGCGGCAGTGCGGCGCGGATCGCCCGATTGAACCGTTCGATGTGCCCGATCTGGATCTTGAGCCCCTTGGCATCGGCCAATTCCAGCAGTTCATCCGCCTCGGCCAGCGTCACCGTGATCGGCTTCTCGATGAGCAGGTGCTTTCCGGCCTCGAGCGCCTGCTTCGCCACCGCATGGTGATGCGAGGTCGGCACGACGATGCTCACCGCATCCACGTCTTCCAGCAGCGCCTCGATGGACGGATAGGCCCTGACGCCCAGCTCCCGCGACACCGTCCCTGCCCGCTCGGCGTTGGCCTCGAAGAAGCCCTTGAAGACCGCGTTGGGGAGATCCCGAAGGATGCGGGCGTGGTGGTAGCCGAGGCTGCCCGTGCCGATGACCCCCACGCGCACCGGCGCGGTCATTGCACGACCCCGCGCCCGCTCTCCTCGACGAACGCGACGAAGGCCTGCACTTCCGGGAAGGGCTTGAGTTCCGCCACCGCCTTTTCCAGCGCCTGCGTGATGTTGACGTCGGAACGGAAGAACAGCCGGTACGCCTTCTTGAGCTCGCTCACCACGTCCTCGGGAAATCCGCTGCGTTGCAGGCCCACCGAGTTGAGCCCGTAGAGCTTCACCGGGTTTCCCACCGCCTTCACGTAGGGCGGGATATCCTTGGACACGCGCGACATCCCGCCGACGAAGGCGTGGCGTCCGATCTTGGCGAACTGGTGGACTGCGCAGAGCCCGGAGATGATGGCGCGGTCATCCACCTTCACGTGCCCGGCCAGCTGCGTGCCATTCGAGATGATCACGCCGTCGCCCACATGGCAGTCGTGCGCGAGGTGCACATACGACATCAGGAAGCAGTTCTTCCCCACCGTCGTCCTGAACGACTCCGATGTGCCCCGGTTGATCGTGAGATACTCACGCAGCGTCGTGCCCTCCCCGATCTCCACCGTCGTGACCTCACCCTTGAACTTGAGGTCCTGCGGCCGGCCGCCGAGCACGGTACCGATGCCGACGGTCACGCGCGGCGCCAGCGTCACGTGCTCCTCGAGCACTGCCCGCATGTGGATCCGAGTGCCATCCCCCACCACGCAGTGGGGACCGACGTAGGCATACGCACCGATTTCGACATCGGTACCCAACTCCGCCTTCGCGTCCACGATTGCCGTGGGATGGATGCTCGTGCTCATCGGTCGCGGACCATGGCAGCCATCTCGGCCTCGCACACCACGGCCCCATCCACCTTGGCCACGCCGGCGATTCGGCACACGCTCGCCCGTAGCTGCACGATGTCTACCTCGAAGCGCAGTTGGTCGCCCGGACGTACCGGCTTGCGGAACTTGATCTTATCGAGGCTCATGAAGTACACGACCTTGCTCTCGGGGTCGTCCACCGTCCCCATCAGCAGCACGCCGCCAGCCTGCGCCATGGCCTCCACGATCAACACCCCCGGCATGATCGGGTGCCCGGGGAAGTGCCCTTGAAAGAAGGGCTCGTTGATGGTGACGTTCTTGATCGCCACGATCCGCTTCTTCTCCTCCATCTCCACGATCCGGTCCACCAGCAGGAACGGGTAGCGGTGCGGAAGGATCTTCATGATGTCTTCGATGCCGAGCACACGTGCCTCCGGTTGAGCGGGCCGCGCATGCGCCAGCATCTCGCGCACGAGCGTCACGGTCCCGCGATGACTCGGCTTGGTCGCCGAGATCCGCGCCTGCACCCGCCGCCCGGCGAGCGCGAGGTCCCCCACCACATCCATCGCCTTGTGCCGCAGGAACTCATCCGGCCAGCGCAACGTCGTCCCGACCACGGACTCCGCGTCCAGCACGATCGTGTTCTCCGCCGACGCGCCTTGGATCAACCCCTTCCCGCGCAGCTCTTCCACCCACGACAGCATCCCGAAAGTGCGCGCCGGCGACAGTTCGCGCGAGAACGACTCCGGCGTCACCTGCCAGCGCCCCTCCTGCGTGCCGATGAGGGGGTGCGGAAAATCGATCTTCACCTCAAGGTCGAAGTGATCCGCCGGATGTGCCACGTACACCGAGTCCCCGTCCACCACCCGCACCGACTCACGGAGCCGCAGGATGTCCGGCTGGCCGGCCTGCTCGGTCACCCCCGCGGCCACGAGCGCGGCGCGAAAGGGCTCGGCGGACCCATCCATGATCGGCGGTTCGGCGGCGTCCATCTCGATGACGATGTCATCGATGCCGAGCCCGGCCACCGCCGCCAGCACGTGCTCCACGGTGTGCAGCGCCCCCTCGCCCTCGCCCAGCTGCGTCCGCCGTTCGGCCGCCACTGCGACACCCACGTGGGCCGGTGTTTCCGGCTGCGAGGCCAGGTCCACGCGCCGGAATCGCACGCCCGCGCCGCTGAGCGCCGGTAGGAAGCGCAGCGCGCAGGCACGCCCGAGATGCAGCCCGACGCCGCACAAGTCCGCCGGCTTGGCGATGGTACGGCGGGTGCTCACTCTGGTTCCTCGCGGTCCAGCAGGCGCTCGATCCGCTTGAGGAGATCGGGGAGCCGACGCATCGCCGCGTACCCTCGCAGCGTGTCGCGGTGCGGCCTTGACGGGAATCCGCCCCACACCTCACCTGCCGGCACGTCGGAAATCACGCCCGTCTGCGCCGTCAGCGTCACGCGATCGCCAATGGTGATATGGCCCGACACGCCGACCTGCCCCGCCATCACCACGCCATCCCCGATGCGCGTGCTGCCGGCTACGCCCACCTGCGCGGCGAGGAGGCAGAGGCGTCCGATGCGCACGTTGTGCGCCACGTGCACCAGGTTATCGATCTTCGTGCCGTCGCCGACCACGGTCTTGTCGATGCTCCCGCGATCGATCGTACTGTTGGCGCCGATCTCGACGTCGGCGCCGATCTCGCAGCCCCCGACGTGGGGAATCTTGCGATGCGCGCCGTCCTGGAAATGGTAGCCGAAGCCGTCGCTGCCCAGCCGCGTGCCGCTGTGGACGATGCTGCGTGGGCCGACGACCACGCCGGGATACAGCGTGACGTGTGCGTGGAGCCGCACCTGCGCCGCCAGCCGTGCGCCATCCCCGAGCACCACGTGCGGCCCGACCCAGCAGCCCTGCGAGACCTGTACTCCCGCCCCGACCACGGTGAAGGCCTCGACACAGGCATCGGCGTCAATGACGGCGGTGGGATCCACCACGGCGGTGGGATGCACGCCGACGAACGGGCGTTCCGGCGCCCGATAGAAGCGCGGGATGAGCGCGAGCATCGCGTCGTGCGGCTTGGCGACGACGATGCGGTTGGCACAGGGGCCCGGCGTGGAGGCCAACTCGGGGCTCACCAGCACTCCGCCGGCGCCGCAGTGCGCGAGTTGCTTCGCGTACTTGGTGGAAGCGAGGAACGTCAGGTCGGACGGACCGGCACGATCGAGGGGGGCGATGCCGGTGAGCCGCACGTCGGCGTCACCCTGCACCGTCCCCCCGACGGCCGCGGCGATCTCCGCGAGCCGCAGGCCTTCGCCTGTCGTGGACGTCATCGCCTGGTGGGGAGGCGAGGTCCGGGCGCGACTACGGGCGCCGCGCGCCCGTCGGACCGGCGACCGGGCCAGCCGGCGGCGGTGTCGTCGGCCGGGCGGTGGTCGTGGGCGCGGCGGCGGGCGGCGTCGGGCGGGCCGTGGTGGCCTGCGCACGGATGCGGGCCAGCACGCGGTCCGACAGGTCGAGGTTGCGATCCATGGACACGATGTTGTTCCCCTGCGACGCGACGTCGAAAATCATCGCGAAGCCCTCGGCCTGCCGGAGGTCGTCCAACGAAATGCGGATCAGGTCGAAGAGAGGCTGCATCGCTGCCGCCTGCTGCTCCTGGGCCTCCTGCTCCAGCACCTCGAGCGTGTCGCGATAGCGGGCGTCGTACTGCTGCAGCGCCGTGAACCGGGCGACCTTGTCCACCTGCGTCAGCGTCGCCGAGTCGGCCTCGAACGAGGCCATCATCGCGTTGAGCGAGTCCACCATCACCTTCTGGCGGGCACCCAAGGCCTCGACCGCGATGCGCATGCGCTCCTCGGCCTGGGCACGGCCCGGCATCTCCTGCAGGATCTTACGGGTGTCAACGAACCCCACCTTCTGCGCCGCCAGTGGCGTCGCAGCAACGAGCGTGAGGAGGGCGGCCACGAGCAGGCCACGGAAACGGACGATCATCGGGACTCCGGGATTAGAAGAGCTGGCCAAGGCGGAAATGGAGCTGCCACTGTGGATCGGGCCGCCCGAGCGCGTCACGCCGGTCGAACCCGTAAGCGAAATCGAGACCGAGCGGACCCAACGGACTCACCGTGGAGGCACCGATGCCGGCGCCGCGGAAGAGTCGCGTGGGATCGAAGTCGCGGGGGCGGTCCCAGATATTCCCCGCGTCGTAGAACGCACTGATATACAGCGATGTGTTGAACCGGATCCCGACTTCGGCGGTCGTGGTCATGAACGCGCTGCCGAACGACTCGCGCTGCGCGTTGAACGTGCCCGACGCCGTCGAGAACCCGCGCGGCGTGATCGAGAACTCCGGATAGCCGCGCAACGGCTCGCCGAACTGCACGCCGCCGAGCGAGAACTGCTGCGACCAGAAGAAGTCGCGCGGGTTCCCGAAGACGGCGCCCAACCGCGTCGTCAGTCCCATCGTGAGGCGGAGCGGCGTCGACCCCGGGGCCGACCCGCCCAGGCGCCCCAGCAAGGTGTAGTTGCGCACCTCGGCGGTGTAGCGCTGGAAGCTCGCCGAGCCGCCGAGTGGGCCGCCGTTGAACTGGGCGCTGAACTGCTGCAGGCGGCCGTCCGTCGCGAAGGGCATGTCCACCCGCGTGTCCTTCGCGACATCGAAGCCGAGTGTGCTGCGGAGACAGCCGTCGCAACCATCTTCCGTCACTTCCCCGAGCAAACCGCCCGAGCCGAACCGCACCGACTCCAGGCCGTAGGAGGTGAACACGCGGGTGAAGCGCGACTGCGGGAAGGGGAAGCCCACCCGCACGTTGGCACCGATGCGCGTCGTCTGGCCGAAGTTCGCGATCCGGAACCGCGACTGCGAGTGATAGGCCGCCACCTGGCCCGAGATCCGCGAGCCGCGGATGCCCGGATCCAGGTACGACATGTTGAAGTCGTTGATGAAGCGTCCGTACTGCCACTGGATGGACCCGCGCTTGCAGCGTCCGAACAGATTCGGCTGGTCGAGCCCGATGAAGCCGCCGATGCCCGTCCCCTGCCCGGCCGAGGCGCCGAAATTCACGTTCCCCGTGCGCTTCTCCTTCACGCGGAAGATGATGTCGATGTCGCCGTCGTCATTCACCGGCCGCGTGTCGGGAAAGGCCAGCGGCGTCTCGAAGAAGCCAAGGTTCCCGATGGACTGCCAGCTCCGGATCAGTCGGTCCTGGTTGAACACGTCACCCGGAATGATGAAGAGCTGCTCACGGATGCAGTTCTCCACCGTGAAGTCGTTGCCGACGATGTCCACCCGGTTGATGATCGCCGGTGTCTGCTCGCGGATGTCCCAGCGCAGGCGCACCAGGGCCGAGTCGCCCGGCTCCCGCTCGACCACCGGCGTGATCTGGGCGTAGATGTAGCCATCGTTGCCGTACTGCGTCTGCAACTGCTGCGTCGCCTCTTCCCAGCGCGTGCGGTCGAAGATGTCCGTGGCCGGAGGGCGCCGGCGCAGCATCGCGCGGGCCCGCTCCGTCACCGTGGGCGCCCGGTCGCGGAACGGGTACAGGTACGAAATCTGCTCCGTCGTGAAGTGGCGGTTGCCCACCACCTCGAAGCTGCTCACGCGATACTGCTCCCCTTCCTCCACGGTGAGGTCGATGAGCGCCTTGCCGCGCTCGCGATCCACGAGCAGGGTGTCGCGCACCAACTGGAAATCCACGAACCCCCGCTCGGCGAACAGCTTCGGCAGGCGCTCACCGAGGTCGGCCGCGTACACATCCTCATCGAACTCGCCCTTCTGGAAGAACCAGAAGCCCTCGGGCCGCGTCTTCATCGTCGAGGCGATCAACTCGGGATCCACGCCCGCGGCCCCGTTGACCCGCAGGCCCGAGATGGCCAGGCGCCGGCCTTCATCGATCCGGAAGGTGATGGCGATGCGGTCGTCCCCCGTCACCGTCGTGTCGGGCCGGATGCGGGCGAGGTAATAGCCCCGCGACTTGTACAGCGAATCGATGCGACGCATCGCCGTGGCCACCAAGGCCGGGTCCACCGGTCGGCCGAAGAGCAGCTCGATGCGGTCCTCGACCGTGCGGACGGGGATGTCCCGCGGCCCCTCCACCCGGATGTCGCCCAGCAGCGGCCGCTCTTTCACCGAAATCACGATGGCGGCCCCCGTGGGCGTCTCGGGGAGGCCGCAGGTGACGTTTACGTCATCGAAGTTGCCGGTCGCGAACAAGTCGCGGATGGCGCGCTGGATGGCCGGAAAGTTCAGCGGCGACCCGAGCGCGAGCCCGCTGGTGGTGATGACCACGCCGCGCTCCACCCGGGCATTCCCTCGCACGATGATCGTGTCCGGGGAAAGGCAACGGGCGACCGCAGCGGTCGACTCTTGGGCAAACAGTGGCGATCCCGCCGCCAAGGCGAGAAGCGCCAACAGGATACGGTACATAGGAGGAATATACACGGGGCGGGACCGGACGTTCGGAACGTGTCCGGTCCCGCGTCGCATGCGGGGGGAGGGGTCAGACCTTCGGGGTCGTGGCAGGCACGCGGAACTCCAGCTTGGCCGCATCGGCCGAGACATCCACCTCGATCTCATCCCCGCGGCTGAACTCGGCCAACAGGATCCGCTCCGAGAGGGGGTCTTCGATCCACTTCTGGATGGCCCGCTTGAGCGGGCGCGCACCGTAGGCGACGTCGTAGCCGTGCTTCACCAGGAAGTCGGTCGCCGCGTCGGTGAGCTTCAGGGTCAGCTCCTCCTCGGTCAGGCGCTTTTGCACGTCCTTGAGCAGGATCGCGACGATCTGGGCGATGTGCTCGCGGGACAAGGGATGGAACACGATCACGTCGTCGAGCCGGTTCAGGAACTCCGGGTTGAAGGCGTGCTGCATCTCCTCCTTCACCTTGTCGGCGATCCGGTCGAAGTCCGACGTGACGTCGGTATTGCCGAAGCCCAGCGTCCGGTTCTTCGTGATGTCCTTGGCGCCGACGTTGGACGTCATGATCACGACCGTGTTCTTGAAGTCGATCACGCGGCCGTAGTTGTCCGTGAGGTGCCCTTCATCAAGCACCTGCAGCAGGATGTTGAAGACGTCCGGATGCGCCTTCTCGATCTCGTCGAGGAGGATGACGCTGTAGGGTTTGCGGCGCACGGCCTTGGTGAGCGTACCGGAGTCCTCGTAGCCCACGTAGCCCGGAGGCGCACCGATGAGCCGCGACACGGAGAACTTCTCCATGTACTCGCTCATGTCCACGCGGATGAGCGCCGAGGCATCGGCGAAGAGGAACTTGGCCAGGGCCCGCGCCAGCTCCGTCTTGCCCACGCCGGTGGGGCCGCTGAAGATGAACGAGCCGATCGGACGCCGCGGATCCTTGAGGCCGGCGCGGCTGCGGCGGATGGCCTTGGCGATCGCCTTGATCGCATCCTCCTGCGCCACCACCGACCCGTGCAGCTCCTCTTCCATCCGCAGCAGGCGCGCCGTCTCGGCCTCCTGCAGCCGCGTCACGGGGATGCCCGTCCAACGGCTCACGATGAAGGCGATCTCCTCCTCGCCCAGCACCGGACGGATGGATTGCCGCTTCAGCTCCCACTCCTCCTGACGGGCGCGGATCTCCCCCTGCAACTCACGCTCGGTATCGCGGAGGGCCGCCGCCTTCTCGAAGTTCTGGTCGCGCACGGCGGCGTCCTTCTCCGCGTTCACGCCCTCGAGCTTCGTCTTCAGGCCGGCCACCTCCGGCGGCGGCACCTGGGCGGCCAACCGCGCCCGTGCGCCCGCCTCGTCGATCACGTCAATCGCCTTGTCCGGCAGGAAACGGTCGGTGATGTAGCGCTCCGACAACTTGGCCGCGATCGAGAGGGTGTCATCGGGAATCGTGACCCGATGATGGTCCTCGTACTTGCTCCGCAGCCCCTTCAGGATCTCCACCGTCTCGTCAATCGAGGGCGGATCCACGACCACGGTCTGGAAACGGCGTTCGAGGGCCCCGTCCTTCTCGATGTACTTGCGGTACTCGTTGAGCGTGGAGGCGCCGACGCACTGCAGCTCGCCGCGGGCGAGTGCCGGCTTGAGCATGTTGCTCGCGTCGATCGCGCCCTCGGCCGCACCGGCACCGACCAGCGTGTGCAGCTCGTCGATGAACAGGATGATCTGCTTGTTCTGCGCGATCTCGTTCATCACCGCCTTGAGCCGTTCCTCGAACTGGCCGCGGTACTTCGTGCCGGCGATGACCGCCGCCATGTCGAGCGACAGCACGCGGTGGTCGCGCAGCGAATCGGGGCACTCGTTGGCCGCGATCATCTGGGCCAACCCTTCGACGATCGCCGTCTTCCCCACCCCGGGCTCGCCGATGAGCACCGGATTGTTCTTCTTGCGGCGCGACAGCACCTCCATCACGCGCTCGATCTCCTTGGCGCGCCCGATGGTCGGGTCGAGCTGCCCTTCGGCAGCGAGCACGGTGAGGTCCCGGCAGAAGTGGTCCAGCGCCGGCGTCTTGGACTTCTTCTCGCCCTTGGCTGCCGTCGGCTCCTTGGGCGTGGCTCCCGGCGGCCCGCCCTGCGGCATCTCCGTGCCGAGCAGGCGCAGCGTCTCGGCGCGCGCTGCCTCGAGGTTCACGCCGGCGTCGGTGAGGACCTGCGCCGCGATCCCCTTCTCTTCCCGCAGGAGGCCGAGCAGCAGGTGCTCGGTTCCCACGTACGAGTGGTTGAGCTCGCGGGCTTCACCCATGGCGAGCTCGAGCACCTTCTTCGCGCGCGACGGGTAGGGGAGGTCGGGGCCGGTGGTCTGGGCGGCTTTGCCCTTCTTCACCGTCTCCTCGATCTTCTGCTGGACCTCCTCGAGGTCCACGCTGAGATTCTGGAGTACCGCCGCCGCGACGCCCTCGCCCTCGCGGATCAGCCCGAGGAGGATGTGCTCGGTGCCCACGTACTCGTGGTGCAACCGCGCCGCCTCCTCGCGGGCCATCGCCAGGACCTTCCGCACCCGCTCCGTGAAGTTGTAACCGTTCATCCGTTGCCTCTGCCGCGATGCTCCCCAGGGGTCAACCGGGGAGACGAGCCTCGTTGGCGAGTATCTGACGCACGTATCGGGCCCGCGCCAGGTTCGCCTCGCCATCGGTAAGCACGCGTCCCGCCGCATGGGACAGGTGCGCCGACTGGCTAAAGATCAGGAGCTTGTTGAGCGTGTATACACTGAGCCCGGACAACAGATTCAGTCCCACGGCGAGTCGCAGCCCACTCAGCAGGTTCATCGCTTCTTCCGCCGGCAGATTCCGCGCGTGCCGCAGGGTGCCGTACGCGCGCCACAGCTTGTCCTCGATAATATAACCCGCGTCCCGACTGAGAACCCCGCGCGCCTCCTCCTCCCGCTCGATCACCCGGCGCACCACCCGGACCAACTGGTCCGACAGGTCCTCCTCCGAGCGCCCCAACGTGGTCTGGTTGGAGATCTGGAACAGGTTCCCCAGCACGTCGCTCCCCTCGCCGTACAGCCCGCGGTAGGTCAGCCCCATGTGCTGCAGCCCTTGGAGCACCTTCCCGATCTCCTGCGTCAGCACCAGGCCCGGCAGGTGGATGAGCACGGAGGCCCGCAGCCCCGTACCCGTATTCGTCGGGCAGGCAGTCAGGAACCCGAACTCGGGGTGCGCGGCGAACGGCAGCGCCGCCGCCATCTCGCGGTCCAGCTGTTCCGCCTGGCGCAGCGCGCCCGGGATGTCGAACCCGGAACGGAACACCTGCAGCCGCAGGTGATCCTCCTCATTCACCATGACCCCGACATCCCCCGTCACGAGCACGCCGGCGCCGGTGGGGGCGTCGGCGCCGGGACGCTCGAGTCCCGCCAGCTCCCGGCTCACGAGGTGGCGTTCGTGCAGGAGCCGCCGCTCGAGCGGCGTGCACTCGTCCACCCGGACGAACGCGGCGTCCCGCAGCGACGGCACCTTCGCGGCCGTGGCCCGCACCTGGTGCACGATGCGCAAGCGCTCCCCTTCCCGGGCGCGCGTCGGGAACGCGAATCCCGCGAGGTTGCGCGCGAGGCGGATCCGCGACGAGAGCACGATGCCCGCGTGCTCCCCGCTGCCGATCAGCCAGTGCAGCCCGCCGTCGGGCAGCAACGAGAGGTCGAGGGTCATTCCATCCCCCGGATCTGGTCACGCAGGGCAGCGGCCTCCTCGAAGGCCTCGCCTTCCACTGCCTTTGCCAGGCGCGTCCGCAGCACCTCCAGCGTCGCCTCGCGCTCCACCACGTCGGGATCGGCCCCTTCGTGCTTCCAGCCCTCATGGCGCGTGCTCCCGTGCACGCGGCGCAGCAGCTCCCGGAGGCTCTGCTCGAATGCACCGTAGCAGTGGGCGCAGCCGAGTCGCCCGCTCGCGCGGAAATCACGCAACGAAGTCCCGCAGTAGGCGCAACGCGCGGCGTCCCCTGGCATCTGGGCGGCCTGTTGCTGCACCGCCTGCAGGAAGTCCCCGAGTGGGTGCTTCGGCAACGCCACCGTGGTCTCGATTCCGCGCGCCGCGGCGCACTGTTCGCACAGATGCACCTGCGACACCACGCTCTCCACGATCTGCGTGAGATGCACGACGGCGTCGCGCTCGCGGCAGGTGTCGCAGACCATCAGACCCCCGCCGCCGACGGCGGCGCATCCTGCAGCCGGCCGTCCTCGAGGTGCAACACGCGGTTCGCCCGGGCCGCCAGCGACCGATTGTGCGTCACGACCACCACGCCCAGTCCCTGATCAGCCGAAAGCGACGCCAGCAGGTCGTGCAGCCGCTCGGCGTTCTGGTGGTCGAGATTGCCGGAGGGTTCGTCGGCCAGGAGCACCGGCGCCCGCAGCGCCAGGGCCCGCGCGACAGCCGCCCGCTGCTGCTCCCCCCCGCTCAGCTCGGACGGCCGATGATGCACCCGCGCGCCAAGGCCCACGCGCTCGAGCAGCTCGAGCGCGCGCGCGCGGGCTTCCGCGTCGGGGCGATCAGCGATCCGCAAGGGCATCATCACGTTCTCCAACGCCGAGAACTCCTTGAGCAGGTGGTGGAACTGAAAGACAAATCCCACCTGCCGGTTCCGAAGTTCCGCGAGGGCCTCGTCGCTGCGTCCAGCCGTCGGCTGCCCCCCAAGGGCCACCGTGCCGGCGTCCGGACGCTCCAGCGCCCCCAGCACATGCAAGAACGTGCTCTTGCCGGAGCCGCTCGCCCCCACCACGGCAACCATCTCCCCGGCCGCGACCGTCAGGTCCACCCCGTCCAACACTCGAATCGTCGAACCGTCGCCGCCGCGGTAGCCCTTCACCACGCCGACGGCCTCCAGCACCGGTCCCACCAGTGGGCTCGTCATTCGGAGCGAATGGCCTCGATCGGGTAGAGCTTGGCCGCCGTCGCGGCGGGATGCAGCGTCGCCAGCAACGCGACCGCCACGCTGAGCACCACGATCAGCCCGACATCGAACACCTCGAGCCGCACCGGAAGGTGATCGATGAAATACACCGACGGATCGAGCGCGATCACCTTCCACCGTTCCAGCGCCACGCCGGTCACCAACCCGAGCGCCAGCCCGATTCCCGTCCCCACCGCGCCGATGAACATCCCCTGCAGCAGGAAGATCCGGCGGATCGAATCGGCGCGCATCCCCATCGCCTTGAGGATCCCAATCTCGCGCGTCTTGTCGCGCACGACCATCGTCAGCGTGCTCACGATGTTGAAGGCCGCCACCATGATGATCAGCGCCAGGATCACCGACATGCCCAGCTTCTCGAGCTTCAGCGCCCGGAACAGCGAACTGTTCTGCTGCTGCCAATCCTCGGCCCGGTACGGCCAACTGAGCAGTTCCAGGATGCGGGAGGCCACATCGGGCGCCACCCAGCGGTTGGTGGTCTTCACTTCGAGCCCCGTGACCGCCGAGTCCAGTCCGGCCAGGCGTTGCGCCGACTCGAGACTCATGTACGCGTAGTTGTTGTCGTACTCGTACATCAGGGTCTCGAACGTACCGGTGACCTCGAACTGCATCAGGCTCGGCCGCATGCCGAAGAAGCTCGGACCCGACGTGCCGCCGGCCGTCACGATCGTGATCCGCATGCCCGGGTACGCCCCGAGGCGGTCGGCCAGCAGCCGACCGAGCACCACGCCATTGGTGGTCCCCTCCGTCGTGACGAACGTGAACGCGCCAGGCGCGGCGTGGTCGCGGATGGTCGTGACCTGCGCCGAGGCCGAATCGCCCGGCAGGATGCCACCGATGGTGATCGCTTCCTGGTGGCCCTTGCCGGCGGTGGCGAGGCCCTGGGTGATGACGAAGGGCGCCACGGCCACCACGTCCTCGAGCCCGCGCACCCGCTCCATGGCCTCCTGCCAGCGTTCCATCCGGAGCGACTCCCCGTAGGTGAGCACGCGGATGTCGGGACTGCCGACGAGGATCTTCTCGCGCAGGTCGGTCTGCAGGCCGTTCATCACCCCCATGATCACGATCAGCGCGCTCACGCCCACCGCCACGCCGGCGACGGCAATGACGGAGATGAACGAGAGCAGCCGCGACCCGCGCCGGCTGCGCAGGTAGCGCCACGCGATCGAGAGCTCGAGGCGGCTCATTCGGGACGCATCAACGGGAAGAGGATCACGTCGCGGATGTGCGCTGTGTCAGTGAGGTACATGAATAGGCGGTCGAGCCCGATGCCCACGCCGCCCATCGGCGGCATGCCGTACTCCATGGCGCGCAGGTAGTCCTCATCCACGCCGGTGGCTTCTTCATCACCGGCCGCCTTGAGCCGCGCCTGTGCCTCGAAACGGCGGCGCTGGTCGAGCGGGTCGTTGAGCTCGGAGAAGGCGTTGGCCAGCTCCTTGCCGTTGGCGAAGAGCTCGAAGCGCTCCGTGAGGCCCGGCTTCGTCCGGTGGGGCTTCGCCAGCGGCGAGAGCTCCACCGGGTAGTCGAGCACGAAGGTCGGCGTGTCGACCTTCGACTCCACGTGGACCTGGAACAGCTCGTCGAGCAGCTTGGGACGGGAGAGCTTCGCGATATCGTGCACGCCAGCGCGCTCGGCGGCCTTCCGCAGTTCGGCGTCGGTCAGCGCCGTGGCATCGGCCACACCCAGCGCCTGCGAAAGCGCCGGCACCCACTCGATGCGCGGGAACGGCACCACGAAGGTCGGCACCGGCTTCGCCTCCTCCCCATCGGGACGCGTGCGCGGCGCGGCGCCGAGCGCCGCGCGCACCGTTTCGGCGGCCGTGATCAGCAACTGCTCCACGCGGCCCATCATCACCGAATAGTCGGCGTAGGCTTCGTAGAACTCCAGCATGGTGAACTCGGGATTGTGCGTGCGGTCAATCCCTTCGTTGCGGAAGTCGTGCCCGATCTCGTAGACGCGGTCGAACCCGCCCACGACGAGCCGCTTGAGGTAGAGCTCGTCGGCGATGCGCAGGTACAGCGGCATGTCGAGCGCGTTGTGGTGCGTGGTGAAGGGACGCGCCGCCGCGCCGCCGTACAGCGGCTGCAGCACGGGCGTCTCCACCTCGAGATAGCCCAGCGCGTCGAGGGCCCGACGCATCGCCGTCGTCATCTTCGAGCGCGCGGCGAAGTGCCGGCGCACGTCGGGGTGCACCGCGAGGTCGGCGTAGCGCTGCCGAGACCGCTGCTCGCCGTCGGCAAAGCCCGAATGGCGCACCGTCTTGCCGTCCACCTGCTCTTCCTTGCCGAAGGGCAGCGGGCGCAGCGATTTGGCCAGCATCGTGGCCGCGGCGACCTTGATCGTCACTTCGCCCGTGCGGGTGCGAAAGAGCGTCCCCTCCACGCCGACGACGTCGCCGAGGTCGAAGAGCGGCATCAGGGCGGCCTGCGCCTCGCTGAGGTCGTCGCGGCGGAAATAGACCTGGATGCGCCCGGTGTCATCCGCCACGTGGGCGAAGGCCGTCTTGCCGTGGCCGCGCCACGCCACGATGCGGCCGGCCACCCGCACGCTCGGCCCTTCCTCGACGCCCTCCGGCAGCAGCGGCACCGACGCACCGCAGCCGTGCGTGCGGTCGAAGCCATAGGCGAACGGCGCCACGCCGAGCTGCTCGAGCGCCTCGAGCTTCTCCCGGCGCGCCCGCAGGACGTGGTTGAGATCCTCGGTCATCGTGCGGCTCCCGACGCGCCCTGCTGCTTCAGGTACGCCTCGATGAAGGGGTCGATCGCGCCATCCATCACCTTGTGCACGTCCGTGAGCTTGAGTTCGGTCCGGTGGTCGTTCACCATCGTGTATGGCTGGAACACGTAGCTGCGAATCTGGCTCCCGAAGGACACGTCGGCCTTGGTGGCGTCGAGGGCCGCCTTCACCGCCGCCTGCTTCTCGGCCTCGAGATTGTACAGACGATTCTTGAGCTGTTTCATAGCCGTGGCCTTGTTCTTGAACTGCGAACGCTCGGCCTGCGAGGCCACGACGATGCCCGTCGGCAAGTGCGTGATCCGCACCGCCGAGCTGGTCTTGTTCACGTGCTGCCCGCCCGCGCCAGACGCGCGGTAGACATCGATGCGCAGGTCGTCGTCCCGGATCTCGATGTTGATCTCGTCGTTCACCACCGGGTACACGAACACCGACGCGAAGCTCGTGTGTCGGCGGGCCTGCGAATCGTAGGGCGAGATGCGCACCAGGCGATGCACCCCGATCTCCGCGTGCAGGAATCCGAAGGCCGACGGGCCCTTGATCTCGAGCACCGCGCCCTTGATCCCGGCCTCTTCCCCTTCGGAGAGATCGAGGATGTCCACCTGGTAGCCTTTCCGTTCTGCCCAACGCGTGTACATGCGCATCAGCATCTGCGCCCAGTCCTGGGCCTCGGTGCCGCCGGCGCCGGCGCTGATTTCCAGCTGCGCGTCGCGATGGTCGTCGGGCCCCTGCAGCAACGACCGCAGTTGGAAGGCGCTCGTCTCTTCGTGGATGGCCGCCGCTTCCTTCGCCACGTCGGCCTCCATCTCGGGGTCCGACTCGACGGCGAGCAGTTCCTCGATCTCGAGCGCGCTCTGGATCCGGCCCTTGAGCTTGTCCCACGGCTCGATCCAGTTCTTGAGCGTCTTCACCTCCTGGACCACGCCGCGCGCCCGCTCCTGGGCGTTCCAGAAGTTCGGGTCGGACATGTCGGCCTCGAGCGCGCTCAGCCGATCGCGCTTGCGCTCGAGGTCAAAGGAACCTCCGCAGCTCGTCGAGTCGCGACTCGTCGTGCTTGAGGGAGGTCTGGAGGGCGGAATCAGCGGCCATGGGGCGGGTCGGGGGTGGAACGTCGCGGGGCCGGTTGGGGGGGGGGGACCCCGCACCCCGCGCCCCCGGGGGCGGTTTTCCCCCCCCCCCCGCATGGGGGCCC
>JANJUF010000052.1 GCA_024710705.1 Gemmatimonadaceae bacterium | reverse complement strand
TCGTGACTGGAGTTCAGACGTGTGCTCTTCCGATCTGCGGCCGTCGGCCGTGCGGTAGGTGCCGGCGCTGTGCCAGGCCATCCGAATGAAGAGCGGGCCATAGTGGCCGTAGTCGGCGGGCCACCAGTCCTGCGAGGTGGTCATCAGCGTGAACAGGTCCTGCTTGAGGGCCTCGAGGTCGAGCGTCTTGAACGCCTCGGAGTACTTGAACCCCGTGCCGAGCGGGTCGCCGGCGGCGGGATTCTGGTGCAGCATCCCGATGTTCAGCTGGTTGGGCCACCAATCGCGATTGGAGCGGGCTCCGGTGGCGGTGGGCTTGGCGGCACCGTGCATGACCGGGCACTTGGCGCCGGTCTTCGAGGTCGAGTCGTCCATGAAAGCTCCGAACTAGCGTCGTGGGGGTCGGGTCAGCGCCCTGCCCAACGCGGAATCGGCAAGGAACGATCCCTCGTGGCTGGGCGCACTCCCCGAAAGCTAATTCGGTGGCGCGACCATTTCTGTCGGACATTCCCCCTGCTCAGCGTCGCCCGCACTCGAGGGTTGGAGCGCGCGCCACCACGTCGGACTCGGAGGCGCTGACCGCCGACGGCACCGGGCCGAGGCGTGCCAGGCAGGCCACAAGATCCTGCGCGAGGACGACCAGCCCGCGATCGAGACGCGTCACCAGGCCGACGTAGTCGCCAATCGTCCAATCGGTGGCGCGGACATCGGTGGTGCCACGCGCGGCGAGCACGCCGTCGCCGGGGTGGATGATCTCCCATCGAGCCAGGAACTGTGCGGCACCTTCACGCGCGCCGGCGGTGGCCGTCGTCACGCCTTCAAGGCGCAGCACGTGCAGCTGCACGAGATAGTCGTGCTCGGACCGCACCGGCCACGGTGCGACGTCCACCGAACGGATCTCGGGCGCGAGCGCGAGGTAACCGGACACGGCGCGGTTGAGCCCCGCACTCGGGCTCTCGGCCCATCGGTGGAAGCCGGTGGTGACGATCTCGTTGTCAGCCCGCCGCACGATGATCGCGAGCGTGGAGAGGTAGGGCGCGAGATCGAGCCGCCGTAGGCCAATGGCGAGCCCACGTTCGGCGAACGCCGTCGTCTCCCGCAACTCGGCGCTGGCTCCGCCAAGCACGTAGCGCTCCACCGGCGGCGAGGTGCGCGCGAGCTTGAAGCAGCCTCCCGTGGCAAGTAGAGCCGTCGTGAGGAAAAGGGTCGTGCGAAGCGTGCGAGGCATCAGCGTTTCTCCGGCGGCTTCTTGCCGCGCAGCAGGATGTCGGGGCTCTGTTCCAGGGTTGTGGCAAGCAACTGCAGGGCGTCTGCAGCTTCCTTCAGGCTTGCGAGTGAGGCTTGCACCTCGTATCCGATGCCCGAGTCCATCGAGAGGAGACCCTCGGTCTCCTGCAGCGTGCGCCGGAGCGCCTGTAGCGCGAGCGCCATCTCGGCGGTGGCGCGCTCCACCTGGAGGCTCATCGGGCCCACCGCGCTCTCGCCGGTCACGGCGAGCTTCTCCACTGCCGCCATCGTGCGCGTGACCTGCGCCGTGACTTCGGGGATCTGGTTCAGGGCCTGGCGGATCTCCGGGGCGTCCACCAGTCGCTGCACGGACTGCGCCGTGGCCACCACCGCCGAGTTGATCTCGGCCATGTCGATCTCGGCGAGCAGCTCGTTCACCTGGAACAGCACCTTGATGACGTCGGCGACCACGCTGCCCGCGCCCGTGCCGAGGGCGGCCATCAGCGAGGGGGTCGTGGGGAGTTCAGGGAACTTCGTCACGTGCGGCTCCAGCACGGGCGGTGCCGCCGCGGTGTCGTAGCTCAATTCGATGTAGAGCTGGCCGGTGACGATGCTCTCCATCTGCAGTTGGGCCCGCAGTCCGTCGGCGATCTGTGACGCGAGCATCACGGGATCTGACAGGTCCACGAAAGTTCCGGTCAGCGTCTCGAGCTTCGAGAGTTCCACTTGGTAGGTCACCGGTACCTGGAAGGTCTTGTCGCGGCGGTCAATCTGGATCGCGAGGCCGGTCACCGTGCCGACGGGCACGCCCTGGAACTTGACGGGCGCGCCCACCTCAAGTCCGTTGATGGATTCGGAGAAGAAGCTGATGAACGTGGAACGCTTCTGGAACCACGTGGCCGAGGCGAGCACGGCCGTGCCGGCGACGGCGATCAGCAGGGCACCGATGAGGAAGGCCCCGATGGCGGTAGGATTGGCGCGAAGGCTCATGTGCTGCTCCGGCTGTCGCGCGTCAGGAATCGGCGGACTTCGTCGTTGGGTGGGGTGTCGCGCAGGGTGGCTGGGTCGCCGAGGGCGGTCATGGTGCGTTGGGAGATATCGAGGAACAGCGCCCGGTCGGCGATGCGGAAGATGCTCGCCAGATCGTGTGTCACGACGACGATGGTGGTGCCGAAGCTGTCGGCGAGCGCACGGATGAGGTCGTCGAGCCGGCTGGCGCTGATGGGATCGAGTCCTGACGACGGCTCGTCGAAGAAGAGGACGTCGGGATCCAGGGCCATCGCTCGCGCCAGCGAGGCCCGCTTGCGCATGCCGCCGCTGATCGCCGAGG
>JANJUF010000012.1 GCA_024710705.1 Gemmatimonadaceae bacterium | reverse complement strand
CCGCGGCGCCCGCGCCGGCGGCGGCGCCCGCCGCGCAGCCCGACGGCCGCATCACCGCCAGCCCGCTCGCGCGCAAGATCGCCGGCGACGCCGGCCTCGATATCCGCGGCATCCAGGGCTCCGGCCCGGGCGGACGCATCATCAAGCGGGACGTTGAAGAGGCGCTCAAGACGGATGACGGAAGACGGAAGGTGACAGCGGACGGAGCTGTCGAGTCGGGCTCCTTCCGTCTTCCGTCTTCGGTCAGTGGTCAAGCCGTTCGCGGTCAAGCTTATCGCGACGAGCCGCTCACCCAGATCCGTAAGACGATTGCCCGCCGACTCGGCGAGTCGATTGGCCCCATTCCCACCTTCTACCTGACCGCCGAGTTCGACCTCACCCGCGCTGCCGAACTTCGCAGCGCCGCGGCCGAGCTGGGCGACCAGTTCAAGGTCTCGTTCAACGACATCGTGCTGAAGGCCGCCGCCACCGCCCTCAAGCAGCATCCCGAGGTCAACGCGCACTGGTTGGGCGACAAGATCCGATACTTCGACACGGTCCACCTCGGCATGGCCGTCGCCACCGACGATGGCCTCATCGTCCCCGTGATCTTCCACGCCGAACAGAAGGGGATGGCGGCAATCAGCGCCGAGGCCAAGGCGTTGGCGAAGCGCGCGCGCGAGCGTAAGCTCAAGCCGGAGGAATTCACGGGCTCCACCTTCTCGGTGTCCAACCTCGGGATGATGCAGATCGACCAGTTCACGGCGATCATCAATCCGCCTGAGTGCGCGATCCTCGCGATTGGCGCCATCGAGGACAAGGTGGTGGTCGGAGTCGATGGCGGCTTCGAAGTCCGCAAGAAGCTCCGCGTGACCCTGAGCTGCGACCATCGGGTAATTGATGGTGCGGTCGGGGCCCGCTTCCTCCAGACCCTACGACGCCTGATCGAGAATCCCCTCCTCCTGGTGATGTGATGCGCCTTCGTCGCCCGCTTACGGTCCTCGCCACCGTCGCCGCGCTGCTCCTCGGCTCCTGCGACGGCGGGCCGACGGGGCCGAATGTGGGGACGCTGGCGATCACGGTCAGCGGACTTCCCGCCGGGGCGGCGGCGGCGATCAACGTCAGCAACGCCGACGGCTTCTCGCAGCTCGTGACCGCCACGACGACGCTCGAGGCGATTCCGGCCGGGACCTACGTCGTGTCGCTGGACATCGTGGACGCCGACGGGGACCTCTTTGTTGGCGCACTGCCGGAAGAGGTCCGCGTCCGACGCGGCCGCACCGTCAGCTTCGCCGCCACGTATGCGCTCGGATCGGGCGCCATCGCCTTCACCGCGAGCGGAGTGCCCGAAGGGGCCACGGCGCAGGCGACCCTTACCGGCCCCGGCGGCATCGCGCGCCCGGCCCTGATTCCCGGCACCACGCGCGGGCTCATCCCCGGGTCGTGGACCATCTCCAACCCCGTCGCGGTGGATGACGGCCATATCTGGAGCGCCGGTCCGCAGCAGTTGCAGGTGGTGACCGCGTCAACCACGCCGATCACCATTCCGCTGACGTTCGCCCTCGCCAGTGGCGTGCTCGACGTGACCTTCAGCGGCCTGCCGGAAGGGAAGGCTCCGCGTGCCCTGCTCTACAGCCCGACCAATGCGGTGGACACCCTCACGACCAACATCACGCTGCGCGGGCGGATCCCGGGCGTGCATCGCATCTTCCCGACGGCCGTCCTCGACGCCGACATCCGGTACGTCGCGCCAATCGCCTTCGACACCATCGTGCCGAGCCTGACGCCGGTGGCCGCACCGATCGCGTACGTGCCCGTCACGGGACGGCTGGCCTTCTTCACGACCGGCGTGCCCGACGGCAGCTCGGCCCAGGCGCGCGTGATCGGCACCGCCCTCGACACCATCGTCTCCGTCGCCGACACCTTGAAGGGCCTCCCCGTCGGCACCTACAGCGTGCAGGGCGTGGCCTTCGTGAACGGCTCCGTGACCTACGGCAGCGGCGCCGCCGCGGACATTCCGGTCGAGGGCGCACTCACCGCGACCGCCGCGCTGACGTTCGCGGAGGACGGAACCTTCAACACGATGATCGCCAGCGCCTATCTCGTGCAGACGGCGCAGCGCATGGACGGAACGGTCCCGCTCGTGGCCGGTCGTCCGGCCCTGCTCCGGATCTTCGGGACTGCCTCGGCTACCAATCCGTTCACTCCCACCGTCTACGCGCGCATCCGGAGCGGCGGCACCACGCTCTGGGAAGCCACCATTGATGGGCCGGTGGATGGTGTTCCGATCATCGCCAACGAGGCCTCGCGTGCCCGTAGCTGGGAGGCCCTGGTGCCGGGCGCGGCGCTGCAGCCTGGCGTCGTCCTGGAGCTGACGCTCGATCCCGACGTCACGCTGGCCGAGGCCGACCGCACCGACAATGTCCTCGTCGTGGACCCGCTCGACGTGCGGACCTTGCCGCCATTCCCGGGACGCTTCGTCCCCATCCGCTTTGCCTCGGTGACGGAAGCCGCCGATGTCTCGGTGAACAACGGCGAGTTCTTCCTCGAGGGCACCCGCGACATGCTGCCCGTGCAGGCCATCGACTGGGACGTGCGCGCACCGTACGTCACCAACCTCGCCCCCTTCCAGACCTCCAGCGGTGATGCCTGGGTGCAGCTGATCGGCGAACTGGCCACCGCACGGTCACTCGACGGCAGCTCTCGCTACTACATGGGCATCGTCGCCGTCGGATACAACTCCGGCATCGCCGGCATCGCGTACCGGCCGGGCACGACCAGCCTCACCTGGGCCAAGCTCCCCAGCGGCTCCAACGTGCTGGCGCACGAGCTGGGGCACAATCTTGGCCGGCCGCACTCGCCCTGCGGCGGCCCCGCCGGGGTGGACCTGAACTACCCGTATCCGGACGCCGACATCGGCGTGTACGGGTACCACCTCCGCTTCGACGCCGTGATCCCGCCCACGGCGAAGGACATCATGTCCTACTGCAGCGAGGAGTGGATCAGCGACTACACCTACGAACGGATGTTCCAGCACCGGGAGATCAACGGATCGGTGGTCAGCACCACAGAGCGGGAGGAGGACGTCCTGCTCGTTCGCGGGTCCATCCGCAACGGCGCGGTGACGATTGATCCGGTATTCGCGGTGCGCGCGCGCGCCAGCGTGCCGAACGGTGGCCCCAACAGCCTCGAACTCCGCGATGCCAGCGGCCGGAGCCTTTACCGCGCCGCCTTCACCGGCATGGCGATCGAGCACGTGGGCGATGGCACCGACGAGCATTTCCTCTTCACCATCCCGCGTGCGGCGCTCGGCGCGACGGAACTCGCTGCCGTGCGGGTCACCGCCCGCGGCATGTCGTCTGAACTCCGCGCCCCAACCACACCCGCCCTGCGCCTGGAGGGCCGTGCCAGCGCCGTGCGCCGCAGCAACGGCTCGCTGCAGATTTCGTGGTCCGACCCCGCAGCCCGCGCACTCATCGTGCGCGACGCGGCCACGGGTCAGGTGCTGACCATCGTGCAGGGCACCGAAGCCCAGCTGCCATCCTTCAGCGGCGAACTCGAAGTCCTCGCCTCCGACGGACTCCGCACCACCGTCTCACGCGTCCGCCCCGCACCGCAGTAACCGCCGTTCCCCGCATCGCCGTTCCCTTCCGTCTTCCGTCTTCCGTCTTATGTCCTCTTTTGATGTCCTCTTCGTCGGCGGCGGCCCCGCCGGCTACGTCGGCGCCCTCCGCTCCGCCCAACTCGGCCTCAACGTCGGCGTCGTCGAGCGCGAAGGCCTCGGCGGCACCTGCGTGCTCTGGGGCTGCATCCCCGCCAAGGCCCTGCTCGAGGCCGCGAGCATCGCGCAGAAGGTCGCCAAGGGCAAGGAGTTCGGCGTCACGGCCGAGAAGGTGACGCTGGACTACGGCGTCGCCATGAAGCGTTCGCGCGCCGTGTCGGCGCAGAACTCCAAGGGCGTCGAGTTCCTGTTCAAGAAGAACAAGATCACCTGGCTCAAGGGCACGGGCGTCGTCGGGCCGAACAAGTCGGTGAAGGTCACCGGGGCCGACGGCAAGACCGAGACGCACACCGCCACCAAGGCCGTGGTGGTCGCCACCGGCTCGCGCGTGAAGGGCCTGCCGCAGATCGGCCTCGAACTCGACAAGAAGCTCATCCTTTCGTCGGACGAGGCCCTCACGCTCGACGCGGCCCCGGCCACCCTCGCGGTGATCGGTGCCGGCGCCGTGGGCTGCGAGTTCGCCGATGTGTTCAACGCCTTCGGCTCGAAAGTCACGTTGCTCGAGGTGATGCCCCGCATCCTGCCGGTGGAGGACGAGGACTGCTCGGTGGAGCTCACCAAGGCCTTCAAGAAGCGCGGCATCGAGGTCATCACCGGCGCCAAGCTCGGCACGGTGAAGAAGGGCAAGTCCAACGTCACCATTCCGGTGGAGGCGAACGGCGAGAAGAAGGAGATGACCTTCGACCTCGTGCTCGTGGCTGCCGGCCGCGCACCGAACATCGACAACGTGGGCCTGAAGGAAGCCGGCGTGCAGATCACCGAGCGTGGCTTCGTGAAGATCAATGAGCGCTTCGAAACGAACGTGAAGGGCATCTACGCCATCGGCGACGTGGCCGGCCCGCCGATGCTCGCCCACAAGGGCTCGCGCGAAGGGCACGTGCTGGCCGACATCATCGCCGGCGTGCACCACCACCCGGTGAACTACGGCAACATCCCCAACGCCACCTACTGCCACCCCGAGGTCGCGAGCATCGGCCTCACCGAGGCGCAGTGCAAGGAGCAGGGGCTCAAGTACAAGGTCGGCAAGTTCCCCTTCTCGGCCAACGGCCGCGCCCGCACCAGCGGCGAGACCGAGGGCTTCGTGAAGGTGATCCGCGACGAGAAGCACGGCGAGATCCTCGGTGCGCACATCATCGGCGCCCACGCCACCGAGCTGATCCACGAGTTCGCCGTGGCCCGCGAGAACGAGTACACGGTGGAGGAGATCGACCTGGCCGTGCACGCGCACCCCACGCTGAGCGAGGCGATCGCCGAGGCGGTGCTGGACTCCATGGGGAAGATGCTGCACGCGTAAGCGCGCAGCCTTAAGCCGCGTGAAAGAGTTCCTCGTGTACGACATGGGCCTCCGCGGCTATGCGGAGGCCTTGTCGTTCCAGCGGGAGGTGGCGGCGGCGCGCATCGCCAAGCGCGTGCCGCAGGATGTGCTGCTGCTCGTGGAGCATCCGCCCGTGATCACGCTCGGGCGATCAACGAAGCCGGGAAACCTGCTCGCCACCACGGGTATGCTCTCCGCGCGCGGCGTGGAGCTGTTCGAGGTGGAGCGCGGTGGGGACGTCACGTTCCACGGACCTGGGCAGTTGGTGGGCTACCCGATCGTGGATCTCGCCGAGCACAAGGAAGACCTGCACTGGTACCTGCGGCAGGTGGAAGAGGTGATGATCCGCGCGGTGGCGCCATTTGGCGTGCGCGCCGAGCGTGTGGCGGGGAAGACGGGGATCTGGACGAACGGCCGCAAGCTGGCGAGCATCGGCGTGCACGCTCGGCAGTGGGTGACGTGGCACGGGTTTGCGCTCAACGTCACGACGGACCTGAGCTACTTCGACTTGATGGTGCCCTGCGGGCTGCCGGGCGTGGACATGACGTCAGTGGAGCGGGAGCTGCTGGAGGGCGCGGCGCGCGGGGTGTGCCTGGCGCCGTCGCCGGCGTTGGGGGAGGAGGTGCGGGAGGCGACGGTGCGGGCGTTCGGGGCGGTGTTTCAACGCCAGCCCGCGACCACCACGCGCGAGGCGCTGATTCCGGGCGCGTGACGGCGCGGCGCAGCGGTCGGGGCGGTCGGCGGGACGTTCCCTTGACATATTCTAATAGTCGTTAGAATATTGGAATATGGCCCCCAACCCCAAGCACGCCGTCCTCGACCGCCTGGCCGACATCGGCGCCGCCCTCGCCCATCGCGCCCGCCTCCAGATCCTCGACCTCCTGGCCCAAGCGGAGCAGACGGTCGAGACGATCGCCCTCAAGACCAACATCCCCCTCAAGAGCACCAGCGCCCACCTCCGCGTCCTGCGCGAGGCCGGCCTCGCCACCACCCGGCGCGAAGGCACGTTCGTGGTGTACCGCCTCGCCGACCCGGAAGTCCACCGCCTCATCTCGGCGATGCTGGGTATCGCCGAGCGTCGCTCCGCCGACGTGCGAGACCTCACCCGCCGCTTCTTCGACGACCCCGATGGGGCCGAGCCCGTGACCGCCACCGAACTGCGACGTCGGCTGGACCGCGGCGAGGTCACGCTGATCGACGTCCGGCCAGCCGACGAGTACCAGCAGGCCCACATCGCGGGCGCGCACTCGGTGCCGCTCGACACCCTCGCACGACACAGCGCCGAGCTCCCCCGGGATCGCGCCGTCGTGGCCTACTGCCGGGGTGCCACCTGTGTCCTGGCCGCCACCGCCGTGCGCCGCCTGCGGCGAGCGGGGTTCACCGCCCACCTCCTGCGCGACGGCGTGCCCGACTGGAATCGGCGTGGGTTCCCCGTCGTACGCCAACCCCACACCACCCGAGTCCATCCGTGAAGACGCTCTTCATTCTCAATGACCCGCCCTACGGCACCGAGCGCAGCTACAACGCCCTGCGCCTCGCCGGCGCCCTCGCCAAGCGCGACGGCGAGACCGTGCGCGCCTTCCTGATGGGCGACGCCGCCGCCGTGGCCAAGCGCGGCCAGCAGGTGCCCCAAGGCTACTACAACCTCGAGCGGATGCTTCGTGCGTTGGTGCTCGCCGGCGGCGAGGTCGGCGTCTGCGGCACCTGCCTCGACGCCCGCGGCATCAGCGAATCGGAACTCGCCGAAGGCGCCGCGAAAAGCACGCTCAGCGCACTGGCCGACTGGACGCAGTGGGCCGACAAGGTCCTGGTGTTCTGATGCGCACCCCGCGCACCGTGCTCATCCTCGGCGCGGGCGTTGGCGGGCTGGTTGCCGCCCGCCGCCTGCGCGCACGCCTCCCACGCGGCGATCGCGTCGTCGTCGTCGATCGGGCCGAACGGCATCTGTTCCAGCCTTCACTGCTCTGGGTGCTCTCCGGCGCACGCCAGGCCGACCGCATCCAACGACCGCTCGACCGTCTGGCCGCTCGCGGCATCGACGTCGTACGCGGCACGGTGACGGCGATTGACGCAGCGACTCGAACTGCGGTCGTCGACGGCCAGTCCATCCCTGCCGACGCGATGATCCTGGCGCTCGGCGCCGAATTGGCGCCGGAACGCATCCCGGGTCTCGCCGCGGCTGGGCACAACCTCTACACGGCGCAGGGCGCGACGGCGTTCCACGCCGCGCTGGTCTCCGCGCCGGCCAGTCGCGTCGCGCTGCTCACGGCGGGGCCGCTCTATCGCTGCCCGGCCGCCCCCTACGAGGCCGCGATGCTCACCGTGGACACGCTGCGCCGCCGCGGCGCCAATCCCACGGTCACGCTCTACGCCGCCGAGCCCGGCCCGATGGGCACGGCGGGCCCCGACGTCTCGGCTGCCGTTCGCGCAATGGTCGAGGCCGCTGGGGTGAACTATCAGCCGTCGCGCCAAGTCGTCCTGGCCGACTCCACGACCCGCACGCTCACGTTCGCCGACGGCTCACGCGAATCCTTCGACATCCTGGGGTTCGTGCCGCCGCACGTACTGCCGGCCTCGCTCGCGTCGAGTGGCCTCGTCGGCGAGCACGGCTGGGTAATGGCGGACCCGCACACGCTCGAGACCACCGCGCCCGGCGTCTACGCCATCGGGGACAACGTGGGAATCCCGCTTCCGTCGGGGAAGCTGCTGCCGAAGGCAGGCGTCTTCGCACACGCGCAGGCGGAGGTCGTGGCTGACGCGATCGTCGCGACCTGGAGTGGGCGGGCGGCAACGCGACGGTTCGATGGCGCTGGCGCGTGCTTCATCGAGACGGGCCGTGGGCGTGCGGGGTTCGGTTCCGGGAACTTCTACGCGGCGCCGATGCCCACGATGCGATTCCACGCCGCGGCGCGATGGTGGCACTGGGGCAAGGTGCTGTTCGAGAAGCGCTGGTTGGCGCAGTATCCCTGACCGCGCTGCCCCGAACCGACCGGCGTGGCTCGAAACCGTCTTCGAACGCACGCCAGTCGTCGGGGAACCCCCTCACGCCTTAGTTCCGGTCGGCGAGCACGAGCGCGTTGAACGGCGATCCGCCGCCGACCGCGTCACGCGCCACCACGGTGCGGATCTGGCCCGCCACCACCGTGAGGTTCGCGCTGATGGCGACGTCCTTGGTTCCCGCCGGCGTCACGCGTAGCTGATACGTGCCGGCCGGGACCTCGAGGTAACCCGAGAACGCCCGGAACGGAACGTTGGTCAGCACCGGTGTGGCGGTGTCGATGTCGGCGCCCACGGCCGTGGCGTACACGTCCACGGTCGGCGCGCTCGGCGCCCCGTGCACGACCCGGATCTTGGCCTGTCCCGCCGTCGGCGCGTTCGGGTCATCCTCGATCACCAGCGGCTGGATGTCGGACAGCAAGCCGGTCGCGATGATGGTGTAGACGCCGCCGGTGGCGAGGTCGACGTTGGCATCAATGACGGTCGGTGTGCCGCCGGTGGCCGTCACGCGCACGCGACGCGTGCCAGCATCGGCACGAAGGAAGCGGGACGCGCCAAGGTACGGCACGTTCGTGAGAATCGTCGCGTCTTCCACCAGCACGTCCACATTGGGCGCGTCAGGCGACGCATGCACCACGCGCACCTGCGGACGGGTGTCGGGCGAGAAGCCGTCGTCATCGGAACAGGCCACCAGGCCCAGCGCGGCGACACCAGCCACCATCAGGGAACGAAGAAGCTTCGTCATCTCGAACTCCACGGTGAAGTTGATTATCCGGCGTCCAGCTTCGGCGCCTCTTGTCCCGCTTTTTGCGGATACGGGATGTACAACTTCGGTCTTGTCTTAGTTCCGTCCGGACTTTTACTTAGACATGTCCATATATCGAAGCGGCTCAAGTACCAACCGATCGCACAATCTTCGGGATATATTCTGGTTCAATGAATGATGCCCGCGCCTACCCGCCCCGAGAACGCAGGGTCGAGCCCAAGCGCACGGTGGACTTCGCCGCGGAGCTGAATGCCGCCCAGCACGCGGCGGCCACGCATCGCGATGGTCCCCTGCTCATCGTCGCCGGCGCCGGCACGGGAAAAACCCGCACGCTCGTCTACCGCGTGGCGCATCTCATCGAGCGTGGCGTTCCCCCGCAGCGGATCCTTCTGCTGACCTTCACCCGCCGCGCGGCGCAGGAGATGCTCGCGCGCGCCGAGAAGCTGGTGGGCCAGACCAGCCGCGGCGTGCACGGCGGCACCTTTCACGGCACCGCGCATCGCCTGCTCCGCCGCTTTGGCCCCGAGACCGGACTCCCCGGGGACTTCACGATCCTCGACCAGTCCGACGCCGAGGACCTCATGCAGCTCTCGCGCGCCGCGCTCGGGCTCGGCGACAAGACGAAGCGCTTCCCCAAGAAGGAAACGCTGCACCACGTCTACTCGCGGCACGTCAACACCGACATCCCCGTGGGGGCGATCCTGCGCGAGGAGTACCCGCGCTTCATCGCGTTCGAGGACGATTTCGCGCGGGTCTTCGCCGACTACACCGCCCGCAAGCAGGGGCGCGACCTGCTCGACTACGACGATCTCCTGCTCTACTGGGCGCTGATGCTCGAGTCGGCACCCGGCATCGCCGACAAGGTGGCGGGCCTCTACGACCACATCCTAGTGGATGAGTACCAGGACACGAACGTGCTGCAGGCCCGCATCCTCAAGGGCATGTGCCGGATGCACCGCAACATCACCGTGGTCGGCGACGACGCGCAGAGCATCTATGCCTTCCGTGGTGCCACCATCCGCAACATCCTCGACTTCCCGCGCGAGTATCACGGCGCGGCCACCGTCACGCTCGAGGAGAACTACCGCTCCACCCAGCCCATCCTCGACGCCACGAACCTGCTGATCTCCCGCGCCGAGGAGCGCTTCTCCAAGGAGCTGTTCACCAGGCGCACGGGTGGCGAAAAGCCTTGGCTGGTCACGGCGCAGGATGAATCACAGCAGACCCGCTTCGTGGTGGACCGTATCCTCGAGCTGCACGAGGAAGGCATCCCCCTGCGCGAGATGGCGGTACTCTTCCGCGCCGGGTACATGAGCGCCGACCTCGAGATCGAGCTCACCGCCCGGAATATCCCCTTCGACAAGTGGGGCGGGCTCAAGTTCCTCGAGGCGGCGCACGTGAAGGACGTGCTCGCCTTCCTCCGCGTGCTGGAGAACCCGCGCGACGAAGTGAGCTGGTACCGCCTCCTGCTCCTGATGCCAGGCATCGGCGAGGTCACGGCCCGCAATGCGGTGCAGTCCATGGCCGACCTGGCGTGGTCACACGAGGCGTTCGGCCGCTTCCAGCCCCCGCCGCGCGCCCGCGAGGCCCACGCCGCGCTGGTGCGCCTGCTCGGCGACCTGCGCGGCAACGCCGGTGGCGACGAGGGCCGCGTGGCCCGGGAGATCACCCGCGTGCGCGCGATGTACGATGACATCCTCCGCGAGCGCTACGACCGCGTGGAGCCACGCCTGAGCGACCTCGACCAACTCCAGACCATCGCCGGCGGCTACCCGGACCGCTCCACATTCCTCTCGGCGATCGCGCTCGAACCGCCCTCCGCCACCAGCGACCTCGGCTTCGGGGCCGACGCCGAGGACGACACGCTCATCCTCTCCACCGCGCACAGTTCGAAGGGGCGAGAGTGGGATGCCGTCTTCGTGATCTGGGCGGTGGATGGCTACTTCCCGATGGCCCGCGCGCTCGGCAGCGACGACGAGATCGAGGAGGAGCGCCGGCTGATGTACGTGGCCATGACGCGCGCGCGGAACCACCTCGCCGTGAGCTACCCGCTCAACGCGTACGACACGCGCCGTGGCGCGGACTACTCGATCGACCAAGTCTCGCGCTTCCTCGACCGTGGCGTGCGCAAGGCATTCCAGAAGGTGGTGTTGGAGACAGTGGCCGATCCCTCGCTGACCCCGGACGCCGACGCGACAGCGCCCGAGGTCGATCTCCGCGCCCTACTCAAGAACCGATTCGCGCCGCCGAACGCTTGAGCGATGTTGTTCCACCAGTGTGTCTATCGCGCTCCGGAGGTCACGCCCGGCTGCCGCATACACCGCCTCGAACTGCTCGAGGTCGGTGAGGTAGATCCGCCGCCCCAGCAACGCGGCATTGTCCAGCCGCACCCGCTCGGCGTAGGTCGGCGCGATGGTCAGCCAGCGCGGGGCCAGCGAATCCACGAGCACCCGACGGGCCTCACCATACAAGGAGTCGCGCAGCGCGATCCGGCGCTCGCGCAGCGCGTCGCCGGGGTGGGCGGTGAACGTCGAATCGATCGTGCGATACAGCGCACCCCAGAACGCCGCAAGTCCGCGGTCGTCCGCCCAGCGCGCGGCCGCACGCAGGGCGCGCGCCGAATCCCCGCGCGAGAGGAAGAAGCGCTGAGCGCCGCGCGCCCCCACGAAGTTCGCGAAGCTCTCGTTGAACGTCGCGTCCCCGGCGGCGAAGTAGCGATTGTGCGTCAGTTCGTGGATTACGGTGTTCACGAGCTCCACCGAATCCGCCCGCAACGTGGTGGAGAGCAGCGGATCGTTGAACCAACCGAGCGTGGAGAAAGCGGCAGCCGGGCGCAGGTATGTATCGAAGCCGCGCGCGGCGAGGTCGCGCTCCGCCTCGAGCGCATCGGCGGCGCGGAAGAAGCCCTTGTACGGCAGGCGCCCCACCACCGGAAAGCGCCAGAGCACTGGCCTGAGCTCGTCGCGGGCCGCAGCCGAGAGCACGAGCACGAGCGTGTCGCGCCGCAGCTGGGTGAAGGTGGTGTAGGCCTCCTTCGCTGGCAGGCCCAACGAGTCCTCGGCGAAGGCGCGCGCCTCCAGTACCAGCGCCAGCTTGCCGCGGGCGGCGGCGTCCACCCTCGCATCCGCCACCAGCTCGGCGATCGGACGGCGCCCAGCGAGGATCTTCGCCTCCTCATAAGCGGCGCGGAGCAGATAGCGGCCGAGCGGCGTCACCAGCAGTAGCGCCAACCCCAGCGCGATGAGCCCGGCGAGCAGGAATGCGCCACGGCGCAACCATCGGCGGACGCGGGATGGCGGATCCAAGTCCATTGGGGAAGGCGCAACGACGGTCACGTCCGAAAGATGTACGCCCGCGCTCGGCGCGGCCTGCCCCTGCAGGCTAAATTGCCCGCGTGTCCTTCGTCCATCTCCACTGCCATTCCGAGTACTCCCTCCTCGACGGAGCGAACCGGATTGATGACCTAATCGCCCGGGCCCAGGAGTTCGAGCAGCCGGCCCTCGCGATCACCGACCACGGCAACCTCCACGCCGCCTGGGAGTTCCAGGAGAAGGCGCGGAAGGCCAAGGTCAAGCCGATCATCGGCATGGAGGCTTACGTGGCGCCGGGAGACCGGCGCCAGCGCGGCCGCGCCGCCGCCGGCGAGAAGAACTACTTCCACCTCGTCCTCCTCGCCCGCGACATCGTCGGCTATCGCAACCTGGTGAAGCTCACGTCACTGGGCTACACCGAGGGCTTTTACGGCAAGCCGCGCGTGGACCGCGAGCTCCTGGCCCGCCACAGCGAAGGCATCATCGTCTCGTCGGCCTGCATGGCCGGCGAGGTGGCGCAGCACTTGCTCGAGGACCGCTACGACCAGGCCATGGCCACCGCGGCCTGGTACGCCGAGGTCTTCAAGGATCGCTACTATCTCGAAGTGCAGGCGCACGAGGCGGGCGAGCAGCAGAAGCTCAACGAACAGGTGTTCAAGCTCGCCAAGCAGATGGGGTTGCCGGTGGTCGCCACCAACGACGCGCACTTCCTGCGGGCCGAGGATCACGACGCCCACGACGTGCTGCTGTGCATCGGCCTCAAGAAGGACCGCCTCGACGCCGACCGCATGCGCTACGACCGCGGGCTCTACTTCAAGAGCGCTCCCGAGATCAAGGCGCACTTCAAGGGGCGCCCCGACGTCCTCGAGAACACGCTCGCCGTGGCCGACACGGTGGACATCATCTTCGACAAGCAGTACTACGTCCCCTCGTTCCCGCTGCCGGCGGGCGTGACGAGCGAGAACGACCTCTTGGTGAAGCTCTCCACCGACGGGGCCAAGAAGCGCTACGGCGATCCGCTCCCGCCCGACGTGCAGCAGCGCCTCGACTACGAGCTCGGCGTCATCACCAAGACGGGCTACGCGGGCTACTTCCTCATCACCGCCGACTTCATCCAGGCGGCGCGCGACAAGGGCATCCCGGTGGGACCGGGCCGCGGCTCGGCCGCCGGCTCGCTGGTGGCCTATGCCACCGGCATCACCAACGTCTGCCCGCTCAAGTTCGACCTGCTCTTCGAACGCTTCCTGAATCCGGAACGCGTCTCGATGCCCGACATTGACGTGGACTTCTGCGAGGAGCGTCGCGGCGAGGTCATCGAGTACGTGCGGGAGAAGTACGGGCGCGACTCGGTGGGCCAGATCATCACCTTCGGGACGCTCAAGTCGCGCGCCTGCATCAAGGATGTGGGCCGCGTGCTCGGCTTCACGCCGGCCGAGACCGACGCGATCGCCAAGCTGATCCCCAACGCGCCGAACTACTCGCTGACCGTCGCCGAGGCCATCGAGAAGGTGCCCGAGGTGCGGAAGCTCTACGAGCAGGACGACCGGCACGCGCAGCTGTTCGACTTCGCCATCTCGCTGGAAGGGCTTTCGCGCCACGCCGGCGTACACGCCGCCGGCATCGTCATCGCGCCGGGCCCGCTCGATGAGTACGTCCCCGTGTGCACCGCCGAGTCCAAGGGCTCCGGCGGCGGCGAGGGCGACGAGCGCGTGGTCGTCACGCAGTACGACATGATCGCGCTCGAGAAGGCCGGCATGCTCAAGATGGATTTCCTCGGCCTCACGACGCTCACGATCCTCACCGATGCGGTGAAGGCCATCAAGGCGCGCCGCGGCGTGGAGATTGACCTCGACGCGCTGCCGCTCGACGACGAGGCCACCTACCGCCAGCTCCGCGCCGGCCGCACCGCCGGCGTGTTCCAGTTCGAGTCGCCCCTGGCCACCGACATGGTCCGTGCCATGCGCGCCGATCGCTTCGACGACCTCGTGGCCTCCAACGCCCTGATGCGCCCCGGCCCGCTCGACGCCGGCATGCACAAGGTCTACCAGCGCCGTAAACGCGGCGAGGAGCCGGTGACGTACCAGCTCCCCGAGCTGGAAGAGATCCTCTCGCCCACCTACGGCGTCATCACCTACCAGGAACAGGTGATGCGCATCGCCCAGCGGCTGGCCGGCATCTCGCTCGCCGAAGCGGACCTGCTCCGAAAGGCCGTGGGCAAGAAGGACGCCGAGCTGATCCGGAAGGAGCTCGACAAGTTCGTCGAGAAGGCCGTCGCCCGCGGCTTCGAGAAGCACATCATCGCCGACATCTCGGCGCAGATCGAGACCTTCGGTCGTTACGGCTTCAACAAGTCGCACTCGGTCGCCTACTCGATCCTCTCCTACCACACCGCCTACCTCAAGACGCATTACGCGCCCGAGTTCATGGCGGCGCTGCTCTCGGCCAGCATCGGCGACACCGACGCGGTGGTGAAGTACATCAACGAGGCCCGCGACTTGGGCCTCGAGATCCTCCCGCCCGATGTGAACGAGTCGGGCTGGAAGTTCACCGTGGTCAGCGACCAACGCATCCGCTTCGGACTCGGTGCCATCCGCAACGTCGGGCACACGGCCGCACAGAGCATCATCACGGCGCGGACGGAGAAGCCCTTCACGTCGCTGTACGACCTCTGCGAGCGCGTGGACCTGCGGATGTGCAACAAGCGCGTGTTCGAGGCGCTCATCCACGCCGGCGCGCTCGACTCCCTGCCGGGCCACCGTGCCCAGTTCCTCGCCGCCCTCGACGGCGCCATGCAGCACGCCTCGCTGGCGCAGAACGAGATCGCCACCGGCCAGGGCTCGCTCTTCGGCGAGCTCGGCGGCGATCCCAGCGAAACGTCGGCTCCGCTCGTGCCCACGCTCCCGACCGTGAAGGAGTTCGGCGAGAGCGAGCGCCTCACCTTCGAGAAGGCCATCCTCGGGTTCTACATTTCGGGACATCCTCTCGACCCCTTCCGCGCCGAGTGCGAACTGCTGGCGACGCACACGGTGGCGCAGCTCGGCACGTGGAGCCCGGAGGCGATGGCGCTGGCCGGGGTGATCACCGGGATCAAGCGGCAGATCTCCAAGAAGTCGGGCAACGAGTTCGCCCGCCTCACCATCGAGGACTTCTCGGGGACGGCCGAGCTGCTCGTGTTCCCCGAGGCGTGGGCGGCCATCGGCGACCGGGTCCAGACGGACGTGCCGGTCCTCATCAAGGGTGCCTACGGCCGCCGCGACCAAGGGGCTGACAACCCGACCTTCATCGTGGAGACCATCACCCGGCTGGCCGAACTCCGCGCCAACGGGCAGTTCGCGGTGGCCCTCGAACTCGACTCCGGTGCCGGCCTCCCGGCCGACGTCATGCGGGACATCCGGGCCGTGGCCGAGGCCCATCCCGGTTCGGCCCCCTTGGAGCTACGTTGGAGGGGTCCGGATGGGAGCCCGGCCCGCCTGCGGTCGAGCTCCCTGAAGTTGTCCACCGCCGGTCCGGCCCTGTTGGAGCTTCGCTCCCTCCTGGGCACCGAGCGCGTGCGTCTCGTTCGCGGGAGCTGATACGATGGGCACCTCTGCCTTGGAGTTCGAAAAGCCCCTCGCCGAGCTCGAGAAGCAGATCGAGGAGATCCGCCGCGTTGCCGAAGAGCAGAAGCTCGACGTCGACCAGCAGATCGCCCCGCTGCAATCGAAGCTCGGCGAGATGCGGCGCGATATCTATAGGAAGCTCACCCCGCTGCAGCGCGTGCAGGTGGCGCGCTCGGCGCGTCGGCCGTTCACGCTCGACTACCTGCGACTGGCCTTCAGCGATTTCATCGAGCTGCACGGCGACCGGGCCTACCGCGACGACCCCAGCATCGTCGGCGGCTGGGCGCGGCTGGAAGGCGAGACCGTGATGGTGATCGGCCAGCAGCGCGGCCGCGACACCAAGGAGAACCTGCACCGCAACTTCGGGATGCCGCACCCGGAGGGGTACCGCAAGGCGCTGCGCCTGATGAAACTGGCCGAGAAGTTCCACGTGCCGATCATCACCATGATCGACACCCCGGGGGCCTGGGCCGGGCTCGGCGCCGAGGAGCGCGGCCAGTCGGAGGCCATCGCCCGCAACCTCTTCGAGATGTCCATGCTCACGGTGCCCATCGTCGCCATCGTGATCGGCGAAGGCGGCTCCGGTGGCGCGCTGGCGCTGGGCGTGGCCGACAAGATCCTGATGCTCGAGAACTCCGTCTATTCCGTGATCACCGTGGAAGGCTGCGCGGCAATCCTGTGGAAGGACGGCAAGAGCGTGGAGATGCGCGAGAAGGCCGCCGCCTCGCTGCGCATCACCGCGCCGGAGCTGATGGATCTCAAGGTGATTGACGAGATCCTGCCCGAGCCGCCGGGCGGGGCCCACGTGGACCACGCGACGACGGCCAAGACCGTGCACGACGCCCTCGTGCGCCATCTCGACGAGCTGCGCGGCCTCAAGCCCGACAAGCTCGTGCGCAAGCGGCGTGAGAAGTACCTCAAGATGGGTGCATTCACCGAGTGACCGCTCCCGCAGTGGCGACCCAGCTGGTGGAAGTGGAGTTCAAGGGGAATCGGCGCGCCTTCTTCCAGTGGGCGGGGGACGAACCCCCGGCGCTCAGGGCGGCGGTAATCGTGACCGTCGAGCGCGGCGAGGATCTGGGCCGCGTGCACAGCACCGGCGAGCTCGCCGAAAAGCGGAAGGCGGGCACCTCGCACGGCAAGGCCTCCCCCGCCGAGCTCCCGCGCGTGGTGCGCCTCGCCACGCCCAACGAAGTGGATCGCGCCGTGCGGCTCCGCGCCGACGAGCACGCAGTGCGCAAGGCGGCCATCGAGTTCGCGCGTGAACTCAAGCTCGACCTCAAGATCAGCGACACCGAATGGCAGTGGGACCGCCGCAAGCTCACCTGCTACTTCACGGCCGAGGAGCGGGTGGACTTTCGCGAGCTGGTGCGCCGGCTCGAGAAGCGCTTCTCCACCCGCGTACACATGTGGCACATCGGCGTGCGCGACGAGGCCCGTCGCCTCGACGGCATCGGTCGCTGCGGACGCCAGTATTGCTCGAGCTCCTGGCTCCCCGAGCTGCGCCCCGTAAAGTCGAGCACCGCCAAGGACCAGCGCCTCTCCACGCTGAACCCGGCGCAAATCTCCGGCACCTGCGGCCGCCTGATGTGCTGCCTGCGCCACGAGCACGAGTTCTACGTGCAGCAGCGCAAGCGCTTTCCCAAGGAAGGGAAGATCATCACCACCGCGGTCGGGGAGGAAAAGGTCGTGTCCAACGACATCTTCCGCGACCAAGTCACGTTGCGCACGGCCGAAGGTGAGCACCGGACGATTCCGCTGGCGCAGCTGCGCAGCGAGACGAGCGGGGTGGTGCCGGCGGAGGAGGAAGCGCTCGCCGCGTCGGGCGCGTTGCTCTCGCTGCAGCGGGCGGCGCGGCAGGTTGAGGAGATCGAGGAGATCGAAGAAGTCGAGGGAGAGGGGAAGGGAGAGAGGATCGAGGAGGTCGAAGACACCGAGGGGGAAGATGAAGCGCCCTCGGCCGACGATCCGGGCGCACCGGCCACCGGCGAGGGTGAGGGGGCGGTCACGGGCGAGCCGCGCCGGCGGCGGCGCCGCGGGCGCCGCGGCGGACGTCGTGGACGCGGTGGCGAACCCGGCTCCGGACCGTCCACGCCGCCGAGCAGCTGACCATGGCCCGCTTCTACCTCACCTGCGCCATTGACTACGCCAATGGCGACCCGCACCTCGGTCACGCGCTCGAGAAGATCGGCGCCGACACCATCTGCCGCTTCCGCCGCCAGATGGGCGACGACGTGTGGTTCCTCATCGGCATGGACGAGCACGGCCAGAAGGTGGCGCAGACCGCCGAGCAGGCGGGACTCTCGCCCAAGGCCTTCGTGGACGAAATCGCCACGCACTTCTCCGCGATGTGGGCGCGACTCGGCCTCTCTCACGACCAGTTCATGCGCACCTCGGCCGCCGAGCACCACGCCGCGGTGACCACCCTGCTCGAGCGGATCTTCACTGAGAATCCAGACGACTTCTACGAGCGCACCTACACGGGGCTCTACTGCGTGGGCTGCGAAAGCTTCAAGCAGCCCGGCGACATCGCGGACGGCCGCTGCGCCCTGCACCCCACGCGCACCCTGGAGGAAGTGACCGAGCGCAACTGGTTCTTCCGCCTCTCGCGCTACACGGGCGCCCTCAAGGCGCATCTCGCCGCGCACCCGGAGTTCCTACAGCCGGAGTCGCGACGCAACGAGATCCTCGCCCTGCTCAACGACGGGCTCGAGGACATCTCGGCCTCGCGCTCGCGCTTCGATTGGGGCGTGCCCTTCCCCCGGCCGCTGAGCGACGGCGAGGTGCAGACCACGTACGTGTGGTTCGACGCCCTGCCGAACTACTGGACCGCCCAGTTCTTCCCGGGCTCCAAGGCGAGCTGGCCGGCCAGCGTGCACGTGATCGGCAAGGACATCACCCGGTTCCACGCGGTGATCTGGCCGGCGATGCTGATGTCGGCGAAGCTCCCGCTGCCCGAACGGGTGTGGGCCCACGGATTCATCTCGCTGGGCGGCGAGCGCTTCTCCAAGAGTGCCGGCGTGAAGCTCGAGCTGGGCGAAGCGTTGGAACGCTTCGGCGCCGACGCCTTCCGCTACTACCTGATGCGCGAGATCCCGTTCGACGGAGACGGTTCGTTCTCGTGGGAGCGGTTCGAGGCCGTCTACACCTCGGAGTTGGCGAATGGGCTGGGCAACCTGGCCAGCCGCACCATCGCGATGATCGAGAAGTACTGCGATGGCATCGTGCCGGCGGGCGCCGAGGGCGCCACCGATGCGGCGGACCGCGCCGACTACGCCGAGGCGCGCGCCGCGCTAGACGGCACCCGCGGCTTCATGGTGCACGAGGCATTGGACGCCGTGTTCCGGACCGTCGCCCGCGCCAACCTGGCAATCCAGGACGCCAAGCCCTGGGTCCTCGCCAAGGACCCCGCGAACCGCGCCGAGCTGGAGCGCGTGCTGGCAGCCCTCGCCCGCCAGTTGGGCCGCCAGGCGGTCTACC
>JANJUF010000001.1 GCA_024710705.1 Gemmatimonadaceae bacterium | reverse complement strand
CGCCAGCCGGTGAGATCCACCGGCGTCGAGCCCGGATTGAACAGCTCCATGAAATCGTTCCGCAGCGTGGCGCCACTATTGCCGCCGCCGCCGTAGATCTGGCTGATGATCACCGGCGGATACGCCACCGCGTTCGCTCTCAGCGTGACGGTGCGGGTGGCGAGCTCGGGAGCGGTCGGCGCATCGGCGCAGGACAGCACGGCGAATGCGGTCGCGAGCGTGGCGACGGCGCGAAGCTGGGGGAAGCGCATGGGATCCAGGGCAGTGAAAGGGTGTCCGAACGTCAGCCCGGGAAAGCTGGCCTCCGCAACGCGCGGCGTCAAAGCGGTGCCCCGTCACGGTTCTACTACTTTTGCCACAGAGGCACAGGGACACAGAGAGTTTCCAGCGCCGTGTTGTTGCAGTTCACATTTGAAGTCCTTTCTTTTGGGAACTGCAGACCCTTCGCCGAGCCCCGAAACCCTCTGTGCCTCTGTGTCTCTGTGGCAAAGAGTCTCTGCCCTTACGCGAAATGCCAACGAACATCACCGCGACCGCCCTCCTCGACGTCCTGAAGAACGTCGAGCGCCTCAAGTCCACCCACCGCAGCGCCTACACCGCCGCCGGTGAGGTGGAGAGCGTCGCCGAGCACACCTGGCGCCTCTGCCTGATGGCCATGCTGGTGGCGCCGAGCGTGCCCGACGTGGACGCACACCGCCTCCTCCGTATGCTCCTCGTCCACGACCTGGGCGAGGCGGTACGCGGGGATGTGCCCGCCCCCGAACAGGCCCGGCGTCGCGCCGCCGACCCCACTGTCCACAAGGCCGGCGAGGAGCGCGCCGATCTCGTGTCGCTGCTCGCGCCGCTGCCGCCGGAGATGCGCGACGACCTCCTCGCCCTCTGGGACGAGTACGAGGCCGCCAGCACCCCCACGGCGCGCCTCGCCAAGGGCCTCGACAAGCTCGAGACCATCCTCCAGCACACCCAAGGCGCCAACCCGCCGGACTTCGACTACCGCTTCAACCTCGGCTACGGCCGCGCCCACACCGTCGGGCATCCGCTGATCGAGGAACTTCGACGAATCTTGGACGCCGAGACCGAACGCCGGGCGCAGGAGACCGACGCCCACCGCTGAGTGTGTCCGGCGTCACACAGCCTCGGCGCCCTGTGCCCTATCGCCGTACCCGCTTCATCTATAGCGTAGAGGCGTGACGCGTCTCTTGCGAGATCCCCGGGCCCCCTTGAGCAAGCTCTGGCTGCTGGGGGCCGTGTTCGCGCTCTCCGTGCTCAGTTGCGGCCGCGAGATCACCGGCCCCGGTGACGGCATCGGCCGGCGCTACGCGCACGGCCTGTCGTTCATCGCCGAGTTCCCGGGGAGTTTCGCGTCGGTGGAGCAGGGCGCCGGCAGCGTGGTAGCGTTCAATCGCGTGCGCGTGTTCTTCCTGCGAACGGATGGAAGCGTCGCGCTCGACCGCGTGGTGGAGTTCCCCGAGAACGCCACCGAGATCTCGCTCAGTTTCTCCGTGCCGTTGGCCGACGATGCCCCGCCCGAGGGCGAGCTGCTCGACCTTTACCTGCGCTACATCAACGCCGCCGGAGACACCGTGTTCGCCGGCGGGCCCGTGAGTGTCCTGGCCGCGTCGCGCACCGACGGCACGCAGCCCAATACGCCGACGGTTGCGCTGACCTACACCGGTCCGGGGGCCGAAGCCACCGGCGTGGTGATCACACCCGACACCCTCTCGGTCAATGCCGGCGACGTCTTCCAGTTCACCGGCACCGCGCACGACGCGCAACTGTCGGTTGTCGAAGCGGCGCCGCTCGTCTGGCGGTCGCTTGACCCTGCCAAGGCCACGGTTGATAGCAGCGGCGGCGGCATCACCCTGCCCTCGCGCGGGGTCGCGCGCATCCGGGTGGCCCTCGCCGCCGGCGGCGGGGCCGACACCGCGCTGCTCCTGATCAACCCCGTGCGCGGCGGGCTCGTGCTCGCCGCCGGTGGATCGCAGAGCGGCAGCGCCGGCGCGCCCCTCGCCGACTCCATCAAGATCCGCGTCAACGCCACCGACGGGCTCCCGCTGGAAGGCGTCCCGGTGACGCTGGCCGTCACGACCGGTGCGGGCTCGCTCTCGGCGAGCGAGCTCGTCTCCGACGCCAATGGCCTCGTGGCCGTCCAATGGACGCTTGGTGCCGCGGCCGGCACACAGTCAATCACTGCCAGCGCCACTGGACTCTCGCCACTCGTCGTCACCGCCAACGCCACCTCCAGCGGCCCGGCCCTGCTCGCCGTCACCCAGCAGCCGCCGGCAGCGTCCACCGCCGGCGACACCCTTGCGCCGCTCATCCTCGAGGTGCGCACCGCCGCACAGCAGTTGAGCACCGCGTACACCGATTCGATCACCGTCGCCATCGCCACCGGGCCCGCTGGGGCCGTCCTCAGCGGACGCACGCGCGTCGTGGCCGTGGCCGGCATCGTCACCTTCGACTCGCTCTCGCTCACCAAGGCCGGCAGCTACACGCTCAGCGTGAGCGCCCCCAGCCTTACCGGTGCCACCACCAACACCATCGTCGTCGCTGCTGATACCGCGGCGGCCATCCAGCTCGTCTCGGGCGGCAACCAAGCCGCATCGCCTGGCGCCACGCTGCCGGATCCCATCGTGGTCCGCGTCGTGGACGGGTATGCAAACCCCGTTGCGGGCGTGGCCCTCACGTTCACGCCGCAGAGCGGCGCCAGCGTGGATCCCGCCACCGCCGTCACCGACGCCAGCGGCCTCGCCCAGACCACGTGGACCCTGCGCTCGGAAGAGGGTACGCAGACGCTGCTCGTGAGCGCCGATGGGCGCGGAATCACCGCGCTCGAGGTGCTCGCCAACAACGGCACCGGCCCGATCGTCACGACGACCGTCACGCCGTCCGCCGATACCATCGTCAGCCTGGGTGGTACGGCGACCTTCACCGCCACGTCGCGCGACCTGGCGCTGAACGTCATCGCCGGCAGCTACACCTGGAGCAGCAGCGACTCCTCCATCGCCACCATCAGCGAGACGGGCGTCGCCACGGCCGTGGCCAACGGGCAGGTGAGCATCGTCGCCCTCGAGGCCGGCGGCACGGCCGACACCGTGCAACTGCTCGTGCAGCAGCAGCTCTCGTCCATCACCGTCACGCCGTCGGTGCGCGAGATCTACCTCGGCGCCACCTACGCGTTCACGGCGCAGGCCGTGGACGGCGGGGGCGCGCCGCTGGCCACCCAGCCCACGTTCACCTGGGACGTGAGCAACACCTCCGTGGCCGCGGTGACCTCCGCCGGCCTCGTGAGCACGCTCGGGCTCGGCAGCACGCAGGTGCGCGCCACGTCGGGCGCCATCACCGGCATCGCCAACGTCACCATCATCACGCCCATCACGCGCATCGCCGTGGTGCGTGACTCCGTCGGCTTCGTCACCACCGACACGTTCACGCTGGTCGCGCTCCAGCGCACGCGCAGCTATCGCGCCGTGGCCTACGACACGCTCGACGCGCCGATGTCGGGCATCAGCTTCAGCTGGGTCTCGTCCAACCCCACCGTCGCCGCGCTCGATTCCACCGGCACCGCCACCGCGCGGGCCAAGGCCGCCGCCAACGGCATCACCGCCGTGCGGGCCACGGCCCAGGGCGTCGTGGGCAGCGCCTCGCTGCGGGTGCAGCAGCTGCTGGCCGACATTGACCTCGATCC
>JANJUF010000137.1 GCA_024710705.1 Gemmatimonadaceae bacterium | reverse complement strand
GGGCCGCCGCGCGGGCCCGCGGGCCCCCCCCCGGCCGCCGGGGGGGGCGCCCGCCGCCCCCTCCACACGCCCCCGCGCCGACCTGTCCCACCACGGAGGCTCGGGGGCGTGTGGTGCCCCGACCGACCGGACACCGAAGTTCCGCGCATCCCGCACCCTTGAGGGTTGCTCAAGGCGTTGAGATGCCGTAACTTGGAAGGCTCACCTCACTAGGTCCCCAGCCGGCGCCAAACCGCCAAAAAGGGGGGAAATCAGTTTGTCGGAAATCGTCATTCACGAGGACGAAAACTTCGAGCGCGCGCTCAAGCGCTTCAAGAAGAAGTGCGAGAAGGCCGGAATCCTCGCCGATCTGCGTAAGCATCGTCATTACGAGAAGCCGAGCGAGAAGCGCAAGCGGAAGCTCAACGCCGCCCAGCGCAAGAACAAGCGCACGCGCACGCACTGATGTCCCTTTTGGCGGCACGGTTGCAGGGCGAGCTGAACACCGCCCGGAAGGCGCAGGACAAAGATCGCGTCCTGCTCCTGGGCACCGTGCTGGCCGACATCAAGAACCACGAGATCGCCGTGCGGCGTGACCTCACCGACGAAGACGTCGTGGAAGTCATCCGCAAGGCGATCAAGCGGCGAAAGGAGTCGGCGGAGATGTACGAGACGGCGGCGCGCCTGGAACTGGCCGCCGTCGAGCGGCGGGAGGCCGAGGCCCTCGAGGTCTACCTCCCGGCCGCCCCCTCGGACGACGAGGTCCGCGCCGCGGTGCGCGAGGCCGTCGCCGCAGGCGCCAAACAGATCGGCGCGGTGATGGGCAAGGTGATGCCGCGCTTCAAGGGCCGCCTCGACGGCAGCGTGCTGAATCGCATCGCACGCGAGGAGCTCGGGACGTCCTCGTGACGGTCCAGGCGCACGCGCTCGACGTCCTCGAATTCGCGCGACTGCTTGATCACGTCGCGGGGCACGCGTCCACCAGTCCGGGCGCAGCGCGCATCCGCTCGCTGCGCCCGACGCGCGTCGGGGGGACGCACCTCGACCGCGCCGATGCGCTCGACGCGCTGCACCGCGAGCACATGCGCGTGGCCGCCATGCGCACGCTGCTCTCGGGCGATGAGCCCTACCGCTCCGAAGCGATTCCCGACCTCGAGCAGCCGCTGCAGCGCCTGCGCGTGGAAGGCGCGGCGTGGACGGGGCCGGAGCTACGCAGCGCCATCACGCTCCTGCGCTCGTCGCGGCTCACGCAACAGGCCCTGCGAGACGACCGACGCCACCCGGCGGCCCGCGCGCCGCTGGCTGAGCTGGCCGATCGGCTGATCGCGCGGCAACCGCTCGAACAGCAGCTCGAACGCGTACTCACCGACGACGGGGAGCTACGCGACGACGCCTCGCCGGCGCTGCGCCGCATCCGCAAGGAACTGCGCGGCGCCGAGGGCGAGATCGTGCGGCTGCTCGAGCGCCTGATGGGGAAGCTCGAGGCGCACCATCGCGTGGACGACGCCTCGGTGACGCTACGCAACGGGCGTTGGGTGATTCCGGTGCGCCGCGAGGGGCGCGTGGTGGTGGGCGGCATCGTGCACGACTCGTCGCACTCGGGACAGACGATCTTCGTGGAGCCGCCGGCGGCGGTCGAGGCAGGGAATCGCATCCGAGAGCTGGAAGCCGACGAGCGCACGGAGTGCGAGCGCATCCTCCAGGAGCTCACGGCCATGCTCCGCCCGGAACGCGACGCGATGGTGGATGCCTGGGACGCGCTGGTCACGCTGGACTCGCTCTACGGCCGCGCCCGCTACGCGCTGGCCGCCAAGTGTAGCGACGCCTCGCTCTCGCCGGCACGTCTCGGCTGGCACATCCGCGACGGACGGCACCCGCTGCTGCTGGCGCAGGGCATCGCCGTGGTGCCCTTCGACCTGGCGATGGAGCCGGCCGAGCGCACGCTGCTGGTCTCGGGGCCCAACACCGGCGGCAAGACCGTGCTGCTCAAGGCCCTCGCGCTCATCTCCCTCATGATGCAGTGCGGCATTCCGGCGCCGGTGGGCGTGGAGAGCACGATCCCGGTGTTCGACGACGTGTTCGCCGACATCGGCGACGAGCAGTCGCTCGAGGCCTCGCTGTCCACGTTCAGTGCGCACCTGAAGCATCTGAAGGAGATCGTGGACCACGCGTCGCCCGATGCGTTGGTGCTCATTGACGAACTCGGCTCTGGTACCGACCCGCTCGAAGGCGCGGCGCTGGGCGGGGCGATCCTCGAGGCGCTCACGCGGCGCGGCACGACGACGATCGCCACGACGCACCTCGGCGCGCTCAAGGAACTGGCCGGTGAAGTGCCCGGGGTGGTGAATGCTTCGCTGCAGTTCGACGCCGAGCGGCTGGCGCCGACCTATCGCCTCATCAAGGGGATCCCGGGGCGCTCGTATGGCTTGGCCATCGCCCGCCGGCTGGCGATGAGTCCCGAGGTGCTGGCGCGAGCCGAGGAGCGCGTGCCGACGATGGAGCGCGACCTGAGTGCGTTGCTGGCTGACGTGGAGCAGCGGGCCGAAGCACTCGCTGCGCGCGAACGCGAGGTGCGGGCGCAGCAGGAGGACCTGCAGCGCCGCGCCGAGCGGGTGGGGGAGCGCGAACTCACGATGAGGACCAAGGAGCGCGAGCTGGAGCGCGCGTCGCGGGCCGAGTCGAGGCGCTACTTGCTCGAGGCGCGGCAGGAAGTGGAGCGCACGATCCAGTCGCTGAAGGCGGCTGGTGCTGCGAGCATTGACGAATCGGCCGCGGCGGCGCGACGATTCGTGGAACAGCGTGCCAATCAGGAGCGCGACGCGCTCGACGCGCTGGATGCGGCGGAGCGCGCGGCGCAGGAGGCACTGTGGGCGGCGCGCGAGGCCGCCGACGAAGCCGACGCGCCCTCGCGCGACCGGCGCGGCGTGGTGATCGAGCCCGGCGATGCGGTGGAAGTCGCCACCCTCGGCGGCAAGACGGGCAAGCTGCTCGAGCGTCGCGGCGATGAGGCCGTGGTGGTGGTGGGCGCGCTCAAGATGACCGTGCCGTTCAGTGCGCTGCGCCGCCTCTCGGCGCGGCACCTGCGCGAGCCAGCGGTGCCGGTGGCGATCGTGGACGTGCCCGATGCCGTGGCCAAGACCGAAGTGGACGTGCGCGGCCTGCGCGTGCACGAAGTGGACGACGCCATCGTGCAGGCGCTGGACGCGGCCCACCGCGCCGACCTGCATCTGCTGCGCATCATCCACGGCAAGGGCACCGGTGCCCTGCGCGAGCGGGTGAACCAACTGCTCAAGTCCGACAAGCGCGTGAGCACGTTCCGTATGGGCGCGTGGAACGAAGGTGGCGCCGGCGTGACGGTGGCGGAGCTCTCGTGATCCCCGACGAGATCATCGAACAGGTGTCGCAGCAGGCCGACATCGTGGCCATCATCGGCGAGCACGTGAAGCTCAAGAAGACGGGCTCGGTGTGGCGCGGGCCCTGTCCGTTCCACCAGGGGACGAACGCGAACTTCTCGGTGATGCCGCGCGGCGGGTACACCTGCTTCGTGTGCGGTGAGAAGGGGACGGTGTTCACCTTCGTGCAGAAGCGGCTGGGGATGAGTTTCCCCGAGGCGGTGCGCTACGTGGGGGAGAAGTGCGGCGTGGCGGTGCCGGAGTATCAGCCCAAGCGCGAAGGGCCCGACCCGCGCGAGCCGATGTGGGAGCTGCACGCCACGGTGGCCGAGTTCTTCCAGAAGCAGCTGTGGGACGCGCCGGCCGGAGCCGAGGCACGGGCCTACCTGCAGGAGCGCGCGGTGTCGCGGGCCACGGCCGACCACTTTGGGCTCGGCTACGCACCGCGAGACGTGCAGGCGATGCGGGCGCACTTGAACGGGCTCGGCGTGCCCGACGAGCGCCTGCTGGCGGCCGGCCTGCTGGTGAAGCGCGACGACAGCGCCGAGCTCCGCCCGCGCTTCCGCGATCGGCTGATGTTCCCGATCGTTGATCAGGGCGGACACACGGTGGGCTTCGGCGGGCGGCTGCTGGGCCCGGGTGAACCGAAGTACCTCAACTCCGCCGAGAGCGAGATCTTCTCGAAGGGGAAGCTGCTCTACAACCTGGCCAACGCGCGCCACGCCATCCGGAAGGAGGAGCGCGTGCTGATCGTCGAGGGCTATTTCGACGCGCTGCGCCTGGTGGACGCGGGCGTGGAGCACGTCGTGGCGCCGATGGGCACGGCGCTCACCGAGGCGCAGGCCGAGTTGTTGACGCGGTACGCGAAGCAGGTGGTCTTGCTCTATGACTCCGACGGTCCGGGCCAGAAGGCGACCTTCCGCGCCGCCGACGTGCTCTTGGCAAAGGGTGTGGAAGTGCGCGTGGTGACGCTGCCGGACGGCGAGGACCCCGACACCTTCACGCGCACGCACGGTCGGGCCGGGCTGATGCCGCTGGTCGAGAACGCCATGGATGTGTTTGACCGCAAGGTGCAGCTGCTGCAGCGGGCTGGTTGGTTCAACGACCTTCAGCACAAGCGCCGCGCGCTGGATCGGCTGTTGCCCACGATCCGGGCGGCCAGCGATCCGATCACGCGCGACTTGTACTTGGCGCGCGCCGCTGAGGCGGCCGGGATCGCGCGCGAGGTGCTGCTGTCGGAACTGCACGCGGTACGGCGCGGGAATCGCACGAGTGGCGCGGCGGCGCGCGGCGCGGCGGACGCGGGCCGTGGCGGGAGTCGCAGCAGCGGCGCACGCAGCGGCGGCGCCGAGCAGGACCTGCGCGACGCCGACGCCCCACCACCCGGCGACGACAGCGCCCCGTTCATGCCGAGCGGTCCGTACCGCTCGCGCGTAGAGCAAGGGAATGCCGAACAAACGTTGCTTCGCGTGCTTCTGACCCAGCCGATCCATCAGGATCTGGTGGTCGAGGAGCTCGGCAAGCTCGAGGCCGAGGACTCCCCAGGTGAAGGCCTTGGGGACGCCGAGGGTTTCGAGGAATCGCCGGGCGTGTTGCGCGATCCGGTGTACGCGGCGATCTACGCGGCGGTGCTGCGCCACGGCGCCGACGCCGATCCCGAGACCTTCGCCTCGGAACTCGACCCACTCGAGATCCACGTGTACGAAACGCTGCGTGGCGAAGCCGACGCGGTGGTGGACGCCCCCCGGAGCATTGCCGACGCACTGCGCCAGCTCCGCGACCGCTCCTTGGCCGCCCGCATCGCCGAGTTGGACTCGCTGCTGCCCCTCGCCGACGCCGAGCAGAAGAACGCCATTCTCGCCCGCAAGAACCAACTCGCGAAGGAACGCCGCGCGTTGGGGAGCAGTAGTTGGCGCGCCGTGCGGACCACGGGTAATCGGTAGCAAGCAAGCGACAAGCCACAAGCGACAAGAATCAGCTCGTCAGGAACCAGGAATCAAGAACCAGGAATCAAGAACCAGGAATCGAGAACCAGGAATCAAGAACCAGGTCACAGCGCTCGCGCCTTCCGTCTTCCGTCTTCCGTCTTCCGTCTCCAGTCAAAAACTCATGTCCGAAATCACCGCCCTGCTCGCCCTCCAGTCCGACGATCTCGAGATCCACGAGATCGAAACCAAACTTGCCGCCCTCGAACCGCGCATTGCCGAGCTCGACGCCCGCCGACGACGGCTGGCCGACGCGGTGGAGCGTCAGCAGGCGCTCGTCACCGCCGAGGAGAAGAAGCAGGCCTTCCTCCGCGACAAGATCGCCGAGCATCGCGGGCTGATTGACCGCAACCAGGCCCAGCTCGACGCGGTGAAGACGATGCGGCAGGCGACGGCCGCGGCCGCACAGATGGAGCAGGCGAAGAAGATCGTCGCCGGCGAGGAGAGCGATCTCCTGGCGCTGAACCGCCGCCTGGAGGAGATGCGCGGGGCGCTCAATGGCGTGAAGGGCGAGCTGGCCGCACTCGAGGCCGAGCAGTCCACGGCCCGCGCCGAGGTGGGTGAACAGCGCTCGGCGCTGGACGCCGAGCTGGCGGCGGCCGCGGCCAGGCGCGCCGAGACCGCCAAGGCCGTGCCGTCTGCGCTGCGCACGCGCTACGACCGCATCCGCAACAAAAAGCGCGTCCACGTGGTGGTGGCGCTCAACTCGCTCTCCTGCGGTGCCTGCGATACCGCCATCCCGATGCAGCGGCGGCACGCCATGCTCGCCTCGAACTCGATCGAGCTCTGCGAGGTGTGCGGCGTGATGATGTACCACCAGGCGTGAGCCGGACGCGCCCGGCGGCGCGGTGGCGGACTCCCGACGCGGCCGACGCGGCGGTGTTTGCCACGCTCGCCGAGGGACTGCGCCCGCAGGGCGAGCGTGCCGACAAGCCGGCGCTCCCCGAGGCGGTGCTGCGGCTGCTGGCGGCGCGCGGCATCCACGGCGTGGATGAGGCCAAGCGCTTCCTGCGGCCGGCGCTCGCCGACTTGATGCCGGCGGAGGCGCTCACGGACCTGGCGCGCGCGGCCGACCGGCTGGCCGCGGCCGTGGATGGCGGCGAACTGATCGTCGTGCACGGCGACTACGACGTGGACGGGATGTGCGCGACGGCCTTGCTCACCCGCGTGCTCCGTGCGGCTGGCGGGCGCGTGGAGCCGTTCATCCCCGACCGTCGCACGGATGGTTACGACCTGGGGCCGGCGGGCGTGCGCTTCGCGGTGGAGCAGGGCGCGCGATTGGTCTGCACCTGCGACTGCGGCACGACGGCCATCGAACCGGCGCGGGCGCTGCGCGCGGTGGGCATTGACCTGATCATTACCGACCACCATCGGCTCGGGGCCGAGGTGCCGGAGGCCTTCGCCCTCGTGAATCCGCAGCGCGAGACCGACCTCGGCACCCGGGCCGACAGCCAGCTGGCTGCCGTCGGCGTGGCGTGGAAACTGATGCGCACGATGGTGCCGCGTGTGCAGCGTGCGCGCGCCAGCGCCGCGTGGCGCGATCAGCTGCTGGCGCTGGTGGACGACCAACTCGAGCTGGTCGCGCTCGCCACCGTGGCCGACGTGGCGCGCCTGGTCGGCGACAATCGCATCTTCGTCTCCGAGGGCCTCAAGCGGCTGGCATCGCCACGCAATCCGGGATTGAAGGCGTTGATCCGTTCGGCCGGCCTCGACGAGAAGCGCATCACCGCGGGGCGGCTCAGCTACACCGTCGCGCCGCGCCTCAATGCGCTGGGCCGCATCCGCCACGCCAAGCAGGGCGTGGCGCTGCTGCTCGAGGACGATCCGTCACGCGCACTCGACCTGGCGCGACTCTGCAACGAGGCGAACGCCGAGCGACAGGAGCTGGATCGGGCCGTGTTGGAGCAGGCGCGGGCGCGGCTTGGGGCAGTGGATCTCGCCACCGCACGCGGGCTGGTGCTGCACGGCGAGGGCTGGGAGCCCGGCGTGATCGGCATCGTCGCGTCGCGCATCGTGGAGCTCACGCATCGCCCCACCTTCATGATCGCCGTCACGCACGACGGACAAGCGGCAGTGGGCAAGGGGTCGGGGCGCTCCGTGCCCGGGTTCGACCTCCACGCGGCACTCACGGCCTGTGGTGACCTACTGATCAAGTTCGGCGGGCACCGTGCCGCGGCCGGGCTGACGATCGATCCGGCGCGCATCCCGGAGTTCGCGGCGCGATTCGACGCTGCGGTGCGCGCGTCCATCACCGACGACTTGCTCACGCCGGAACTGCGTCCCGACCTCGAGCTGGACATCCACGAGGCCGACGAGGCACTGGTGGATGCGCTGCGCTTCCTGGAACCGTTCGGGATGGGGAATCCCGGGCCGGTGCTGGTGTCGCGCGGCGTGAAGCTGCGGGGCGGGCCGCGCACGGTGGGCGCGGACGGGCTCAAGCTCGCCTTCGACACGCCGACCGGTCCGCAGGAAGCGGTGGGCTGGGGGATGGCGGCCCGCAAGGCGGAGATCAAGCGTGACGGTGCGCTCGACGTCGTGTATCGCCTCGAGATGAACGAGTTCCGCGGCGCGCGCACGCTGCAGGCGAGCCTGCTGGACTTCCGCCCGGTCGGGGGCTGATGCCCGAGATCCGCATCATCGCCGGCGTCTGGCGCGGGCGAAAGATCACCGTGCCCCCCGAGGGCGTGCGGCCCACGGCCGACAAGGTGCGGGAGGCCTGGATGAGCATCCTCCAGCCGTCCATCCCCGACGCGCGGGTGCTCGACCTCTGCTCGGGCAGCGGGGCGCTGGGGCTCGAGGCGCTGAGCCGCGGCGCCGAGCATTGTGACTTCGTGGAGCAGGACGCGGCCGTGCTCACGCTGCTCCAGCAGAACATCACCGCCCTGGGTGCCGCGGCGCGGGCGACGATCCACAAGGCCGAGGCGGTGGACTTCGTGGCTGGCAAGCCCGCGGCCGGCGCCGAACGGGCCTGGGACCTCGCCTTCTCCGACCCCCCGTACCGGCAAGGCATCGCCGAGGCGCTGGTCGCGCGCTGGCTCTCGGCGCCCTTCGCGACGATCTTTGCGGTGGAGCACGAGCGGGACCTCATCCTGCCGGATCCAGGCGCCGGCGCCACCGTGGACCGTCGCAGGTATGGCGCCACCGCGCTCACCTTCTACCGAGTGACCGACTGACGATGCCGAAGACCGCGCTCTACGCCGGCAGCTTCGACCCGATTACGAATGGGCACACCGACCTCATCAAGCGGTCGCTGGCCTTCGTGGACCGCCTGATCGTGGGCGTGGCGGTGAACGTCTCCAAGCAGCCGCTGTTCTCGGACACGGAACGGGTAGCGCTGATCCGCGCGGCGCTGGACGAGGACCCGCGCGTCGAGGTGCGCGCGTTCCGCGGGCTGGTGGTGGACTTCGCCAAGGAGGCGGGGGTGAAGGTGATCCTCCGCGGATTGCGGGCGGTGGCCGATTTCGAGTACGAGTACCAGATGGCCCTGATGAACCGCCACCTGGCGCCGTCGCTGGAAACGATGTTCATGGTGCCGTCGCTGGAAGTCAGCTACCTGAGCTCTTCCCTGGTGCGTGAGGTGGCCCGCTTCGGCGGCGACATTGACAAGCTGGTGCATCCGGCGGTGGCGAAGGCGTTGCGCGAGAAGTTCTAGGTTGCATCTTTCCTCCTCACCCCAGCGCGAGTCGTTATGAGCCTGCACCTGTCCCGCGAGAAGGACATCGTGATCGTCGAGATCGAAGGGCAGCTGATCGTGAGCAACCGCCAGGAGCTCAAGCAGCGGGTACTCGACGAGGCGGAGGGCGGGGCGCGCAAGATCCTCGTGGACTTCGCCCGCACCGGCTACATCGACTCGGCCGGACTCGGCGTGCTGGTGTCGCTGGCCAAGCGCCTGCGCGAGCTCGGCGGCGATATCCGCCTCGCGAACCTCAACGACGACCTGCAGACGCTCTTCGAGCTCACCAAGCTCGACACGCTCTTCCAGATCGCCGACAGCCGCGAGCGCGCCCTCGAGACTTTCTGAATGGCGCGGCACGGCACGCTCGACCTGCGGATCCCGAGCGACGTCCAGCAGATCGAGCCGGTGGTGGCGGCGGTGGTGCGGCGCTGCGCCGAGCTCTCGCTCGACGCGCGGCAACTGGCCCTCAACCTGCCGGTGGCCCTCACCGAGGCGCTGAGCAACGCCATCCTGCGCGGGAACGGGGAGGACGGGGCCAAGGAGGTGCGCGTGCGGGTGTGGATCACCGACCTCGAGGTGATCGTGGAAGTGGAGGACCAGGGCAGTGGCTTTGACCTCGAGGCCTGCACCGAGGACCCCACCACGCCCGAGAACCTTGAGCGCGAGGATGGCCGCGGCCTCTTCCTGATGCGGGCGTTGATGGACCGCGTGGAGCGCTTCACGGGGTCGGGGAACGTGGTGCGGCTCACGCTGCGCCGACCGGGGCACGCCGCGTGAGCGACCTCGGCACGGCCCTGGGTGCGTTCAGCGAGGCCTACGGCTGCGGGGCCGTGCTGTGGACGCAGGGCGCGCCGGGCGCGGTGCTCGAGGTGGCCGCCACCTCGGGTGGCGACGTCACGCCGCCCGAGGGATTCGCGCGCATCGAGGTCGGCGAGATCATCACGCGGGAGACGGCGCTGGGCCAGCAGCTCGTGACGCGCCTGCCCGGCCGCACGCGCGCCTGGCTCGGCCTCGGGCCGGTGGCCGACGACGATCCCGAACCGCGTCGCTGGCTGCGCGTGCTCGTTCCCGTACTCGGTGAGATGCTGCAGAGCCGCTGGGAAGCGAGCCACGCGGCCGATGAACTGATGGAGCGCTACGAGGAGATCAATCTCCTGTACTCCATCAGCGAGATCCTCGGGCGGACGGTGACGCTGGAGGAAGCGGCGCGGACGATCCTGCTGGAGGTATCGGACACCGTGGGCGCGGACTACGGCGCCTTGCTGGTGCACGACGCCTCGGCCGGGCTGTTGCGGCCGGTGACCACGCTGCGGGCCGAGAATGCGCCGCCGGCGGTGCCCATCCCGATTGACGATCCCATCGCCGTGGCCTCGCGCGTGTTCCGCACACGGCACGCGCTGCTGGTGAACGCCGGCGTGCTCGAGAGCAGCTTCGAGGCGCCGTTCCGCAGTGGGGCGATGCTCTCGGTGCCCATCCTGTGGACCACGCCAGAGGGAGGCATCCCGCTCGGCGTGGTCTCGCTCTCGGGGCGCCGCAGCGGCGACAACTTCACCGCCGGCGACGAGAAGCTCGTGTCGGCGGTGGGGTCGCAGATCGGCACGGCCATCCAGAACGCGCGCCTGGTGCGCGCCACGCTCGACCAGCAGCGCCTGGAGAGCGAAATGCGCCTTGCGCACGACCTGCAGATGAAACTGCTCCCGTCCGGCGACGTGGTCGCACCCGAGGCCATCTGTGCGGTGCGCGTGGAGCCCGCTGAGGGCGTGGGCGGCGATTTCTACAATCTCTTCCGGCTGGGGAACGGCCGCACCGGCGTGTTGGTGGGCGATGTGTCCAGCCACGGTTATCGGGCGGCGCTGATCATGGCCCTGGTGATGAGCGCCACCGCCATCCACGCGCAGACGACGGCCGATCCAGCCGAAACCGTGGCGGCCTTGCTGGCCACGCTGGAGGAGGAACTGCGCGAGACGGAGATGTTCCTCTCGCTGTGCTACGCCGTGGTGGACCGCGAGCAGCGCACGCTGCGGTGGACCAACACCGGCCATCCCCACGCCTTCGTGATCGGCGCCGACGGCGTGGCGTCGCGGCTCGAGGCCACCGATCCACCGCTGGGCCTGGGCGGCGACCAACTGCACGCGGCGTCGCGCCCCTGGGATCCGGCCACCGACCTGCTGGCGCTGTTCACCGACGGTGTGAGCGATGCGCGGAACGCGCGCGGCGAGTCGCTGGGCGAGGCGGCGGTGATTGACGTGCTGCGTGCACGGCGGCGGGAACTGCCGTCGCGGATCGTGGATGGCGTCTTCGCCCTGGTGGAAGGGCACCTCGGCCGCGCAAAGCCGCACGACGACCAAGCCGTGGTGGTCCTGAGGCACGCGTGACCGGGCCGCTGCCGCGCCCGAAGAAGCGGCTGGGCCAGCACTTCCTCACCGATCCGAAGCTGCTCGGACGCATCGCTGATGCGCTCGGCGCCACGCGTGAGGACACGGTGATCGAGATCGGCCCGGGGCGGGGGGCGCTCACCACGCAGTTGCTTGAACGCGCCGGGCGCGTGATTGCCATCGAGCTCGATCGCCAGCTGGCGCCGATGCTCGCCGAGCGTTGGGCGGGTGAGCCTCGCTTCCGGATGGTGGAGGGTGACGTGCTGGAGCAGGATCTCGGCGCGTTGGCGGGCGGGCCCTACCTGCTCGCCGGAAACGTCCCCTACAACATCACGACGCCGATCCTCTTCCACGCCATGCGGCGCCCGCGTCCCACGCGTGCGATCTACCTGGTGCAGCGCGAGGTGGCTGATCGCGTCGTGGCGGCACCGGGAAGCGAGGCGTACGGCGCGCTGTCGGTGAACGTGCAGGCGCTGGCCGAGGCGACGCTGTTGTTTGGCGTGGCGGCGCGCGCGTTTACGCCGCCGCCGAAGGTGGAGAGCGCGGTGATCCGGATCGTGCCGCGCACGGTGCCGTTGCTGCGCGAGGCGGAAGAAGAGCCATTCCGCCTGTTGGTGCAGGGGGCGTTCGGGCTGCGCCGCAAGCAGATGCGGCGCGTGCTGCGCACGGTGCGGACCTGGGATGCCGCGCGGGCCGATGCCGCACTGTCGGCGGCGGCGATCGATCCCGAGGCGCGTCCGGAAACGCTGTCCCCCGAGGATTTCCTGCGCCTACTCCGCGTGAGTCAGTGAGTAGGCGAGGATCTCGAGCTCCGTGGCCATGTTCACGGCGCGGAGCGTCACGCCGGCGGGCACGAGCAAGGGGGCCGGCGCGAAGCTGAGGATGGCGCGGAGGCCGGCGGCCACGACGCGATCCACGATGGGCTGGGCGGCTTCGGCGGGTACGGCCAGCACGGCGATGCGCGGGTGGTGCTGGGCGATGTCGGCCTCGAGGTCCGTGAGCGCACGCACCTGCAGCGCCCCGAGCGCGTTGCCGACCTTGGCCGGATCGCTGTCGTACACGCCGACCACGTGGAACCCGCGGGAGGTGAAGCCGCGATACTGGGCGAGGGCGGCACCGATTTTCCCGGCGCCGATGATCACCACGGGCCAGGGATGTTCGAGGCCGAGGATCTCGCGAATGGAGGCGATGAGGTCCTTGACGTCGTAGCCGAGCCCGCGCTTGCCGAAGGAGCCGAAGAAGGAGAGATCCTTGCGGACCTGGGCCGAGGTCGTGCCGCCGGAGCGGGCGAGTTCACCGGAGGAGACGGTGGATTGCCCGCGCGCCTCGAACTCTTCCAAGAATCGGAGGTAGAGTGAGAGGCGCCGGACGGTGGACTCGGCGATATGTTTGAGCGGAGAGTGCATAGGCTTGTGAAATCGTTCACAAGCTACTCGCAACTCGCCGCCGACTCAATAGGGTAATGTCGGATTCGTCGGATGGCCGCGGGCTCGTCGGGCAGGGTCGGATCCGTCCAGTGCAGACTTTCAGCTAGGAGCTCGTGGTGCTTCCAGGTCTTCGCGTCCTCGTCGTGGCGGCGCTCACGGTGAGTGCCGGCACGCTCGCCGCCCAAGCCGGTCCGCCGCCCGCGAACCCGCTGTCCCCTCCGCCCCCGCCGCCGCCGGCGGACACCGTCGCCGCCGCTCCGAAGGCGCCGCCCACCCCGCCGTACCTCGCCACGCGCGAGGAGGCCCTGCGCATCGGCCGCGACGCGACGCAACAGGTGTACACGGCGGCGATCGACGCACTGCTCCGCCACGCCGATCCGGTGGATGGCGACACGGCCAGCTTGCGTGTCCGGCTGACCGAGATCGTACCGCGGCTGGGTACGCAGCTTGGCGCGGAGCGCCGCATGGTCCGCGAGCAGGTGATGAAGGTGGGCGAGGGCATCGAGTACTGGCGCACGGCCGAGTACGAAGGGTTCCCGATGCCATTGATCTTCCGCGTGGTGATGGGGGCGCAGGGCAAGTGGCGCAGCTTCATCACCACCCTGGAGGCGCAGGCGCCGGCGGGGGAAGAAGTCCTCCCGTAGCGATCGGTTGAGGACTTCGCGGGACCATCCCAGTAAGTTGGGGCATGGAGCTGCACACTCTTCCCTTCGTGGTGGTGGACGTCGAGACGACGGGGGGACAGCCGTGGGGCGTGGACCGCGTGACCGAGGTGGCGGCCGTGCACGTGGAGGGCGCGACGACCTCGTTGGCCTTCCACAGCCTGATCAATCCCGGGCGCCCGATTCCGTGGCACATCACGCGACTCACGGGGATTGACGACGCGATGGTGCGCGGCGCGCCACGCTTCGCCGACATCGCCGGGGAACTCGCCGCGCACCTCGTGGGGCGCGTGTTCGTGGCCCACAACGCGCGGTTCGACTTCGGCTTCCTCGACTCCGAGTTCTCGCGGGTGGCGCCGACGCCACTCGGCACGCTGGTGACCGGGCAACTCTGCACGGTGCGCCTGGCGCGGCGACTGCTGGCGCACCTGCCTCGCCGCAATCTCGATTCGGTATCGGCGCACTACGGGGTGCAGATCAGTGATCGGCACCGGGCGAGCGGGGACGCGCTGGCGACGGCCGAGGTGCTGCGCGGGTTGCTGCGCGATGCCTCGCATCGCGGGGTGCACACTTGGGGGGAGTTGGATGGGTTGCTCGCTCGCCGGACTGCCCGGGCGAAGAAGTCGGCGTTTCCACGCTGGGGAGATGGGGCGGACGGGGCGTGAGCCGTCCGGCGCGCACGGCGCGGTGAAATTCCGCACCAGAGCGGGGCAAGCGGCGAAAACATGCCCCAGAATGGGGCAACGCCCGTCAGTTTGGCGGCCAGCGCCTCGGAGCGCCGTGGGCGGCTTGGGGCTGCAGAGCGGCGCATCCGCACCTTAATGGTGCATCGGGCGACTCGCCAACGGCCCGGCGGCGGAATGTGGAATGTTGTAACGCGTTGGGGGAAAAGCGGTTAGCGCGCCGCGCGCGTTCTGGTGCTGGCGGCTCTGGCATTGCATTCCGGAAGGCGGCAGGTTTGGGCCTAGCTCGGGGCAGAGGCTCTGGGCGAGTGCCGAACCAGATGCAGCGCAGCACATCCCCCTTCGGACTCGGAGCATCGATGACATCGCGTGAGAAGCGGACTTCGGGCGAGCGGACGACGGACGTCCTGAGCGAACTCGTCGCCCACTTGCGGCACAACCGAACCATCCTGCGCGAGGAATGGGTCCGGCGCATCACGGAGTCGCGGCTGCTCACGACGATGACGAAGGAAGAGATCTTCGCCGAAGCGACGTCGGTGTTCGACAACTACGTCGAGGTGCTGGAGACGGGTAGCGTGGAAGCGTTGCAGGCGTACGCGCGCAACCTGTCCGAGCGCATCATTCCGCGGGGCGTGGACACACCGGAAGTGCTGGGCATCGTGCTCCTGCTGCGTGACGTGCTCGCGCGCTCGCTGTTCGAGAAGTACCAAGGGGATTTCGCGCTCCTGAACCGGGTCCTCGACGCCTACGAGCCGGCGGCCAACCGCATCGCGACGACGGTGGCGGTGGGCTTCGTCCAGGAACGCGAGCGCGTGATCCGGCAGCAGCAGGAAGCGATCCGCGAGCTGTCAACGCCGGTGCTCCAGGTGCGCGAGCGGCTGCTCATCCTGCCGATCATCGGCGTGGTGGACTCGGAGCGCGCGCGTCAGTTGACCGAGCAGCTGTTGCGTGGCGTGCGGTCGAACCGTGCCAAGGTCGTCGTGATGGACATCACGGGCGTGCCGTCGGTGGACGCGACGGTGGCGAATCACCTCGTGCAGACGGTGGAGGCGTCCCGCCTGCTGGGCGCGACGGTGATCGTCACGGGCCTCTCGCCGGAGATCGCGCAGACGCTGGTCACGATCGGCGTGGACCTCACGAAGATGAACACGGTTGGCGACCTCCAGGGCGGCATCGAGGAGGCGGAACTGTTGCTGGGCTACAAGGTGATGCGGCTGACGGAGTCGGCGGCATCGGAAGCGTCGAACTGACCGGTCGTCACCGATGCTCGTTCCGATCCTCAAGCAGGGCGACTACCTGATCGCGTCGATCCAGTCGTCGCTCGCGGATGCGGACCTCATTCGATTGCGCGACCAGTTGGTGGAGCAGGTGGGCCGCTATCGCTCGCGCGGCGTGATCGTGGACGTGACGGTGCTGGACGTGATGGATTCGTTCGCGGTGCGGACGCTGAGCACGTTGGCCCAGATGATCATGCTGCGGGGGGCGGAGACGGTCATCGTCGGCGTGCAGCCGGACGTCGCCTTCGCGATGGTCCAACTGGGGCTCACGCTGGACAACGTGAAGACGGCACTGGACCTCGAGGAGGGGCTCCTGTACCTGAACTCCCGCGCCAAGCGAGGCCGTTCCGGTGCCGGCTGAGCGCCGCATCAAGATCGCGAGCGACGTGGATATCGTCGCGGCGCGGCAGTCGGGACGCGAGGTCGCGGCCATCCTGTCGTTCTCGTCGAGCGACCTGACGGTCATCGCGGCGGCCATCTCCGAGCTGGCGCGCAACATCTACGCCTACGCGGGCACCGGGGAGATCGTGGTGTCGCTCGAGGAGCGGAACGGGCGTCGCGGCGTTCGCGTGGTGGCCCGGGACGACGGGCCGGGCGTGGCGGACATCGCGCTGGCGCTGGAGGACGGGTACTCGACGTCGGGCAGCCTCGGGCTCGGGCTGCCGGGCGTCCGACGGCTGATGGACGAGTTCGAGATCCAGTCGGAGCCCGGGAAGGGCACGGTGGTCACCCTTTGGAAGTGGGCGCGCTGAGATGCCGCTGCTGCTGGGGCGCGCTCCTGGCGTCGAATGGGGGTTCGCCGCCACGGCGATGGCGGGGCAGTCGCGCTCGGGCGACAGGCAGCTTGTCCATCCGGTGCGCGGCGGGACGCTGCTGGCGGTGGCCGACGGCCTGGGGCACGGCGACGAGGCGGCGGACGCGGCGGCGCGTTGCGCCAAGGTGTTGATGGGGTCGAAGAGCGGGCGCGTGATTCCCCTCGTGCGGACCTGCCATGATGCGCTGATCGGGTCGCGCGGGGTGGCGTTGAGCCTTGCCGTGCTCGATGTGGCGTCGCGTGAGCTCACGTGGCTGAGCGTGGGGAACGTGCGGGGCGTGCTCGTGCGGGCCGACGAGCGGACGGTGCCGCCCCGCGAGGAGTTGCTGTCCCGCGGCGGCATCGTCGGCCTGCGCCTGCCGGCGCTGCACGCGTCCACGCTGTCGGTGGAAGCGGGCGACCTGTTCGTGATGGCCACCGATGGCGTGGATGTGGGCTTCGTCTCGTCGGTGGACACGCACCTCGGCCCGGCCGAACTCGCCACCGCGCTCCTGGCGCAGCACGGCGGCGCCACCGACGACGCGCTCGTGTTCGTCGCGCGTCTGCTGGGTCCCCTGTCCGACGCGGCACCGGCCGCGCGTGCGCGATGAGTGTGACGGTGCAACCGGACCTGCCCGATACCGCCGCTGCGGCGCCCGCTCCCGGGCTGGTGCGCATCCTGGCCGTGGACGTGGAACCCGGCGTGTGGCAGGACTTGTTGCGCCTCGGCCAGGGCGCACAGGTGGTGATCGAGCGCGTGGCCGACGCGGCGCCGGCGCTGCGGGCCTTGGCCGGCGGCGGATGGTCCCTGATCCTCGTCTCGATCGCGCCGGACAGTGAGGAGAAGCTCGACTGGTGGATCGAGGTGCTGCGGCGGGTGCCGCGTCGGCCGCGCCTCGTCGTGCTCACGCCGACGCCGTCGTTGGGGTTCGTGCTCCGGGCGACGCAGCTGGGCGTGTACGATGTGATTCCGCTGCCGCTCGGCCCGGCCCGATTCCAGGAGCTGCTGAAGAAGGTCCAGGCCGGTGAGGCCGAGACGCCGCTGCCACTCCCCGACCTGACGAGCTACACCGTGGGGCCGACCCTCATGGTGTCGGGCAGCGCGGCGATGCTCCCGGTGTTCCGCGGCATCTCGCAGGTCGCCCCGAGCACGGCCACGGTCCTCATCGAGGGCGATTCAGGCACCGGCAAGGAACTCGTGGCGCGGGCGATCCACCTGCAGGGACCGCGGGCGTCGCGCCCGTTCATCGCCATCAACTGCGCGGCGATCCCGGAGAACCTGCTGGAGAGCGAGTTGTTCGGGCACGAAAAGGGCGCGTTCAGTGGCGCGATTGCCCGGAAGATCGGCCGCTTCGAGCGCGCCGTGGGCGGCACGCTCTTCCTCGACGAGATCGGCGACATGAGTCTCGTGCTCCAGACGAAGATCCTGCGCGCCGTGCAGGAGCGCGAGATCGAGCGGGTGGGCGGGTCGGAACCGATCCCGGTGGATGTCCGCCTGATCGCCGCCACGCATCGCGACCTGCGCGGCCTGATCGCCGACGGCCGGTTCCGCGAGGACCTCTACTACCGCCTGGCCGTCGTCACGCTGCACCTGCCCCGGCTCAGCGAGCGGGACGGCGACATCGCGCTGTTGACGGCGAGCTTCCTGCAGGAGTTCGGGCAGCGGTACGGGAAGCGATTCACGGGCATCACCGATGGCGCGCTGTCGCTGCTGCAGCACCACGAGTGGTCGGGCAACGTGCGGGAGTTGCGGAACGTGATCGAGCGTGCGGTGCTTGTCGCCGACGGCGATGTGCTGCGCGGGGAGCACCTGCCGGAATCGTGGCGCACGCATCCGGAAACCGCGGAGCGGGCCAATCCGACCGGCATCCGCACGCTGCGCGAGATGGAGGCGTGGCACATCGCGCGCGCCCTGGAGCAGACCCACGGCCACGTGAGCGAGGCGGCGCGCCTTCTCGGCGTGCACCGGAATACGCTCGCGCGCAAGATGAAGGAGTACGGCCTGTGACGCCCGATTCCGGCCGCACCTTCCGCGTGGAGCAGGTGCTCGGGTTGCTCCCGGACGTGGACGCGCTCGCGCCGCTGCGGTCCTACATCATGGCGGCATCCCGTCGTCGCGCGGCGGAGGAACCGCACCTGACCGTCGGCAAGCGCCTGGTCGGCACCTCCGAGCTGTCGAATCTCGTCCCGCGGACGCTGCGTCGCGTGGCCGATCACCTCACGATGCTGTACGACGCGTCCATCGAGGCCATCGAAGCCGAGTCCCGCGGCGACTCGGCGGGATGTGTGCTCGCCTTCCTCCGGGCCGGCGACCTCGAGGTGCGGGTGGGGCGCGAGATCGCGGCGCGCGTTTGGTTCGAGCATGCGCGCTCCATCGCCGAGCGTGGCCGGGACCCGGAGGTCGAGATCGAAGTGCTGCAGCGGCTCGCTGCGCTCGAGGTCGCCAGCGGCAATCTCGCGCGCGCCGGGCGCCTGCAGCAGCGCGCGCTGGCGCTGGCCGAGGCCAGCAGCGATGCGACAGGGGCCGCGCGGGCCGCGCTGGGTCTCGGACGGCTCGCATTGGCGATGTCGAACGGGCGCGGCGCCGCCGCCTGGTTCGCCCGCGGATTCACCCAGGCGCTCGGACAGCACGGCCTCCTGGCCGAACTGGCCCTCGGCATGAGTGCGGTGGCGCTGGCTGCCGCTGACACCCACGGCGCGGAGAGCTGGCTGCGTCGGGCCAGCGATGAACTGGCCAACACGGTGCCATCAATGGCGCAGGTGGAGCTGCACACGATGCGGGCGCGGATCGCGCGCCAGCAAGCGCAGCCGGCCGTGGCGCTCGCCGCCTACCGCGAAGCGCTGGCCGTGCTCCACGGTCTGCCGCGCGATTCGCACCGCGAACTTGCGCTCCGGATTGCCGTGAGCGAGTTCTACGCGGAGACCGACCGCTTTCCCGACGCCGAGGACGAGCTGCGGAGCGCCGAGGAGTTGGCCATCGAGCAGAACGCGCCGCGCTGGCTGGCCCGGGTGTACCTGATGCTCGGCAACTTGCGTGGGCGACAGCGGGACGAATCGGGCTTCGTCTTCTACGAGAAGGCCATCGAACTCAGCCGGAGCGGCGAACCATCGCCGCGGCTTGAAGCCGAGTCGTACATCGCCTATGCCGACTTCCGTGCGATGTGCGGCGACGCCAGCGAGGCCCGGGCCTGCCTGGAGCGCGCCCGCGAGATCCTCGATGACCTCGACGACGCGCCGCTGGCCGCATCAGTGGATCGCGCCCTCGAGCGATACGCGATGGCGTGAGGACCCCGCCTCAAGGTGGTGCAACGGCCTCGCTCGGACCCGCACGCTTTGCCCCATGGTGGAGCGGTGCGCGCGAACCGGCCCGTGTGCGAATGCGTAAGTGCGCCTCGGTCAACGGGTTGGACGCGACCTCGTTCGGGTACGACACCTGCATTTCACGTGTGGGCATGGTGGATGGCAAGTGGGAGTTCCCGAGGGAGGGCAAGGCCGAGGACGCCGGAGGCGAGGCCATCGGGCAGGGGTCCGCGAATGGACGCTTCTACGCGACGCGACTGCGCCAGCTCCTGCGAGTGGACATGGACGAATCGGCCGCCCGGGACCTATGGAGGGCCGTGACGGCCCACCGCCGGCAGCTGACTGCGCGACTGGGCCGCGACGTGGGCCAGCGCGTTGCCCTCTTCGACTACGTGACGAACATGTCGCCGGCCGTGCCGGATCCGCAGATCGTGGCCGGCTCCGCGTTGCAGGCGATGGAGCGGCGGGCGGTGGCGGATCCGCTGACGGACCTGTTCAACCGTGCGTACTTCGAGACGGCGTTGCGACGCGAGATCGAGCGCTGCCGGCGCACCGGCGGATCGTCGGCGTTGCTGTTGATTGACCTCGATCGGTTCAAGCAAGTCAACGACACGTTCGGGCACCGGGCGGGCGACGACGTGCTGCGGCGCGTCGGACGCATCGTCCAGCACGAGGTCCGGGCGGTGGACATCCCCTGTCGGTACGGCGGCGACGAACTGGCGGCCCTGCTCACGGACACCGACGCGACGACGGCCACGCGCGTGGCCGAGCGCATCCGTGCGATGGTGACGGTGCAGTTCGTGGACGCCGCGATTCCGGTGACCACCAGCATCGGCGTGGCCCAGCTGCGCGCCTCCTCGCCGGTGGACGACGAACTGTTCCTGCTCGCCGATCGGGCGCTGTACGCGGCCAAGCGTGCCGGTGGGAACTGCGTGGTGTTGGCGCGCCCGGACGGAACGGACGCCCTGCGCGTTCCCCACGCGCCGCCGCCGGGCGCATGAGCGGCGGCCTCACGATGTGACGGTTTGGATGCGAAGTGCTTGCGTGTCGCGCTGGAGGTGCCTAGTGTCCCCCTTCGAAGTACCGCGCCGCCCGAGAGTGGTCCGTGACCTAGGACCGGCCGACACACAGTTCAGCACGCTGCTCAGAGCACGCTCGCCGAAAGGCGATCACGCAGAGTCACGGGGCTACCGCCATCCTCACCGATGGCCACGCCAGCCGAGCCGCCAGCGAAACGACCACCTCGGTCGTGGCTGGCGGCTCTTCTGTTGTCGGGGCATCCACACGGGGCGACCGGCAGCGCGGGTTGGGAGGGACGATGGGGCGTGACGGTTGGTGGTCGGTGGCCGCGCTGTTGGCGCTGGCCGGCTGTGCGGATGCGGCCCTGTCGCCGCCGGCACCCTGCGTGCCCGCCAGCGATGGCGCCGATGCGGTGCTGCGGACGTCCCACTACGCCGCCCCGAGCGGTGACCGTTGCGCCGCGGGCGACGCGCTGGCTCCCTGGGACCTGACGACGGCGCTGGCCGGGGCCGACGGGCGCGTGACGCCTGGCGACACCGTGTGGCTGCGCGCCGGGACCTATCGTGGTTCGTGGACGAGCACGGTGGCCGGGCTGCCGGGCGCGCCTGTCGTCGTCCGCGCGGAGCCGGGCGGTCGGAGCATCCTCGACCATCGCGGTTCGTCGCGCACGACGCTGTCGGTGCACGGCTCGTGGACCGAGTTCCGCGACCTCGAGATCACGAACACGGCGACCTCGCGCGTCAGTGCGTCGGCAGGGTCCGAGCTTCGGCCGAACGGCATCGCCAACAGTGCCTCGCACACGCGATTCGTCAATCTGACGGTCCACGACGCCGGCGTCGGCTTCTTCAATTACTCGCACGCGGCCGACGTCGAGGTCTATGGGTCGCTGTTCTACAACAACGGCTGGCAGGGGCCGGATCGCGGCCACGGCCACGCACTGTACGTGAAGAGTGGCGTGGGCCCCGTGATCCTCCGCGAGAACATCATCTTCAACCAGTTCGGGTGGGGCGTGCACGCGTACACCGAACGCGGGTCGGGGCTGCTTCACGACATCCGGATCGAGCGCAACGTCATCTTCAACAACGGGACGCTGTCGTTGTCGCCGGGAGCGCAGAACATCCTGCTCGGCGGGCGCGAGCCCGTGACCGCCAGCCGCGTGGTGGGCAACATCGCGTGGCACGCGCCGTCAACGTCCGCCGCCAACGTGCGGCTGGGCTACGACACGCTGACGAACGGCGATGTCCTGGTGGCCGACAACCGCTTCATCGGCGGGCAGCCGGTGCTGGCGATCGATCGCTGGGTCGCCGCGACATTCTCCGGCAACCTCCTGCGCGGGCCCGCCACCCTCGTCACGCTCCGCGAACAGCCGCTCAGCGGCTTCTCCTGGGGTGCGTCACAGCAGCTGCAGGACCCCTTGGCACTGGCGTGGTCCTATGGCGCGGTGACGACATCGTTTCCGATCTGGACCTCGTTGACGGGACTCGCCGTGGGGGATCTCGTTGATGACGCCCTGCCCGCGTCGCCCACGATCGTCACGCTCCCCAACGTGTATGAGCCGGGCCGAGCGACGATCGCCGTGTTGAACTGGCGGCAGGCGTCGAGCGTGACGGCGGCGCTGGACGACGTGCTTCCACTCGGCACCTCCTTCGAGATCGTGGACGCCCAGCGTCCATTCGCGGCACCGGTCGTCGCGGGGGTCTATGCCGGCGCGGTGACGTTGCCGATGGGCGCGGTCGCGCCCACGGATCCCATTGGCATCTCCGCACCGCGCGCGCCGCTCACCGGACCGGAGTTCAAGGTCTTCATCGTCCGGCGTCGCTGACCACCACACCCTGAGCAGTCCCCTCCCGCACGTGTAGTGCGGGCGGTCCGTTTCACACCCTTTTCACCGTAGGAGCGTCACCTATGATGTACATCGCCAAGCTTTCGCGCCGTCTCGCCCTCCTGCGGGATGCCCTCGTGATCGTCCTCGCGGTCGCGACGGTCGCCTGCAGCGACGACCAGTTGCCGCTCGGTCCCAGCCGATCGAGCAATCCCGCCACGGCCTCGGTCCTGGCCGGCGACACGGAGCTCGGAGCCCGCGTGGCAACAACGACGAGCGTCACGGTGCGCTCGCGTGCTGCATCCAGAGGCAAGGTGCTTGGGACGCAGCCGAGTGGCGCGCAAGGCACCATCCGCGGCGGGCCAGCCACGAGCGGCGGCATCCGCTGGTTCGACATCAACTTCGATTCGGGAGCCGATGGCTGGGTTGAGGCAGGCTACCTGGCGCGCATGGATACGCTCTCGAGCGCAGCTGCGGCGCTCACCCTGACGCCGGAATCGGCCGTCGTTGCGCCGGCCGCGATCTTGGCAACGCAGGTCACCGTCACGGGCGCATCGGGCGACACCCTGACTGGCCAGCGCATCACCTATTCCATCAGCGATACCGCGATCGCGACCGTCGATTCGCTCGGCGTGATCACGGGGCGCACCGAGGGAAGCGTCACGCTCCGGGCGAAGGTGGATGCCGTGACGGCGTCGCTGGAGGTGACGGTCACGGCGACGCGGCTTGCCGTGGGTGCCTCCGCACTCGCCGATGGGCTGATCTACCTGCGGGAGCACGCGACGGTGAACTCGGCGATTGTCGGGGAACAGGCGAGTGGCGCCGTTGGCACGGTGCTCCGCGGGCCGATCGTGGATACCGCCGGCGACGGCCGCACGCGCTGGTGGGTGGACTTCCCGAGTGGCACGGATGGCTGGGCGGCGGAGCCGTACATCGTCCTGGATACCGCGAGCACGGCGCCCGCATCGCCGGTGGTGGCGACCGTGACGGTTTCGCCCGCGACCATGAGCCTGTTGGTGGGTGCCACCGGCCAACTCGCGGCGGTTGCGCGGGACGCCGCGGGCGCCGAGGTTCCGGGGGTGAGTGTCACCTGGACCAGCCGTGATCCCTCGCGTGTGGGCGTCAGCCCCAGCGGACTGGTGACCGCGCTTGCCGCGGGCACCGTGTGGGTCATCGCCTCGACGTCCGGCATTGCGGATTCGGCGGCCGTGACGGTCGCCAGCGTGCCGGCGCAGCGGGTCGGGCACTACGTGGACCCGTCGGGCCGCAGCACGAACAGCGGAACGATCTCGAGCCCGTGGGACCTCGCGACCGCGCTCTCCGGCGCGAGCGGCAAGGTGCTGCCGGGCGACACCGTGTGGATCCGCGGCGGGACGTACAGCGGCTCGTTCACGAGCAGCGTGGCGGGGACCTCCGGCAAGCCGGTCGTGTTCCGCGCCTATCCTGGTGAGCGCGCGACCATCGCGCACGCCGGCAGCGCGCTGACCACCCTGCAGGTGCGCGGGGCCTGGACCGTGATGTGGGGGATCGAAGTGATGAATCCCAATACCACCCGGACCACCTCTTCCACCGGGAGCGAGCAGCGGCCGAACGGCATCGTCAACAATGCGTCGAACACCAAGTACATCAACGTGGTGGTGCACGACGCCGGTGTGGCCTTCTACAACTACACGCAGCACACCAACGTCGAAGTGTCCGGATCGGTGTTCTACAACAACGGCTGGCAGGGCCCCGACCGCGGCCACGGCCACGCGCTCTACCTCAAGAGCGACGTCGGCCCGGTGATCATTCGCGACAACGTGCTGTTCAACCAGTTCGGGTACGGCGTGCACGTGTACACCAACTCGGGCTCGGGCAAGCTCAACAACATCCGGATCGAGCGCAACACGGCCTTCAACAACGGGACGCTCTCCACGAACTCGAATTCGGAGAACATCCTGCTGGGCGGCGCCGACTACTCGACCGGCAGTTCGGTGGTGGGGAACCTGACCTACTTCACGCCGGGACTGGGCGGGCGCAACGTGCGCGTCGGCTACAGCACGCTGGTGAACGGCAGCGTGACGGTGACGGGCAACCACATCATCGGCGGATCACCGGCCTTCGACTTCGGCTACTGGTCGTCGGCGACGGTGCGCGACAACGTGTTGCTGGGTGCGGCGCAGATGGTCCGCCTGAACAACACCACGACCTCCGGGACCACGTGGGCGGCCAACACCCAGCATCGGTCGCCGACGGCCAGTGCGTGGTACTACTCCGGCTCGTGGCGGACGTTCGGCGACTGGCAGTCGCGTTCGGGGCTGGGCGCCACGGACGTGGCGACGTCGCTCCTGCCGTCGCTGCCGAAGATCGAGGTACGAGCCAACGCCTACGAGCCAGGGCGCGCGACGATCACGGTCTACGACTGGGCGAAGACGGGATCGGTGGTCGCGACGATCAGCGGCGTCCTGGCGCTCGGCGATCGCTACGAGGTGCGGAGCGTGCAGGACCTCTACGGCCCGGCGCTGGTGTCCGGGAGTTTCGGTGGATCGGTCACGCTGCCGATGGGGGCGGTGACCCCGGCGGCGCCGATCGGGATGTCTTCGTCGAGCGTCCCGCGGACCGGCGCGGAGTTCGACACCTTCATCATCACGCGCGTGCCGTGAGGCGGCCGTGAACGCGGACGCCCCCGTCGGCCCTGGCCGGCGGGGGCGTTCGTGCGTACGTGCCGGGCATGCGGCCCATCAGAGCACGCCGCATTCCCGGACGAGCGTGATGCCCGCGCCGGTGCGGCGATACACGCGATGCCCGCCATCAAGCGGGGCGTCCGGACTGCCCACGATGAGCAGGCCGTCCGGGGCGAGCGCTTGCCCGAGATTGGCAATGCCCCGGGCGATTGTCGGCGCATCGAAGTAATTCCGCTGCAGCAGGTTGCAGCAGAGAATCAGGTCGAACGGTCCGGCGATGGGCTCGAAGACGTTCGCCACCCGCAACGAGAAGCGACCGTTGCGGATGCCGTCGGCCACGTCGGGATGCACCAGTGGGAGCGGCTCGAGTGCGTCGGTCGATGCCACGGGGTAGCGGGCGGCGAGGCGTCGCCCCTGCGCGGCGAGGGGTGCGAGGGCAAGTCGCGTCAGCCACGAGTATTCGGCGCCGGATGCGTGCGGAAGGAAGACATTGCGCAGGCGATCGCCGTCCAGCACCTGCAGCAGAGTCCCCTGCGGATCGTAGACGCAGCCCCGCGCGGGATCGAGGAGGAGCTGGAAGCCCAGGTCGGCCAGCACGTACTCGGCCACCGGGCGCGAGCTCGCCAGCAGTGCACGCGACGCGATGGCCGCCGCCCCGTTCGAGGCCGGCAAGTCCAACACGCGAAGTGGACGGTCCGGCAGCGTGCAGGCGCCGTCACCCAGCACTTCCCGCAGCAGGCTGGCCTGGCGACCGCCGTAAGTCGTCTTGCGCACGCCATTCGGGAGCACGATGGAGTCGGTGATCTCGTCCAGGCGGCGCCGGATGCGGTCGCGTTCGGCGTCCGTGGCCAGCGTGTAGGCTTCGAGCAGGGCGGGCAGGTGGCCGGCGTATCGCGCCGCCGAGGTCGTGCGGCGGTAGTCGAGCGCGAAGCTCAGGAGGAAGGGGATGCCGGTCCAACGCGTGAGGTCGCCGATCCGGCGGCGCAGCGACGTCGGCAGCCGTCGCCACAGCCGTTTGATGGCCGGAGGGTCGTCGAGCGTGAATGCCGTGGCCGGGAGCGCCGGAACGCCGGATAGGATCGAGGTCATTTGCGTGCCACGCCGATGATGATGTAGCGCCAGGTTTCGGGAACGAGCCGATCGAGGCCGGCGCGATCGACGGCGCCGAGCATTTCCTGCTGGCGCGGACTCCGCCCGAACGCGCCGCTGAAGCCGACCGTCCGATACGCCACGCTGGCGAAGGGCTTGAGGAACTCGCGCATCTCGGACACGGTGACGTACCGCCACGACTGTCCCCAGGCGACGAAGCGCCGTCGGAGATACCGATGGGCGATGGACGCCGAGAGATTCTCGGCGAAGAAGAGCTCCCCGCCGGGTCGCAGGGCGCGGTGCATCCGGGCGATGGCATCCTGTTGGGCGCGACGGCGGTCGGCGCCGTCCACGGCGCCGAGCATGGACTTGAAGACGATGACGTCGAAGCAGTCGCGGTCCTCGAGTTGCGTCACGTCGAGGGCGGCATAGCGGATGCGATCGGCGACGCCCCCGGCCCTGTGTCGTTCCCGGGCCAGCGCGGTCGGGCCGTGCAGGTCGGTGCAGGTGACCTCCGCGCCGCAGCGCGCCAGCCAGAGTGAGAGGCCGCCGTGGCGACTGCCGAGTTCGAGGGCGCGACAGCGCGCGAGCGACAGCCCGGTGTGCTGCTCCCAGAATCGTGGCGCGAGGGACCAGTTGCGGGTGTCCCATTCCACGTAGGAGGCGTACGTGGCGAGATCAGTCATCGGGAGCTCCTCGGGGCGCGGTCCGTGGCGGTCGTGCGATCCACGTACAGGCGGTACAGGGGCCCCAGGCCGCGACGGGCCATCACCGACCAGCGGCGGTAGAGTCGCGCGCGCTCCCATCCCCGCAACGCCAGCAGGGCGGCCACGGTGGCCGGGGCGAGCCCGGCCTTCACCGCGTAGCGTCCCACCAGGAGACAGCGGCCCACTTGCCGCGGGTGCAGTTCCGGCTCCGAGGTGAAGAGCACGTCGATGCCGCTGACATCCGCCGACGCGATCACTTCTGGAGACAGGTCGCCTCCGGGCACGGAGGCCACGTGACAGCGCTCGCCGAGCAGGTCCTCAAGGATCCTACGGCTGGTCTCCCACTCCTCGCGCATGCGGGGAACGGACAGGCGAGGGAAGATGTCCGGGTGCGAGTGCGAGTGCGTGCCGATCAGGTGTCCGCAGGAGCGCAGGTACCGGATGTCGTCGCGGCCAAGGAATCGGCGCGTGCCGATCCGATTGGTGACGACGAAGAAGTGGCCGCGCCATTGCCGGCGGGCCAGCGCGTCAGCCGCGGCGAGCGCACTGACCCCGCCGTCGTCGAACGAGAGCAACAGCGTGGTGCCGGCCGCGGGCGCGGCGGACGGGAGCCCGAGGGACGAGACGAGCGCGGGCGCGGAGCCCACGGACGCGATGGTGCGGAGGTGCGACTCGAACAGACGGGGATGGCAGGCGTAAGCCCGTGCGCCCCGGCGCTGGAAGCCGGAGGTGGACGGGTCGGCCGTGATCTCGTGGTACATGAAGCACGCGACCGGATCGGGGGCGGCGGGACGCGTCATCGGGAGAGCGGCAGGGCCGTCGCCACCGTCGGGCGCCGGAAGTGGAGGGCTAGGCGAGCGATGCCGACGAGGTATCCCCAACCGTAACTCAGGTGCAGTACGCCGAACGCCGCCACGAGCGCGAGCGCGACCGGCAGCCCGTCACGGCGCAGCACCGGAAGGGCGGCAGCGGCGGAGAGGGCGAGGTGCGCGCCGCCGATCGCCAGGGCCCCGCTCCAGAGGAGGGGTGCGACTGCGCCCCCTAGAGTCGTGGCGAGCAGGGACGCAACGAAGGCCGCTGGCGCGAGTTGCCGCCACGAGGTGACGGCCCCGATGCGCTTCACCACCAGGGGTTTGTAGAGACCGTACTGGAACGCCATGCGGGCCAACTGGCGCAGCGTGGCGCGGGCGACGTAGCGAACGACGATCCGCGGGTCGAGCAGGATGCGGCCGCCGGCGCGCCTGATGCGGGCGTTGAACTCATCATCCTGATTGCGGACGAGGGTTTCGTCGAAGCCGCCCAGCCGCGCGAAGAGCTGGCGCCGGAAGCATCCGAAGGGCACGGTGTCCACCCAGCGCGGTGCGCCGGCGGAGACGCGAAAGTGGCTGTTGCCGACGCCGAAGGGGTGCGAGAGGGCACGGGCGATGGCGCGCGCGACCGCGGTGCGCGATGCCGGCACGGTGTCGAGCCGTGGTCCGACGTTCTCGGCGCCGGTGGACTCCAACAGCCGCACCAGGCGCGCCAGGTAGTCGCGCGGATACGTGGCATGCGCGTCGGCGCGCACGATGATCTCGCCGGTCGCATGCTGCAGTCCCAGGTTGAGCGCTGCCGGTGCCGTGCGGTTGCGGTTGGTGAGGACGCGCACGCAGGTGTACCGCTGCGCATACTCCGTCGCGACGGCCTGCGTGCCGTCGTCGCTGTCGCCATCGAGGACGAGGATCTCGAGCCGGTCGTGCGGCCAGGTGCCGAGCAGCAGCGAGTCGAGGCAGGCCCGGAGGTGTTCCCGTTCATTGCGACACGGGACGAGGACCGAGACGGGGGGCACGGTGGTCGGCGACATCAGGCGGAGGCCACTCGCGAGATGACGGCGCGCAGCTTGCCGTTTGCCGTCCGGGGGATGGCGTCGAGGAACTCGAGCCGCACCTCCACGTCGCCCATGCGGTCGCGCAGTCGCTGGGCGATGATCCGTCCGTGGCGCGTGCGGTCGAACCCCGCCGCCGGTGCGACCCGCACGATGGTGCGCGTGAGCGATTCCTGCTCGATCTGCGATTCGCGCACCGGCAGCCCGTAGAAGACGGGGTTGAGCCAGAACACCGTGCGCCCATCGGCCGTGCGCAAGGAGTCATTGGTCCGCCCTTCGACGGCCTCGATGACCGGCAACGTGCGCCCGCACGAACAGCGGAACTGGTCCTTCGCCAAGCGGCCGCGATCGCCCACCCGGTAGCGCACCAGCGGCTGGTCGGGATTCAGCAGGCTCGTGCAGACGAACTCGCCCGACTCACCCGCCGCCACCGGCCCGTGCTCGCCGTGGACCTCGATGATGCCGCACTCCGGCCACTGGTGCAGGTGACCGTCCGGGCATTCGCTGGCGAATCCAACGATCTCGGCCTGGCCGTAGGTCTCGATCACCCGGCAACCGAAGGCCGCACCGATGATGCGCCGCTGCTCGAGGTCCACGCCCTCGGCGTTGGTGATGACGGCGAGCATGCGGAGGTCGGTGCGCTGGAGCCGCAGCGCCTCGTGGGCGAGGGCGATGACGGACGATGGGTAGCTCCCGATGTAGCGGATGCGGTAGCGTTCGAGCGCGTCGAGGTAGTGCGGGATGAGTGCGGGCGAGAGGTGAAAGGTGGACATGTAGAGTTGCCGCATCGCGGCGTTCCACACCCAGAAGGGCGGCTGTCGCTGGGCGACCGGGACGACGAGCTGGCCGCCGAGGCGGGCCATCCGCACGCGGGCGGGGATATCGTGCCACGTCAGCGTGCGTGTCTGGGCGATGGCATAGAGCGCCGTCAGCGTCCGCCGCGAGAGCCAGAGATCGATCGGCTTGCCGGTTGTGCCGCTCGTGCGCTCGTGGAAGAGCCGGCGCGAGTCCTGATCCTCGGCGATGAACGCCTTGGGGTTGGCGCGGAGCTCCTCCTTCTCGAGGATCGGCCAGTGCTCGAGGCGTTCAACCGACGATCGGTCGCCGCGCCGGCGCCTCGCCGTCCAGAGCTCGCGGTAGTAGGGCACACGGGTGGCGGCCCGATGCAGGAGACGGGCGAGCTGTTCCTCGCGCCACGAGTGCAGGCGCTCCGGCGACCAGGTATCGCGTGTGAGCGTATCCTCGGCCACGCGCTCGAATTCGGGTCCGCTCCGCCAGTGCTGGAGGTAGATCCCGCGGAGCGTCGCCGCGACGGACCGCGCCGGTGCAGGCAGTCGGCGGTAGACGGACATCAAGGTGTCGTGCATTCCAGCCTCCCAGCGGTGATGGACGGGGTGTGAGCGGGGTGGACACTGCCGCGGCGGCGGCTGCCGGCGAGGAGTGCGGCCAGTCGGGCGCCGTTCTTCCAGAGGTCGTAGTGCTCCTCCACGCGGCGACGGGCGGCGCGGGCGATGCGCTCGGCCAAGGCGGGGTTGTCGAGGAGACGCTCGAGCGTATCGGCGAGGGCCTCGGCGTCGCGCGGCGGTACGAGGAGGCCGCAGCCATCGGCCAGCGCGTCGGGAAGCCCAGCGGCATCCGAGCCGATGACCGGCGTGCCGAGGGCCATCGCCTCGCGCACCACGTTGGGGAGTCCATCCCCGAGTCCGTCCGAGGGGTGCACCAGCACGGTGGCGGCCTGCATCAGGCGCCGCGCCTCGGGATGTTCAACCCATCCGTGGAACCGCACGGCGTCGGAAACGCCGAGGTCCACGGCGAGCGCCGCGAGTGAGGACTGCAACTCGCCACCGCCCACGAGGTCCAACTGGAAGGTGCGGCCGCGCGCCCGAAGCGCCGCGACCGCCCGGATCAGGTACTCGAAACCCTTGTACGGGCTGAGTCGGCCCACTGCGACGATGCGGGACGCCGGCCGCGCCTCGCGCGAGAAGGGATACTCACGCAAGTCGAGCCCGTGATGGCAGACGTGGATCCGGGATCGGATGCGGTCGTGGATGTTCGCGAAGCTGCGTTCGATGAAGGTCGCGTTGAACTCGCAGCAGGTGAGGATGTTGTCGGCGTGGAGCAGTTTGGTGCGCAGGTGGATGGGCTGTTGGTAGAGGTCGGTGCCCGCGTGCAGCCAGATCGAGAAGGGCACCGGCCGCCCGATGGCCTGGTGGAATGCCCACGCGCAGGTGCCGGCGTAGTTCCCCCAATAGGCCAGCACGTGATCGAATTCCTTGGCGCGGGTGGCGGCCCAACTCCACGCCTTCGGCAGCACGTACGCCGACTTGGCGACGGCGACAGGGCCGTAGCGGACCGACGCCGCAAGGACCGCGGCGGCCTGCCGCGCACAGGTCAGCGGCTGCCGCGCGACCGTGCCGACGGCGCCGGTGATCGTGGGCGCGACGCTGAGGTAGTGCGTGCGCGCACGGAGTCGCCCGTCGCCGGACTGGGCGTCGAGCGACTGCGGCCACAGCGCGTCGTCACGCGGATAGATCGCGAAGATCTCCAGGTCGATGCCGGCCCGCAGCAGCGACTGCATGTCGCGCTCGAAGAAGGTTGCCACCCGGGCGGGATACTTTGAGGTGAAGACGGCAAGGCGCACGGTTGCTCCGTCAGGGGTGAAGGGGATTACCAGGAGAGCGCGTGGTCGCGCATCCAGGTCTCGAGGGACAGCAAGATCAGCAGGCGCTGCGACAGGCCCCCACGGCTCACGCGGCCATCGGCCTGGCCACGGCGCCGCCGCGCGAACTGCGACAGCCAACCGTCCACCAACGCCGGCGCGAGCACACCGCGCGTGCGGGCGGCGCTCCCCATCAGGAGGTCGGCGGCGGCGGCGTGGAGATCGTCCGAGGCGAGGAGATCGACCGGCGGCGTGAAGCCCCGCTTCGGCGCGCGGGCGATCGCGCGAGGGAGCCAGCGGTCGGCCAGCGCCCGCGGGACCAGTTTGCCGCGACGGCCGTCGGTCTTGAGCCGGTGGGGGAGCGACATCCCGAGCGCGACGAGCTCCTCGTCGAGCAGGGGCACGCGCACCTCGATGCCGGCGCGCATGCTCATCATGTCAACCTTGCGGAGCATGCCGCCCGGCAGCGTGACGCGGAACATCGTTTCACTGATGCGCCGAGAAAGCTCCTCGAGATCGTCCACCGCCGGTTGCGGGTAGCCGTCGAACAGCCGCGCGCTCGGGGCGAGGCCGGTGCGCGCGTCGGCGGCGACCAGCTCGGACTTCTGCGCCTCACTCAGGTAGTTGGACAGTCCCGAGAGCAGGTGCGCGGTGTCGGTGCGGGCCAGCTCGGCGATGCCGACCAGCTTCGTGACGCGTCGGCCGAAGTCCCGCGTGATGGGGAGCAGCGCCGTGCCGACGGCGTCGCCGGTCCGGCGGATCCACGCCGGTGCCCGCATGAGCGCGAACAGGTGTTCGGACTGCCAGAAACGAGGATAGCCGCCGAACACTTCGTCGCCGCCATCGCCGGAGAGCGCGCAGACAAGACCGCGATCGCGGATCGCCTGCGCGACCCAGAAGGTGGGGAGGAGACTGGGGTCGGCGAACGGTTGGTCGAAGTGCCGGAGCAGCGCGAGCACGTCGTCGGCACGTAGCGACTTCGGTTCGGCGCGGATGGTGTGATGCAGCGTGGTGCAGTGGGCGGCGATGCGCTGCGCGGACAGGGCCTCGTCGTGCGCCGCATCGGGGAACCCCATGGTGAAGGTCCGCAATGGTGCATCGGTGAGGCGGGTGTGCGCCGCCACCACCAGGGCCGAGTCGATGCCGCCACTGAGGAGGGCGCCGACCGGGACGTCCGCCTCCCGCTGGCTGGCGACGGCGGCCTGCAGCTTCGTCCCGACGGCGTCGAGCGCCTCAGCGAGCGTCAGTGAGGCTTCCGGCAGGGCACACACGGCGGTGTGGGTCGAGCGGCGCGCGCCGGCGGCATCGAGTTCCAGCACGCCCCCGGGTGGGAGGGCCGCGACGTTGGCAAATCCCGTCATGGGGTCCGGCACGAAGCCGAGTCCCAGGAAGTCGTAGCAGGCCTGTCGGTCGAGGATGGGACGGAACCGCGGATGGGCGAGAATGGCCTTGATCTCGCTGGCGAAGATCCATTCCCCATCATCGTCCAAGCGGGCGTAGTAGAGCGGCTTCACGCCGAACCGATCCCGCACGAGCGTGACGCGGTTGCGGCGTTGGTCGTAGAGGGCGAACGCGAAGATGCCGCGCAGGCGACCGGCCAGCGTGGGGCCGAACTCCTCGTACAGGTGGACGATGGACTCGGTGTCCGAGCGCCCACGGAACTGGTGGCCGTGGCGCACGAGGACCTCGCGGAGTGCGCGATGGTTGTAGATCTCGCCGTTGAACACCAGCTGGATGTCGCCGGTCTCATTGGGCATGGGCTGGGCCCCCGTCGGCGAGAGATCCACGAGGGCGAGCCGACGATGGACCAGCTCGCAGCGTGCATCCCGCCAGGCGCCGTCACCGTCTGGCCCGCGGTGGCGGAGGAGCTGCGAGGCGCGATGCTGCCACGTCGGCTCGTCGGGGAGTCGCACGGGGTGGAATCGTCCGGCGAAGCCACACATCTCAGTACGTCCCCGCCGGCGCGAGGTGAGACCACCGTTCGCGATCCGCCTGCGCGACGGATTCCGCGACCGCCAGCGCGAGCGCGAACCAGAGGACCTTGGCGGCGATCCACGTGCCGCTGATGGTGCCGGCGAGTACGGCGAGCAGCATGCCGAGCGGTAGCGGTCCGGCGGGGCCGGTGCGCACGCTCCAGGCCGCGCCGAGGGCGAGGGCGAGGCCGACCGCGAAGGGCAGGGCTCCCACGACGCCGACCGACGTCAGGAGCTCGAGCAGCAGATTGTGGGCGTCACGCCGCGGCAGGTCGCGTTCCTGGATGCGGCGGGCGATCTCCACTTGGTTCTCGATCGGGCCCCAGCCGAGATACGGACGCGCGGCGAACATGGCGATGGCCGCGGGATAGATGAGTTCGCGCCCAGCGAGGCGCCCGTCCTGCGCCGACTCCTCGAGACGGTGGCGCATCATGTCCGAACGCCACGCGCCCGCCGCCAACACGCACAGCCCCGTCGCCATCACGATGGTATTGCGGAGGCGCGCACCGACCGTGGCGCCGCGCAAGCCGAAGGTGGCGAGGCCGGCCGTGGCACAGAGGAGGCCGCCGCGCGAGCCCGACTCGATGATGGCTGCGCCGCAGGCCAGGGCAATCGGCAGCGCGGCGAGACGGATCAACCGCGGCGGTGCCAGGGCGCGCTGCAGCGTGCCCAGCGCCGCCACCAGGCCCGCCGCCAGGATGATGGCGCTGAGATTGGCGTTCTGCCCGAAGACGGTCACGCGCTCGCCGCCGGTCCAGACGGCGGTGGCATCGGTGCCGATCCCGAGGAGCTGGATCGCCGCACGGACGCCGCAGGCGAGGACGAACGCGAACAGGGCGGCCCGCAGGGCGCGAGGGTCGGTGAGCACGTTCACCATCACCCAGAACAGCTGCGTCACGATCACCATGTTGATGAACAGTCGCGCGGCGAGCTGCCGCTGGGACCCCTCGGCGATGGCGAACGCCAGCACGAACACCCAGAGGTACACGCCGAAGGCCACGAGCGCCGCCGGGATGCGGCGGTAGCAGCGCCGGGCATCGAGCACCGTGGCGCCAAGCAGCAGCAGGGCGGTGAGGGTGGGAATCTCCATCGGGGTCTTCACCGCGGGCATGTCGAAGGGAATCGAGGCCACGAAGAGGACCAATGCGACCCGGACGGCCGCGTGCACGTCAATCCGGCGCTCCGCCGCCGCGGTGGAGGCGATGGGCCAACGGCGGTGCGAGTGCACGGCGATGGTCATTGCCGAGTCCCGGGGTTGCGACGGAAGGGAAGGCGACGGGCAATCGCGGAGCGCGTCACCCGCGGGAGGCCGAGGAACCACGCCGTCACACCGATGCACGGGACGCTGATGGCGGCGCCGCAGGCGAAGGCCATCCATCCCGGTGCCGCGAGCGTGCGCGCACCCAGCGAAGCGGCGGAGAACAGCAGCACGGTCGTGAGTGCGGCGCGCCACGCCAACGCAGGCGACTCGGCGCTCGCGTCCTCGCCACGGCGGAAGGCGCGCTCCACGACCAGGGGATAGGTGAAGGTCTGAATCATCCGTCCCGACAGCACGGCGGCGCACAGCCCGGCCATTCCCCACCGTGCCGTGAGGACGATGCCGAGGGAGAGCGTGACTGCCGCGGCGGCCGCCCCGACGCCGACACGGGCGCGCGGACGCAGCGCCGCGTCAATCATGCCGGAGTCGAGGCGGATGAACGCGGTCTGCACGGCAATCAGCACGAGGAGCGCATCCACCAGCGGACCCGCGTACAGGGACTCGCCAACCCAGAGCCCGAGGAACGTGCGATTCCACAAGAGAATCACCGTGCCGGCCACGGTGGCGTAGAGCCACGTCATCGCCAGGAGTTCGCGGCGTGCCGCGCGCGCACGGGCGTACTCCGCCCGTCCGAGGCAGGCGCCGATGCCCGGCAATGTCTCGCCCGCCGTGAACACGTGGACGCCGACGGCGACTCGCGCCGCATACCCGGTGAGGACGTACGACGTGACGAGCGCCGGGGCGAGGACCGCGCCGAGGATGATGACGTCGCTGGCGAGCAGGAGCTTCGCGATCAGATCCCCGACCGTCAGCCAGGCGCTGATCGAGAGCAAGGTGCGTACGTCAGTGCGCTGCGGACGGCTCGCGCCGAACCACGGGACGCGGCTCCGCACGAGAGCCCAGAAGCAGAGTCCCGTCAGCAGCGATACGGCCAACGTCGCGGCGCCGAGTCCGCGCAGGCCGGTGCCCGCCCACACGGCCGTGGCGGCGAGACCCGCGCCCAGCACGTGCAAGCCCGACTGCAGGCCGATGCGCGTGTATCCGAGGTTCATCCCGCGCAGTACCGACTCGGGCACGGAGGCGAGTGCGCCGAGGAGCGCCGTGGCGACCAACAGGACGGCGGCGATGCGGATCGTCGCGCTCGACACGACCTCGGTCCCCACGAGGTGTGGCGCCCAGTAGATGAGGACGCCGCCGACCGTGCCGACGAGCGGGATCAGGATCGCCCAGACGACCAGCGCCGCACCGACGAGGCGGCGCTTGGCGTCGCTGTCGTGCGTTGCGTTGGCTTGCGCGATGACCAGCCGCAACGACTCCGTGGGCCGACCGTCGGTCGCCGTCACGTAGCCGCCGAGGCGCTGCAGCATCTCCCACACCCCGAAGACGGTCGGCCCAAGGCCGCGCACGAGGATGGGGGTGACGACCAGCCCCGCTACCAGCCGCACCGCATAGTCCACCAGTGCGGCGCTGGCGTTGCGACCGGCCAGCGCCGTCAGCGTCGGCTCGGTGACAGGCCGAGCCGACGGCATCGCAGGGCCCGGCGCGAGCATGGTGGCGCTGCCGGCGTCAGCGGGCATGTGGCGCTCGCTCCAGGGCACGGGAGACGCTGGCGACAAGATGCTCTGGCGGATCCACGTCCGTGCGCAACCGGACCACCGGTACCGGGCGTGCATTGCGAAGCTCGTGCAGCACCTCGGCGAAGCACCGGCGAAACACGGCCGAGAATCGCCGGATCTCCTCGTCGGTGGCGTCCTTGACCGGATGCGACTTCGCGCGGCCCCGAATGCGTCGGGCGAGCTCGTCGTCGGCGGCGTCGAGCTGGACCACGGCGGTGAGCGTGCGCGCCCACTCAGCGACGGTCCGAGCGCACCAGGCGTCGCGGGCCCTGCTGCGCCCAGCGCCGTAGGTGACGCGAAGCCAGGTGAGGCCGAACACCGCCCCCTCGTCGATGAGCAAGGCGGCGTCGCGACGCGCCCGGCGCAGGCGGCGCGTGAGTGCGTCAATCCGCACCATGTGCGCGAACTCACTCGGCCGCAGCGGTCGCCCCTCGAGGAGCGTCGTGAATGCCAGCGGAAGGAGCCCGACGGCGCCGCGGAGCAGCAGGCTTCGGGGCTGGCCCCAGAGCCCCAACGTTCCGTCGGGGCTACGGCTGTGCCGCACCGGAACGCGATCGAAGCGGCGCGACAATGTCCGCACCAGCGTGCTCTTCCCGCTGCCGGCCGGACCGATCAACTCGACGACGCGAGCGGGCGCGGTCATCTAGAGCCGCTCCCAGATGCGATCCCGCAGCTCGCCGAGCACCGCCGGCAGCGGACGTGAGGCGTCGATGGTCCGGATGGACGGACCCTGCCAGCCACGATTCCACAGCCGTTCGGCGCGCTCCCGGACGTAGTCCGCGGGTTCGTCGTGCTTGCGCCGCACGGCGGTCTCGGGATCGGTGCGCAAGACCAAGGTGAGATCGGCCGGAAGCATCCGCTGGTAGCAGCGTCGTTCGGCACGGCGGAGCGCCGTGGCGAGTCGGGACGGCGCCACCACACCGACGCCCTGGGCGTCGCTTGCCCCGGATAGCGGGTCATTGGCGTCAATGGGATACCGTTCGCAGATGGCAATGCCGCCGCGGGCGGCGATGCCATGCGCGCGATGGGCGGCGCGCTCTCGGTCCCGCGCCGTGCACAGGATGCGGGCGAGGCGGACGAGGTCGTCGACGGCCGCGAGCGGACCGCGCGCGCGGCCGGCGCGCAGTCGGGCCGTGATCTTGGCCAGCGCGCCGCATCCGAGCGTGAGCACTCCCCGAGGGGGGCGACCGAGGTGCAGGTGGTGAACGACGAAGGCATCGCCGAGCCATCCCCGCAACGCATGCGCGCAGGTGGTCTTGCCGTCACCGTCCGGCCCGACGAGCGCGATGACGGCGCCACCACTGGCGGGCCGCGCGGTGCCGCGCGACGCCGGCCGCAGTCGCAGGGCATCGTAGTGACGGCGGCCGATGCGCACGGCGATGCGCCGCAGGGTCGCCAGCAGCGGCTCGCGCTGCAGCGCTCGCAGTCGCCAGCGCAGTCGCAGTGCGGTGAACAGGCGCGTCAGCTCGCCAGTGCCGCTGCGGAGTGAGGCCCGACACGCATCGTAGAGCGCGGTGTCGAGCAGCGGCACGTGTGCGCGGAGCGCCGCGTGCACTGCCGCCCCATCGGTGCGCGACTCGAGCGCTTCGAGTGCCGTTTCCTCGGCGCGGATCCACGGCGCTTCCCGCTGGTGGACGACGGCGCGCAGCCCGTGCCGCAACGTGCGATGCAGGACGTGGAGCAGCACCGCATGCGCCGGACAGGCGACGCGCAGTCCGTCCCGCAGCTCGGCGGCGTCGAGCACCGCGCGCTCCATGGGAATGCGATACTGCATGCCATCGGCGCTGCCGATGAACAGCGACGTATGCACGTGGAGGTGGATCAGGCGCCCGACATTCGGATTCGGGGCGAAGAAGTCCAGGATCGCAGGCGTGGATGGGCCGCGCGGCCACCCGGCGCGGAAGCCGAACGGCTCCAGCGCCGCGCCGAGTGCGGGAAGCCGGTCGCGAGCCACGAGCAGGTCGAGGTCGCCCTCGCCGCTCTCGAACCGACCGGCCTTCGCATCGAGCTTCCACAGGCAGGGGTTCGCTCCCGCCTGCGTCAGATGCGCACAGAGGCGGGCGGCGAGGCTCCACCCGATGGGCTCGGGGCGTGCCACCCCCGTGAGGACCGCCGGGTTCTCGCGCGGCGTGACGACTTGCGAGAGCGGCATCAGGCGACGCCCTCGTGCGGCGCGGCGGCGGGCGACGGAGCTGTGCGCGGTGCGCGATGCGCCAGTCGGTGCCACGCCGCCAGGACCAGCGGGAGCGGATCGGTCCACGCAAAGGCCCGCAAGGAGTCGCACGAGGCACACCAGCGCAGCCAAGTTCCCGTCGAGATGCCCGCCGCGCGAGCGGCGCCGATGTCGGTCCAGGGCTTGCACCACCGGACGCCCGCGCGCGCCGCCGCGACTGGGCGGCGGGCCGCCCGACCGAGCAAGTCGCCGACGACGAGTGCCGGGATGTTCACGCCAGCGACCGCTGCGGGGTGATGCCAGAGGGTGAAGCGCGGATTGACCTCCAGCAATGCAAGGCTGCCGTCGGGTTGCCGCTTGAAGTCGAGCTTGGCGACGCCGCGGAGGCCAAGTCGCTCGGCAACCCGGCGCCCCAGCTGCCGCACGTCCTCGGCGTCGGTGATGACAATGGCCGAGCTGTCCCCGTGCCTGACAGGGTAGGTGCGGAGCTTGCGCCCGGTGAACTCTGCCTGGCGCGTCCCGGACGCATCTATATAGATGTGGTAGCTCTCGATTGCCGATTCGGGCCCTGGGATCAGTTGCTGGGCAAGGAGCGGACCGCCGAAGCCCCGAATCGCGGGCCACAGGCGAGCGAGGTCGGCGGCGGACTCGACCAGCAGGGCCTTCTGGCCGTGCGCGATCGGATCCCATTCGCGCGGCCGCCGGACCAGCGGCTTGAGGACGAACGGCGGGCGCAGTGAGGAGAGCGTGGGTGCGCTCCCCACGCCCGACGGGTCAAGGAGCTCGGCGGCCGGGACAGGCAGTCCGAGCGAGGCGGCGAGGCGCTGGAAGCGAGCCTTGTCGACGAGTTGTTCGACGAGGTCGGCCTCGGGTACGATGAACCGAAACGCCTGGGCGAGGCGGTCGCGATGGCGCGAGACGAAAAGCAGGCTCGAGTCATCCTGGAACAGGAGTGGTGGAGGTTCCGGTTGCCGCTGGGCGTGCCGGAGCATCGTACGGATCAGGGACTCCGGGGCGCGCAGGGGGTCATGCCACGGGAGTGCCTGGTGCGTGTGGCGCGAGTAGCGCGCCGGATCGTGCGGTGGCGCGACGACATCCACCCGCAGGCCACCCAAACCGAGGGCACGCACGAGATCTATGTCGCCCAAGACCACCGGGCGCGGGGCGTCGGCCTCCGCGCGCCGGGAACGCGCGAGGCCGGCGCCGCGCAGCAGCCGGCCGCGGACGACCTGTTGCGTGCGATGCAGCGCCTTGGCCACCGGACGTGCGGCGGTCAGCACGAAACTGTCGCTGCGGATCCAGCGCCGCTTCGTGGCATCGGGGATCGCCCCGAACTTCCCCTTGAACTCACCGCGCCCCATGAGGTCGAAGGTCTCGCAGCCGGCCGCCAGCGCGCGCTGCATCACGCGCCAAGTCATCAGTTCCGTCGCGCGGTACCAGCGATGCCGTTCGGAGTGTGCCCACATCCAGAGCAGCAACTCGCGGCCCTCGCGCATGAACGTGCCGGTGGCGATGCGCACGTCACTGGACGGCAGGAAGACCGAGACGGCGTCGAGGGCGCCGACGGCCTGCATGGCCGCGATGCCGGCGCGCAATCGGTCCTGGGTGAAGGGGATCTCGTGGCCGCCGCGCCGGTACACCGCCTGCAACTGCCGATAGTGCTCGGCGACGAAGTCCGGATCCACGCCGAATCGGACCTCGAGCCCGAGGCGTTCGGCCCGCCGTACATTCCGGCGCGCGCTAGGCTCCAACTGGGCGAAGGTGCGTTCCTCGTCCCCAGGGCAGAGCGGTGCGCGCATCGTCACGACCACCTCGCTGCGGAATCCGTTCCGCGTCATCGTCGAGGCGTCGAGATCGGGGTGCATCAGCTCCATGTGCCGGACGCCGCGCGCGTGCAGGTGCGCCACGAAGTGCGGTATGGCCTCCGATGCGTCGAAGCGCTCCGGATCGAAGGCGGGTCCCATGCTCCAGGTCTGCCATCCGGGGAGCGGCGACCCGAAGAGGCGCCACCCGGCCTTGCGCACGAGCAGGCCGGGAAGGCAGGCGACCGGTCCATCGGCGCTATCCAGTCGCAGGAACAACGGCTCGCCAAGACCGGCGTTCCGCAGTGAGTCCACCCACGCGCGCGTATGCCCGAGGCGGTGATTCGCGAACCGGCGGACATCGTCGTCCCAGTGGGCCAGGTCGTCTGGCCCGCATTCCCGGACGCGCAGCGGGGTCGTGAGTCGTGCGCCGGGCTGAGTCATCGTGCCTCCATCGGACGCCGATGGCTGGCGATTTCACGGGTACGCGTCGCGGGGGCCGGGTGACAGTCGGCGCGGCCGGAGTCGGCGAACGCACCGCGACCGGCGCGGACGAACTGCCACTCATAGCCGCCGTCCGCGAGGCGCAGTGCCAGCACGCCCGGCGTGCCGGTCCGGCGCACTTCGCTGTGGGGTGCGCGACGGCCGAAGCGGTAGCGCTCGGCTCCACCCGTCCCGACGGTGATCTGGCGAATGCCATGGGCGTCGTCCCGCACACCGGCAGGCGTCTGGGGCGCGAACCGCTCGTAGAAATGCTCGTGGCCGGCAAGCACGATGTCGGCACCGGCGGCGTACAGCGCGCTCCAGACGTCTGCGGATGTGGTGTCACTGCCGTGCGAGGCGCCGGAACTGAAGCGCGGTCGGTGCCAGTACGCCAGGATGCAGGACTCGGGCGTGAGCGCGAGCTGGTCGCGCAACCACGCGAACTGCCGTGACCCCGCATGCATCGGGATCTCGCTGTTCAGCGCGAAGACGCGCCACGCGCCCAGTCGGTACGCGTAATAGCCCCGATCGGGTGCGCCGGCCCGTTCGCCGAAATAGGCGAAGTATCCGGCGGCGTGCGCCGTGAAATAGTCACGGTTGCCGGGGGACGGGCGCATGCGATCGCGGTGCCGTCCCCACGTCGGCTCAAAGCATCGTTGGAACCGCTCGGGCGACCCATCGGGATAGGCGTGGTCGCCGGTGGTGAACACGGTGCCCGGGATGGAATCCAGGAGCGCGGCGGTGTGCGAATCGGCCGATGAGCAATCGCTGATGTCGCCCGCACCGACCAGCACGATCGCGTCGGGGTCGTTGCGCCAGGTCGGGAGTGCGAGGTCGTGGGCCTCGCCGCAGGCGGCGAGGCCCACCGTGGCAATGCCGAGGACGAGGGCGCCGCGTGACAGCGACGTCAACGGCGCCGGAGGTTGTGACTGCCGTACCGCCACGAGCTCTGGTGGCTCGCGGAACTGTCGTCGCCCCACGAGACGACCGACGATGACGCCGATCGTGCGGGCGATGAGCCGCAGGTCGTAGGCCAGTGATGCGTGCCGAACGTACTCGAGGTCGAGTCGGAGCTTCGTGGTCAGGAGCGTGCGCACGTACGTGCCGTCGGGATCGTCGTCACCCGGCATCGGCTCGTCGAACGCATCCTGAAAGAGCGCGCCTGGCCCGGCCAGCCCGGGCCGCACCTTGAGGACCTCGGTGACCAATGCGGGATCCGCAGCGGCGAGAAGCGCCGGGTCCTCCGGACGCGGACCGATGACGGACATCTCCCCGCGCAGGATGTTCACCAGTTGCGGCAATTCGTCTATCTTGGTACGCCGGAGCCAGTCGCCGAAGGGAAAGACGCGCGTGTCGTTCGGCACCGTGACGCGGGGCCCAGCGGCGTCGCGCACCCGCATCGTCCGGAGCTTCAGCATCGTGAACGGTCGGCCGTTGCGTCCGACTCGCTGCGCCCGATACAGCACCGGTCCAGGGTCGGCCAGCTTGATGCCGAACGCTGCCAGCAGCAGCAGCGGCGCAACGCAGACCAGGGCCAGTCCTGACGCCACGAGGTCGAACGCGCGTTGGCTGACGCGTCGGTGGGCACGGATGCGCAGTGGTTTCATGCCTGTTGCCACCGTCGTCCCGTCCACGCCTGCTCGCTGAGCGCGCGGCCGCGCAACACCTGCCCGCGGTCATCCTCCACTTCCAGCACCACGACCGCCCCGTCCGCGCACGCGACAAGCTGTCCGCAGGCGTCCTCGATCGGACTGACAACCGGCCCCAGCACCGTTCCGGGGAGCGGCGGATCGCCGAAATCGCGCGGCAACGCCATCTGCCAGAGCTTCCATCGTGTCCCGTCCATCCAGCTGTAGGCGCCGGGGAAGGGGCGCGTCTGCGCGCGCACGAAGTCATAGACCGCCTGGGGCGATTGCGCCCAGTCCACGGCGCCATCGGCAGGACGCCGGCGTGGAAGCGTGGACCCATCCGCCGGCATGGCCTGCCCGGGACGCTCGCCGGCCAGCAGTCGCGGCAACAGCCGGCCGAGCATCTCGCGATTCGCCTCCGCCACGCGCGCGTACAGCGTGGCGCAGGTGTCGTAGGGCGTGATCGGGATCCGCATCTGTTCGATGAGGTCCCCGCACTCGGCGTGCTCGTCGAACCAGAACAGCGAACTCCCCGTTTCCTGCTCGCCGCGGATCAACGCCCAGTTGATCGGGGCGCTGCCGCGATTGCGTGGCAGGAGGGACGCGTGCGCGCCAATCATGCCGAGGCGCGGAATCCGCACGGCGGCGCTGCCGATGCGTTGCGGCCAGCCGATGACGAAGACGACGTCGGCGGCGATGCGCTCGAGCAACGTGAGCGCCGCCGGATCGTTGAGCGAGGCCACCTCGTGCAATGAGATGCCGAACCGGCGGCAGACCGCCGCGTAGTCTCCACCGCCGGTGCGCGCTGCGGCCGCGTCGGGCCGCAGTGTCAGGACGTCGCGGATCGGCGCGCCCTCGCACAGGAGGTGCTCGAGGGTGTGGAGCCCTTCGGCATAGAAGCCGACCCAGGCTAGGCGAGGTGTCGTCATCGCGCGTGCAGGCGTACGAGTGCGCGGACGGCACCGGTGACGGTGTCGATGTTCTCTTCGGTCAGCCGCGGATGCAGGGGGAGGCTGAGCATGCACTGGAACGCCTCGTGGGCGACGGGAAAGTCACCGGGGGCGTAGCCGTATCGGTCGCGATAGAAGCTGTGCATGTGGACGGGCGTGAAGTGCACGGACGCGCCGATCCCCTGCTCGCGCAGCGCCTCGACGAAGGCATCGCGGTCGATCCGCAACCGGTCGAGCCGCAGGCGGAGCACGTACAGGTGCCACGCGTGACCGACGTGGGCGCGGGTGGTCGGGAGGAGCAGCGCGTCTTCACCGGCCAACGCGGCCGTGTATCGCGCCGCGACGTCGTGTCGGCGCCGATGGAAGGCCCGGAGCTTGCGCAACTGCCAGAGACCGATGGAGGACTGCAGGTCCGTCATGTTGTACTTGAACCCGGGCACCGTGACGTCGTACCGCCAACTGCCGCTGCGGTCGTACCGGCGCCAGGCGTCGCGGCTCATTCCGTGCAGCGAGATGGCGCGGGCCCGCTCGAGCAGGTCCTCGGTGCCGGTCAGCATCCCTCCCTCCGCCGTCGTCATGTTCTTGGTGGCGTAGAAGCTGAAGGCCACGGGGTTGGTGCCAGCACCGATCATCTGCCCGCGATACTGTGCCGGGAGCGCGTGGGCGGCGTCCTCGATCAGCACGAGGCCACGCTCGGCGGCAACGCGTCGCAAGGCGTCGAGTTCCGCAGGGTGTCCGGCGTAGTGCACGGCGATGATGGCACGCGTCTGTGGCGTGATCGCACGGGCGACCGCCGAGGGGTCGAGGTTCAAGGTGTCAGGTTCGACATCCACGAGTACCGGGCGCGCCCCGGCATGCTCGATCACGTTGACGGTCGCGACGAAGGTCAAAGTGGAGGTGATGACTTCATCGCCGGGGCCGATGCCAAGGGCCACCAGCGCCGTATGCAGCGCTGCCGTGCACGAGTTCACCGCGAGGGCGGCCGGACTCCCGATGTATTCGCGGAACTCCTCCTCGAAGCGCCGCGTCTTCGGTCCGGTCGTGATCCACGGCGACTGGAGTGTGTCCACCACTTCGCGGATCTCCTCCGCCCCGAGCGATGGCGGCGCGAACTCGATGAACTCACGCGGCGGCGCCGGGAGGTTGCGCGGCAGTTGTCGCGGTGCGACACGCGCGCCAAGCGCCGGTGCGGGTGTGGGAATCGACGCGACACCTGGAGGCGTGGCGACGGACGACTTCGAGCTGGGCATCGTATGGCTCCGGTGTGCGGGGGCTAGTTGTTGGGAAACGGCGCGTGCAGGACCAGGCGCTCCACCTGCCCGTTGCCGGCGTGGCCGTTGCTGGCGTGGCCGTTGGCGGCGTGGCCGTTGCTGGCGTGGCCGTTGCCGGCGTGGCCGTTGCTGGCGTGGCCGTCGTCAGGGTGCGGCTCGCCGCCACCGATGGCGGCGAGCGCCGCGGCGCGCCGGGCGCGTCGGGGACCCTGGGGAAGCGATGCGGCGCCCGGGACAGCCCGGGCTTCCAGCGACGCGTCCAGTTCCGGATGGCGGTCGGGTGTGAGTGCGGCGAGCGCGCGCAGCAGCGCCGTCTCGTCACCGCGCGCCGCCAGCACCGTCAAGTTGCGGAGCTGTCTCGCGAGATCTCCATTGGCGCGCCGAACGCGTGACACGAGGCGGATCTTCTCCTCGGAGCTCGCGATCGCCGTCTCGCCAGGTGCGATGAGCTCTTCCTCGAGCTTCTCGCCTGGGCGTAACCCGGTGAACTCAATCGCCACCTCATCGTAGGGCACGCGACCGGCCAGCCGGATCATCTGCTCGGCAAGGTCGAGGATTCGCACCTGGGTTCCCATCTCGAGCAGGGCGATCTGACCGGCGGCCTCCGGCAAGGCCGAGGCCCTGAGCACGAGCTGCACCGCCTCCGGGATTGTCATGAAGTACCGACGCATCTCCGGGTGCGTGACCGTGAGCGGACCGCCGGCGGCCAGTTGCTGGGCGAACAGCGGTACGACGCTTCCCTCCGAGCCCAGGACGTTGCCGAACCGCACGACGCGGAAATCCGTGGCTGCCGCGCGAAGGCTGGGCAGCTCCAGCACCAGTCGCTCGGCGAGCAGTTTGGTGACGCCGAGCACGCTGCTCGGGTTGACGGCCTTGTCGGTGGAGATGAGCACGAAGCGGCGTGCGCCGTGTCGGGCCGCGCAGCGCGCCGTGCGCAGCGTGCCGATGACGTTATTCCACAGCCCTTCCACCACGTTCGTCTCGAGCATCGGCAGCTGCTTGTAGGCGGCGGCGTGATAGACGAACTCGGGGCGGTAGCGCCGGAAGACCTGCTCGAGGCGCGCACTGTTCGTGACGCTGGCGAGCACCGGCACGAATCGCACTTCCGGATGCGCCGCCTCCATGGCGAGGTGCGTCGCGTGCAATGGACTTTCGGCGCGGTCGAGGAGGATCATGACGCGCGGGTGGAAGGTGGCGATCTGGCGCACCAGCTCCGAGCCGATGGATCCGGCGGCGCCGGTGACGGCGACGACGCCGCCGGCGAGGTCGCGACCGATGTCCGAAAGGTCCAGGTGGACCGGCGCGCGCCCCAGGAGGTCCTCGATGCGAACCTCCCGCAGATCTTCCACATGGAACGCGCGATCGATGAGATGCCGCAGTGGCGGCAGCAGTCGCATCTGCAGGTCCGCCTCTCGGCAACGGACAACGAGCCGACGGATCTGCTCTGGCGTGATGGATGGAATGGCGACCAAGGCCAGGGTTGCCTGATGAATGGCGGCCAGCGCCCGTAGCTCGTCGACCGTGCCGACCACCGGAACGCCGTGCAGCGACCGGCTGCGCTTGTCTGGGTCATCGTCCACGAGTCCGACCACGACGATGTCGTGGCGGCCGTCGTGCAGCAGTTGGCGCAGGAGCTGCTCGCCCGCATCGCCGGCGCCGATGATGAGTGCGCGCGCGGCGTCCGTCCGCGAGCGTGGGTGGCGCCGTTCGTGTCGCCACCGAACGCTCGTCCAGCAGGCCGCGATGCCCGCTGTCGTCAGCAGGTATTCGAGGATGAGCACTGCGGGCAGAGGCGCGCCCAGCGGCACGTCGAGGAACGCCAGCAGGGGCAGCAGCACGAGCGAGGCGGCCGCCGTTGACGCCGCGAGTCGGACAAGGTCGCGGAGCCCGACGTGCGCAAGCATGACGCCGGCCAATCCGATCTTGTGCCAGCTCAGTGCGCGCAGGACCAACAGATACGGAAGGACCGTCAGCGCGGACTGCGAAGCGCCAGCGCCCCACGCGGAGTGGGTGAGCAGGAGGCTCGCAGCGAACCAGGCGCCCGAGGCGGCGGCGAGATATGCGCCCATGCGGGCGAGGCGATCAACGATGATTGCGGGTGTGGCACGCGGTTCGTTCATGCCGACACCAAGCGCACGATCCACGCCGCGGCCGATCCGATGGTGGAATGGCGCCGCAGGCGGTTGGCCTGTCTGCACTTGCGTGGTCGTGCCCGGTCGGCCCGCGGCGATTGAGGCCGACGCGGCTGGCCCCATGATGGTGCGTCGCCCCGGACGCGATTGCCGCAAAACGATGCCGATGCGGGCGCGAACGGCCGAAATGCCGCGACTTACGACGTTTGGCGCGCGGTATCGCACTTGCTCTCCAATCCCCCAGGCGAGCGGCGTAGACCGCGCGACCGCGAAGGAATCGCGGCGCCATTCGGCAGGGTTGTCGAACCGTGCGCCAGTTCCCCAAGGAGGAGTATGAATCACCCGATCTTGCCGCATGCAGCGACTCGTCCCGTGGCCGCGCTGCCGCCGGCCGCGCCGGCGCCGGGTGTCATGGCCGGCGGCGCGTCCGACCTCGGCAGCTATATCGATGCAATCGTGAATCACCGCGCCGCAGTCATCGGCGTCACGCTGCTGGGTGCGCTGGTCGGCGTGCTGCTGATGAGGCAGGTGGAGCCCTCCTATGTGTCGCGCGCGGTCCTGTGGGCCGAGGCCACCGCACCAGTGGACCCTGACGCGCGGGGTGCGGCCAGCGAGGCGCTGCTCGATGCGTCCGGCTGGCGCGACCTCGTGACCTCGAATGCGGTCCTCGACAGCGTCGTGCGGGCGCTGCGGCTGTACGTCGCGACACGCGACGCGTCGTCGGCGCTGGCCCTGCGACACTTTGAGATCGGCCAGACCGTGACAGCCGGGACGTATGAACTCGAGGTGGGACGTGCTGGCCAGTACCTGCTTCGCCGTGACGATGCGGTGGTTGAGGCCGGCACGCTCGGGGATTCGGTGGGTGCCGGCGTGGGCTTCCGATGGGTGCCGTCGGCGGAGGACTTCCGTGCCGGCGACCGCATCGCCTTCGTGGTGCGAACGCCTTGGGACGCCGGGGCGGCGCTGGCCCGGAAGCTGCGCGTGGAGGTCGAGCCGCGGGCGAGCTTCATAAGATTGGAGCTGCGCGGCCCCGACGGGGCCGGGACGGCCGCGACGCTGAACGCCATCGCCGAGCGGACGGTGCGGGTGGCCGGCGTGCTACAGCGTCAGCGCCTCGAGGCGCTGGACGCCATACTCGCTGAGCAGCATGAGCACGCGGAACGCGAGCTCCGCGCCGCCGAGCAGGCCCTGGCGTCGTACCGCGTGCGCGCCGCCGACCGACCGGCGGCGACGCTGGCCACCGAGGGAGCGCGCACCGACGCCTTCGTGCGGCTCACCGAGTCGGTGGACAGCACCCGCCGCGAGCGGCGACGGCTGGAGGCGGTGCTCGCGGAGGCCCGCGGCGGCGCCCTGCGCCTCGACGCGCTCGCGGCCGTGGCCACCGGCGCCACGCGATTGCAGTTGGCGCTCGACGACGCCGCGCGTCGCGAAGTGGAACTCCGCGACCTGCGGGCGCGGTACTCCGATGAGAGCGCGCCGGTCGTGGCCGCCGAGGCGGCGATGGAGAGCTTGCTGCGCGACCACATCCCGGCGCTCGCCGCTGCGCACGCCGCGGAGTTGCGCGCGCGCGAGATTGCGCTGGCCGCGCGGCGCGACTCGTTCCTCGACGGGCTCCGTGCCGCCCCGCCGCAGGCTGTGGCGCTGGCGCGCCTCGAACGCGATGCAATGAATGCCGAAGCCCTGTTTGCCACGGTGCGGGAGCGACGCGAGCGCAACCGCCTCGCGCTGCTGAGCAGTGTCCCCTCGATCCACGTGCTCGACCGAGCCCAGGAACCTCAGTTGCCGGCGTCGGATCTCGCACCGCTCGTCTTCGCCCTGTCGGTGGTCGCGAGCTTCGGACTCGTCACCTTCGGCGTCCGGGCGCGGGACCAACTGGACTCGCGCATCCGCCGCCCGGAACACGTGGTGCAGGGGATGGGCCTGCGCATCCTCGGGAGCGTGCCGCGGGTGAGTTGGCGGCGGGTCCGCGATCAGGCGACGGCGCGCCAGGAAGTGATTGAGACGCTGCGCGGGCTGCGCGTCCGGCTGCTGCAGTCACTGGGCTGCTCGCCGCTGGCGCTCACCGTGACGAGCCCGGCGTCCGGGGAGGGCAAGTCGTTCATTGCGGTGAACTTGGCCCTGTCGTTTGCCCAAGGCGGCTACCGGACGGTGCTCGTGGACGGCGACGTGCGGCGCGGCGTACAGCATCGGGTGCTTGGCGTCGGCCACCTGCCCGGGCTCTCCGAGGTCCTCGCCGGAGAGTGCGGCGCGCTGGCGGCCGTGCGTCCGACGAGCTTCCCCGGGTTGTCGCTGCTCGGCAGCGGGCGTCGCGATATCCGGACGCCAGAACACCTCACAGGCTCGCGCGTTCCCGACCTGTTCGCCGAGCTGGGCGCGGCCTTCGACGTGGTGATCGTCGATAGCGCGCCGCTGTCGGCCGGGGTGGATGCCCTGATGCTCGCGCGTGCCACGACGAACCTCCTGATGGTCCTGCGCGCCGGGAGCACGGACCTCCCCTCTACGCTCGTGAAACTCGAGGCGCTCGACACGCAGCCCATCCATTTGGTCGGCGCCGTGCTCAACGACGTGCGCGAGAGCGAAGGGTTCCGTGGATACGGCTACGACCTGTCTGGATACGCCGTCGACGATCCAGCCTTGCGCGCCGTCGCGGAGTCGCAGGCGCGCGTGCTCGGAGGTCGCCCATGACCCGGCCACTCAGTGTGTGGGGGCGAGCGGTGTGGGCGCTGGGCTGTCTCCTCCTCTCGGGTGGAGCGCTCGTGGCGCAGGCGGGGCCAGACCCGGTTGATCGGCCGTTGGCCACGCGCGAGGCGCTCATGGCGTTCGTTGAGGATCCCACGACCGACCGCGCGCGCGCCGACGCGGCGCGGCGGCGCCTCCGTGATGGCGACCTCCGGGCCGGGGACCTGATCGTCCTGGAGGTGCACGATGAGCCGCTGTTGACCGACACCTTCACGGTGTCATCCGCGCTCACCCTGCGCCTCCCGCCGCCGGTGGGTGGCGAGATCCCCCTGACGGGCGTCCTGCGGGCCGAAGTCGAGGAACACCTTCGCACGCACCTGGCGCGCTTCGTGCGCACGCCGTTCGTGCGCGCCCGCGCGCTCATCCGACTGGCGCTCGAGGGCGAAGTGGTGCGCGCGGGATTCTACGCCGTGCCCGCGGACGCGCGACTGGCGGACGTCGTGATGGTCGCGGGCGGCATGACGGCCGAGGGCGACTTGCAGAAGCTGCGAGTCACGCGGGCCGGGCGGACGCTCCTCGGTGGGACGGCGGTCCGCGAGGCGGTGGCGTCGGGCTGGACGGTGGATGATGCCCGACTGCGGGACGGAGACGCGATCATCGTCGGACGCGGTCGGGGGGATCTGGAGGGGAAGCTGCGATTCCTGTGGCTGGCGGTGAGCTTGGCGGGAGGGATCTATGGATTATCTCAAGTCCTTTAGTGCGGCATGCCGTATGGCGCGCACTGTCGGGTTGTCGCGGTCGGGGCGCGGATGGCGACGCGCACTGCTGATGTTGCTCGTGCTGGTCGGGTGCCGCGCCGGCGACCTGCTGCGTCCGCCGGCGGACCGCGGGGACGGCGACGGCGATGGCAACGGTACGCCGATCGTCCCGCAGCCGGGCCAACGGCTCCTCGCGGTGAGCGGCGACGGACAGGCCGACAGCGTCGGGGCGACCCTCGCGCAGCCGTTCGTTGTGCGCATTGAACGTGCCTCGGGTGCGCCGGTGTCCGGCGTGGCCGTTGCGTGGCGCGTGGTTTCAGGTGCGGGGAGCATCACGTCCGTCGACGCGGTGTCGAATGCGGCCGGGGAGGCGCGCGGGTTGCTCACCCTCGGCACCGTCCCGGGCACCATCGTGGTCGAGGCATCCGTAGCGAGTGCCGAGGGCGGGCCAGCACGCTTCGCCGCCATCGCGCGGCCGGGCGCGCCGCACGCCCTGCGGTTCGAGGTGGATGCGAGCGATACCGAAGTGAATGCGCCGATTCGTCCGGCCCTGCGGGTAGTGCTCGAGGATCGCTTCGGGAACTCGATCTCCCAGGCCAGCGGATTGGCGACCATCGTCCTGGTTGAGGACACGGGGACGCCGCTGGCGAGCGCCTACGGCGACCTCGCCGAGCCGTTTGTGGCGGGACGCGCCGAGTTCAGCAACGTGCGAATCGACTTGCCAGGCAGTGGATATCGCCTGCGGGTCGTGGGCCATGGTCTTGCGGCGATCACGAAGACATTTGACGTCGCGCTCCTCTCGGCGGAGGACGGCGGGCCATGATGTCTCGCGTTCGCGAAGCCCTCGACGAATGGGTGGACGCCGAACTGGGCGATCGGTTCTCCCGAGGCGAGCCGCTCACCATCGCGCCGGGCGTGCGCCGGTACTGCGTGCAGGACACCAGCGGCGGCAACGCCGGCGTGACGCTGACCGTCTTCTCGCGCGTCGCGCTGCGGGCGCGCGGACTCGACCAACTCACGTCGCACATCTTCGCCGTGGCGCGCACGGCGCCGCATCCGTGCGTACAGCCGCTGCTCGGTGTCGGTGTCACGGAACGGCTCCGGTGGTGCACGGACGCCATTCCGAGGTCGCGGACGCTCTCGGAGTGGATTGCCCTGCATGGTCCGCTCTCGGTGGCCGAGGTGCTCGACCTCGGGGACGAGATTGCCGCCGCCGTGGACGCCGTGCACGCCCGCGGCATCGCGCACGGTGGTCTTGAGCTGGGCGGCATTCGACGCGACGATGCCGGTGCGCTCAGTCTGCGCCCCCCCGGCGTGGATCGCCTGATTGCGGCCTTGGCGGAATCCCGCGTTGAGCCGGCGGCGCCAGCGACGGACTGGGCGGCGCTCGCGCGCGTGCTCCACGCGCTGCTCCTGCCGCGCGCGGCAGCGGCGTCGGAGGATGGGGTGACGTCGGCCGACGCCGATCTGCTCGCGTTCCTGCAGGAATCCGCGGCCGCGCCGGCCGGAGCGGTGGCGAAAGGTCTCCGGACGCTGATGGTGGAGGCGCGTGCCGTAGCCGCACGTGATCGCGTCATGGGGCGGCCTCAGAGCGTGCCGACGTCTCCGCTCGACCGGGGAGTCGTAAAGACTGCAGTCGCGGCCGACGCGTCGAGTCCCGACGGGACCCAAACCACCGGACGTGCGCCGGTCGGTGCGCAACCGCTGCTGATGGTGGGTCCGCCCTTGGGTTCGATGCGAGGTCCGGCCGTGGCCGCACTCGCGCTGTTGATGGGGGCCGCAGCCCTGTCCGTGCTACGACCCCACGAGGGTCAGATACGGAACTGGGGATGGACAACTGACCAACGCACCGAGCCCGCGGCTCCCGCGCCGCCGCCGCCGCCGCCCCGGCCGGACGCGGTGGCCGCGGCTGTTGCCAAGCCGCCTTCTCCGGTCCCGTCGGTCCCCTCGGCGGCGACTCCGGTTGCCCACCGAGCCCCCGCGCTCGCCGAGCCGAGGCCATCCGCGGCGCCACCGATGCCCGCTCCCGTGCAGGTGGAGCTGCCGCAACTGCCAGCGCGTGGTCATCTCTCCGTGAGCGCGCGTCCGTGGGCCTTCGTCTATGTGGACGACTCACTCGTCGGTCACACGCCGCTACACAACGTCGGGATCGCGAGCGGCCAGCGTCGCATCCGGCTCGCGCGTCCGGGATTCCGCGCGCACGACACGAGCATCGTCGTGGGCGTCGGTGATGCCGTCCGCCTGCTGGATGTCGTCCTCGAGCCGGAGAAGCCATGATGCGTGTTCCCCTGCGTCGGTGGGCGGTCTGGGCTCTCGTGGCGACGCTGCTGGCCGTCGCCCCAGCCGCGCGTGCGCAATCGGTTGAGCAGCTTGCGCGCCGCGGCATCGACGCCTACCGCGTCCTGGAATACGACCTGGCTGTCGAACTCCTGCGTCAGGGGCTCGCCGCGGCCGACCCCGGTGTGCCCGCGAGCACGCGTGCAGAGCTGGCGCTGTACCTGGGCGCGGCGGAGCTCCAACGGGGCAACGAGGGCCGCGCCGACTTGGCTTTCCGCGACGCCCTCGCGACCTCGCCCCGGGTCCGCCCGGACACGATGGTGTTCCCGCCGCCGGTCATCCGGGCGTTCGAGGCGGCCCGTGTCCGCACCGCGTTCGTCGCACTGTCCGCCGCGTCGGATACCATCCTCGCCGTGCGCGTCGAGACGCTGCCGCTCCGCCTCGTCGCGAGCGCGCCGCATCGCGTAGATGTCACGATCTGCGATGCCGAGGGCGGCGTGCGGCAGTTGCTGTACGCTGGGCCGATCGCCGACAGCCTCGACCTCGCGTGGAGCGGACTCGATGCCGAGGGGCGGATGCCGACGCCCGGAAGCGCGGCCATCTGCATCCGCTCGCGCGACGCCGCGGGGAGTAGTGCGGAGGTCGTGCATCCGGTCGGGGTGCAGCCCGTACATCGCGCGCCGAGGCCCGGCCGCTCCGCGGCGGTCGCGAGCGTCGTCGTTGCGGCCTTCGCGGCGTTCCTGCCGGACTTGGTCGGGACGCCGTCCACGGCCCCTGGTGCGCGGTTCGGCCTCAGCGGGGCGGTGCTCGTTGCCGGACTGGTCCGTCCGAGCGCTTCGCGCGAACCGAGGGAGGCGCCAGGTCCAACGGCCCGTCCGGTGGATGCGTCGGTGACGCACTTGCGGATCATGGTCCATCCGTCGCGACCTGCCAGTGAGCGTGCGCCGTGATGCGCGGTCGCGTTCTCCCCCCCTTGATGGCGGCCCTGCTCGTCGCGGCGTCTGCATTGGGACGCCCAGCGATGGCGCAGCCACAGGCCGCTGTGCTGGCGGGCGTCGACGCCGTGGCCCTCCGACATGCGGCCGCAGGCATTGACGCTCCGCGGGAGGGACTCGTCGGGGCCATCGAGGGATGGCTCGGGTACGGGGCATGGCGCGTGCATCTCGGGTACGGTGAGGGCGTTCTCACCGCTGGTGGTGCGCCGCACGCGCTCGCCGAGGGTATCGCGGCGCTCGGTGTGCGCGTGCATCGTGGGGTCGAGGTTTGGCTTGGCCCGAGGGCCATCGCGGTGGGCCGCGACGACGTCGTGCACCGGTGGGTCGCGTGGCACGGGGCGCTACGGATGGAACTGCCACTCGCGGTGCCGGACCTTCGCGCCGTGGCGGAAGTGTGGGGTGGCCCTGGCGCCCTCTCGCTGGACGCGACTGCGACACAGGGCCGGCCGGACTTCGCCTCTGGTGGATCGGCAGGGCTGGCGTGGCGTGCGGTTCGGTTCGAGTACGTCATCACGACATCGCGTGCGGGTGATCGCGATGCGTTTGTCATCGAGCGGATCCGGCTCCGGGCGCAGCTCGCGGCGCGAGGGCCTCCCCGCGCGGCTCGGCGCACCGACGGCCGGGACGGGGGGTCACGGTGACCACGGTGCATCGAGGGGGTGGTGGCGATCGGAGGCGGAGCGCCGGCCGGCGCATTCTCCGTGACCGGCGGAGCGAGGAGATCCCGGTGGTGGTCGAACGACGCTCAGGGATGGAGCGGCGGAAGCATCCGAGTCGTCGCCAGCAGAGTGGCCGGCGACGCCGCGACTCGGGCGACCGGAACTGACACGCCGGCGCCGGTCCGGCCCGTCGGGTCAGCGCGTGCCGAGCGCCAACCCGGCGGCCTGGAACTCGGCGGTCGCGCGGTGTTGCACCCGCTGACGCATCCACGCGGCAAAGCGCGGGATGCCCTCTTCGATGCGGACGCGCGGCGCATAGCCGAAATGCTGTTCGGCCTTCGTCGTATCGGCCCAGGTACGCGACACGTCTCCGGGCTGGCGAGGCCGACCGACAATTCGGGCCCGCACGCCAAGGGCGGACTCGAGGAGCGTCACGAGGCGCGCCAGCGTCGTGGTCCGTCGACCGCCCAAGTTGAATGTCTCGCATGCACCCGGAGTGCGCTGCGTCCACGCCAACGCTGCCACGATGCCGTCGATGATGTCGTCGATCCAGGTGTAGTCGCGCGACGTGGTGCCGTCGCCGAACAGTTCGATCTCTGAGCCGTCCAGCATCCGGGTCGCGAAGCGCCGGATGGCGAGATCCGGGCGCTGCCGCGGGCCGTACACCGTGAAGAACCGCAGCGCGGCGATGGATGCCCCATAGAGGTGGGCGTGCGTGGCGCACAGCAATTCCCCGGCACGCTTCGTCGCCGCGTACGGCGAGATGGGCGCGCCGACATCCATCGCTTCTCGGAAGGGTACATCGGAGGAGTCCCCGTACACCGACGAGGACGAGCCGAACACGATCCGCGTGATGTCACGTTTGCGCGCCAGGTCGAGCACCGCCTGGGTTCCGAGGACGTTCGCGCGGATGTAGCCCGTGGGATCCTCGAGCGACGGCCGGACGCCGGCGCGCGCCGCCAGATGGACGATGGCGTCGATGGGGACCCGGGCGACCCGCGCCTCGAGCGCATCGGCATCGCTGCAATCCACCTCGTGCAACACGAACCGGGGATGGCGGCGTACCACGGCGAGGTTCGCCCACTTCTCGCTGGCCGCGTAGAACGGATCGAAGTTGTCGAGGCCCGTGACCGCGAAGCCGTCCGCGAGCAGTCGCTCGGTGAGGTGGCTACCGATGAATCCTGCGGCGCCGGTGACAAGCACGTGGGGAGTGTGAGTAGCCATGCTGCCGAGAGGCGCAAGCCTGCGGCCACGCAGCCTCGACGCGGGCGGCGTCACCCTGCCGGTGACGGGTGGCGCAGGCAACGCCTTGTGCCACTGCCGCTTGCAGGGCGCAGGCATCGCGCGAACCAGGCGGAGGATGCCGTTGCGATCGCCCCGCATCGGTCCGGCATCGCATCATTCTGGTGCACGTGCGCGCTGCCCTTTGCTTCATTCAAGTTCACGGGGCGCGCCGGAGGTGCGCCGGAGCAATGAGCCAAGCCGATCAGGCCGCGCGATGAGATTCCCTTGGAGATGCGGCACGCCCAGGCGCGAAAGCGTCGCCGCTTCGTCGGTCGATTCCACCCCTTCGCCGATGACGCCGATGTGGAGCGAAGCACAGAGCGACACCATCGACCCGACGACGGCCTGCCGCCGTTCGCTACGATGCAGTTCGTGGATCAGGGAGCGATCAAGCTTCACGATCTCCGGATGTACGCGCGCCAGGATCGAGAGGCCGGAGTACCCGGCCCCGAGATCGTCGAGGGCGATGCGAAATCCGAGGTCGCGCAGCGCCCGAATGCGTTCGTCCACATCGGGTATCACATCGAGCGACGCCTGCTCCGTGAGTTCGAGGACGACGCGGTTCGCGATGCGCGAGAGTGGCGCGCGGGCATCGAGCAGTTCGTCATCTCCGAGATCCTCGGCGAGGAGGTTGACGAAGATTGACGCCTGCGGTGGCAGGCGCTCGGCGTCCGCCGTGACCCTCTGACGGATCCGGCGGCCCATCTCCCGCGTGGCGTCCACCCGTCGGGCGGCGGCGATCACGGGGAGCGGCATCGCCAACTCCGGGTGGTCGCAGCGGAGCAGGGCCTCGAATCCCATGGTCGCCCCGGTGCGCGACTCCACAATCGGCTGGTACGCGATCCAAAGCTGCGCGAGCGCCGCCTGGAGCCGGTGCAACTCCGTCGCGCGACGCTCGCGGCGGGAGGCGGCGGAATCGCGCTCGAGGGACATCTTCCGTTCGGTGATGGCCCGGCGAATGTGCGAGACCAGGTCCCGGGGCGCGATGGGCAGGGCGAGGTACCGGTACACGCCGAGGTTGAGTGCGCCGATTGCCGTCTGCAACTCCGGCGCTGGCGTGAGGAGGATCATCGGCAGCGTGGGGGCGAGTTCGCGTACGGCATTGAGGAACGGCAATCCGACGGTCGTCGACCCCTCGAACCCGACGACGAGGATCTCGCAGCGCTGCGCGGCGATCTCCTCCAGTGCGGCTTCTGCCGTTGCGACGGCGAACACCTGCAGTCCGGCGCGTTGCAGCGCATCAGTGGTCTCGAGGCGGCGGGAGGCGTCGAGGTCCACGAGCAGGACGTGCGGAGGGGGACCGACCATACGCTGTGTTACCCCATCGTGGATTGCGGGAATCGCCGCGAAGTCAATCCGCCGTGCGGCACGACGCCCTGTTCCGGTGCATCGCTGGCCCGCTGGGCCCCCGTCGATGCATCATTCGCTGCATGAGCGCCCCGCTACCGTTGCATCAATCGCGCCACCTCGGCGCCCTCCGCATCCACGCCCTCCAGGCCGGTGGGCAACAGCTCGACGGCGGCGCGATGTTCGGCGTCGTCCCGAAAACACTGTGGGAAAAGCGCATCCCCGCCGATGCCAAGAACCGCATCCCCATGGGCATGCGCTGCCTGCTGGTGGAGCATCCCGATGGCCTGGTGCTCCTCGACACCGGCATCGGCAACAAGGAAGACGAGAAGTTCCTCAGTATCTATGGAATAGAGGCCGCGGTCCCCGGGCACCGCACGATGCTGGAGGCCGCGCTCGCGGTGGCGGGTTTCCGCGCCGAAGATGTGGACGTGGTGATCAACACCCACCTGCACTTCGACCACGCTGGCGGGAACACGGTGGTGGACGAGGGCGGGGCGGTGGTGCCGGCGTTCCCGAACGCGCGATACCTCGTGCATGCCGGGGAGATGCACTACGCCACGCATACCAACGAGCGCACTGCGGCCAGTTATTTCCCGCGCAACTGGGATGTCCTCAAGGCGACGGGGCAACTGGAACTGGTGGACGGTCTTGGCGAGCTGCTCAGCGGCATCCGGATGCGCCACACCCCGGGGCACACGCCGCATCATCAGAGCATCGTGATTGAAAGCGCCGGGGAGACGGCCGTCTTCCTCGGCGACGTCTGTCCGACGGCCGCCCACATCCCCTTGCCCTGGATCATGGGCTACGACGTGGAGCCGCTGGTGACGCTGGAGTCGAAGCGGGCGCTCTGGAGGGACGTGGTGGCGGGGAACTGGCTGGTGATCTTCGAGCACGACGCGACGAACGCGTGGGGGCGGATCTCTGAGGGGCCAAAGGGGTTCGAGTTGGGGACTTGAGACGGAAGACGGAAGGCGGAAGGAAACGGCAAGGTCAACGGCGATGCGGGTTTCGGGACCCCCGCATCGCCGTTGTCGTGGCAGGTCCCTTCCGTCTTCCGTCTTCCGTCCCGTCTCTCCCCTTGACCTAAGTCCCAACCGAGCCTAGCTTTAGCTTCAATTCAGCCAAGTAGCTGGGCGGGCGCCCATCTCACCCTCTGGCCTCTTCGCTTCGGCGAAGCTGTGCTGCAGGAGTCCACACAAGCCACTCCGCGCGACGACGGTCGTGCGGCGTTGTGCGTGACGCGGACTCCGAATGCGGGGTCCGCGTTCTGTTTTTCTCTTCAGTCAGGAGTCGTCGTATTCAGGATACCACGAAGCGAGGCCCCCGCATCAACCGGCAGATCCGTATCTCGCCGGTCCGCGTGATCGGTGCCGATGGTGGGCAGTTGGGGGTGCTTGAGGTGGATGTCGCGTTGAACATGGCCGTGGAAGCCGGCCTCGACCTCGTCGAGGTAGCGCCCCTCGCCCGTCCCCCGGTGGTCCGCATCATGGACTTCGGGAAGTACAAGTTCGAGCAGGCCAAGATGGCGCGGCAGGCGAAGAAGAAGCAGCACGTGATCCAGCTGAAGGAAGTGAAGTACCGTCCCGGCATCGAGAAGCACGACTTCGACACGAAGACCAACAAGGCTCGTGGGTTCATCGAAGACGGCAACAAGGTGAAGGTGACGTTGATG
>JANJUF010000131.1 GCA_024710705.1 Gemmatimonadaceae bacterium | reverse complement strand
CACCTAGGGCGCTCCGGGCGCGGACCAGGGGAATTTCAGGCGATCACACGGCTTGGAATGCTCAACGACACCCTTTGGGTACTTGATGGGCGGCTGCGCCGATTCACACTCTTCGCCCAGCAGCAGGGTGAGTGGCGGCTTGCGGGCACTCGCGACGGGCCTCACGCCGTTCGGCCGACGGGTGATGCGCCCGCGACGCCACCTGACTTCCAACTCGTGTCCCCTCGAGCCCTCCTGCCGGACGGAGCAACACTCGTGTTGAGCCACTCGCCGGCCTCGCCGGAGGAGGAAGCGCTCGTCGTGCTCGATGGTCGGCACCGCGAACGAAATGTGGTCGCGGCATTCACGCCCGTGGAGCGTGACGAGCGATTCAGCTACTTCCACCGCTTCGCTGACGGGAACGTTCGTGGCCGCATCTTCCCTTACGCTCCGCTCCCGCGCGAGCGCGTCTCGGCTGACGGCGGGCTCGTAGCGCATGTTGCAACCTCCGTCGAATCGCCGCGCGGCGGTCATCTTGTCGTGACGATGATCGGAGCGGCGGGCGACACGCTCTTCGCGCGTCGTGTCCCGTTCGTCGGAGTAGCGATTGATCGCGCGGCCGTCAATCGAGAGATCGCGGCGGCGTACCAAGGCTTGCTCCGGCCGCTGGGCAGCATCTCACCGGAGCAAAGTCGTGCGGCCGCTGACGCATGGCGGCGACGTGCGGTTGCGCCCCCGGTGTTCCCGCCCGTCGAGGATGTCCTGATCGGGAACGACTCGACGACTTGGTTACTGCTGCGGCCGACTGACAACCGGGTGCCCGTCTGGAGGATGGAGGCTGCGACGCCCGCCGTGTCTGAGTTGAATCTGCCGACCGGATCCCGACTTCTCGCCGCTGACGCCGACGTACTTTGGGTCGCGGAGTCGGACTCACTCGGTGTCCCATCAATCATTCGCTACCGACTCGAGGTAACGAGGCGTCAGGGCGGTGTCGCGGGCCGACGATAGGCGCCGCCGGAGACCACTCCTCGGCTTGACGCCGAGTGAGCAAACGGCTAAGCTCGTAGGGTCGGAGACATTCCGGGCAGTCGCGGAGTGTGGGGGAAGGTCTCCCCGCACTTTTTTTGTTCTCTACGAGGATTTCGGGACGATGAAACCGGTGCTGGAACGCATTGTCGCGGAAGAACTTACGCCACTTGGGCTCGAATTGGTCGAGCTCAAGATGGGAGGCTCGAAGGGACGCCCGGTGGTGGATGTGCGGGTGGATCGGCTGGACCTTGAGAAGGTGACGGTGGGGGACTGCGAGCGCGCGTCGCGGGCGATCGAGGCTCGGCTGGATGCCGATCCGACGGTGATCACGTCGCGCTATGTGCTCGAGGTGTCGTCCCCCGGGATGGACCGTCCGTTGCGGACCGCGGCCGAGTGGCGACGGTTCGTGGGGCGCCGGGCGAGTGTGAACGCGCTCAAGCTGCACGGGCGGCAGGAAGTGGAAATCGTGGCGGTCGATGGGGACGGTGAATCCACCACCCTGCGCCTGCGCGACCAGAAGGGCACAGAGCATGTGATCGCGTTCGCGGACGTCACCGACGCCCGACTCGCGTTTCACTGGAAGCCATAGATCCTTATTTCACGACGGAGTTGGGGATGGCGGGTTCGGCCGAGATTCTGACGGCGCTGCGCGAGCTGGCGGACAGCAAGCAGATCCAGCGTCAGGAGCTACACGATCTACTCAAGGACGGCATTCTGGCCGCCTTGGCCAAGAAGCACGGGCCCACCGTGCAGGCCGAGGTGGACATCAATGACGCCAAGGGCGAGATCCGCATCGTCATCCTCAAGAAGGTGACGGAGGACGTGACCGACGAGATCACCGAGATCTCGCTCGAGGAAGCGCGCTATGAGGATCCCGACTACCAGGTCGGCGACCTCATGGAGATCCCGGTGGAGTTCGCCGAGTTCGGCCGCTCGGCCGTGCAGGCCGCCAAGCAGCGCATCGTGCAGCGCGTCCGTGAAGGCGAGCGCACCAAGATCCGCGACGAGTTCGCGGGGCGCGTGGGCGACCTCCTCTCCGGCGAGATCCAGCAGATCGAGCGCGGCAAGATCGTCGTGATGCTCAACAAGTTCCGCGAAGCCGAAGCGATCATCCCGTACCGTGAGCAGAACCACCGCGAGACGTACTCGCAGGGCGAGCCGGTGCGTGCAGTGCTCAAGCGAATCGAGGAGACGCCGAAGGGTCCGCGTCTCATCCTCTCGCGCGCCGATGCGCTGTTCGTGCAGGCGCTGTTCCGTCTCGAGGTGCCGGAGATCCAGGCCGGCATCGTCGAGATCCGGGCCGCCTCGCGTGAAGTGGGCAGCCGCACCAAGATCGCCGTCGTCTCCAAGGACGATGCGATTGATCCGGTGGGCGCCTGCGTGGGCCTCAAGGGTTCGCGCGTGCAGGCGGTCGTGCAGGAACTCGGCGGCGAACGCATTGACATCGTGCCGTGGTCCAATGATCCGGAGCGCTTCGCCAAGCTGGCGCTGGCGCCGGCCAAGGTCGCGCGCGTGTTCAGCGATCCGACGGCCAAGACTATCCAAGCCGTCGTGGACGAGGACCAGCTCTCGCTGGCCATCGGCCGCAACGGCCAGAACGTGCGTCTGGCCTCGGAACTCACCGGCTGGAAGATCGATCTTTACTCGAGCCGCGAGTGGCTGGAGCGGGGCGGCGACATTCCGCTCTTCGCGCCGTTGCCGGAGGACGACACCGCGGCCGACGTGCCGCTCAGCGACATCGAGGGACTCGCGACGGCGACGGTGGCCGTCCTCGAGTCTGGCGGATACCGCACGCTGAACGACATCATCGACCTGGAGAAGGATGACCTGCTCAAGTTGCCGGGCATCGCGCCTGAGGAGGCCGAGCGCATCATGGCGATCCTGGACGAGCTCACCGAGGAAGGCGGCGACGCCGAGAAGACCTCGGCGGCGGAGTAGGGCTGGGTGGTGACCCTGGACGAGGCCCAAGCGAAGCGCGTGCTCGGGCTCCTCGGCCTCGGGGTGCGGGGGCGACTCGCCCTGGTGGGCGTGGATCGGGTGCGGGAGGCCGTGAAGAAGGGTGCGGTACGGGTGGCGGTGGTGGCGGCTGACGCCTCGCCGAACAGCCGCCAGAAGGTGGATGGGTTGTTGGTGGGGCGCGGGGTGCCGACGTTGGAGATTGCCTCGGCGGCCCTGCTAGGGCAGGTGGCAGGGAAGGAGAGCACCGCCGTGATCGCGGTGGTGGATGACAAGTTGGCGGCAGGGATCCTGGCGATCGTCACACCGACGGGCGCGGATCAGCAGAGCTAATGGAGGCAGGGTTGTCAAAGCTTCGGGTTACGGAACTGGCGACGGAATTCGGCATCTCTCCTGACGAGACGATGGCGATGCTGCGCGCACTGGAGATCACGGTGCGCAATCCGGCATCACCACTCACCGACGAGCAGGTGGCGCGGGCGCGCGTGCGCTTCGAGCGCGATAAGCGCTCCCGGGCGGAGAAGAGCGCCGCCGACGCGGCCCCGGCCAAGAAGAAGGCCGCGGCCAAGAAGGCGGCGTCTTCCGCTGGCGCCAGCACGCCGGCGACCAAGAAGAAGGCCGCGTCGAAGACGGCGTCAAAGACCGCCTCCAAGACGGCAGCGAAGGCGGTACCCGAGCCCGAGCCGGCGCCGGCCGAAGAGAGCGGTGCGAAGACGACCCGTCGTCGGCGTGCCGCCGACGTGGCGGTGGCCGAGGCGAAGGCCGCCGAAGCTGCCGCGGCTGCTGAAGCGGCCGCGGTTGCCGCGGAGGCGGAGCGCGCCGCGCGTGCGGTTCGCGAAGCCGAGGAGGCTGCCAAGGCCGCCAAGCTCGCGGAAGAGCAGGCCCTGATTCGCGCCCGCGCCGAGGAGGCCGAGCGTCAGCGGGCAGCCGCCGAAGCCGCCACCACTCCTGCCGGCCCCGCGGCGGCGCCGGCCGCGCCGGCCGCGCCGCGTCC
>JANJUF010000048.1 GCA_024710705.1 Gemmatimonadaceae bacterium | reverse complement strand
AGTGGCGCATCGAGTCAGCGGTCGAATCGGTTGTTCGTCCGGCGCGCGGACGACCTTCGCGGGCTCGGCCGGCAGTCAGCGACGCCTAGGGTGTACCCGGCGCCGAGAGTGCCCCGAACGACAAACGGGGCCCGGAGCGTTAGCTCCGGGCCCCGCCTGATTGTGCCGGCTCGTGGTTACGAAACCTTGGAGACGTTCTCGGCAGCCGGACCCTTGGCCCCCTGCACAATGTCGAACTCCACGGCGTCGCCCTCTGCGAGCGACTTGAAGCCGGAACCCTGGATCGCGCTGTAGTGCACGAAGCAATCCTTGGTGCCGTTGTCGGGGGTGATGAACCCGAAGCCCTTCGCATCGTTGAACCACTTCACCTTGCCGGTCGTACGCATTCCCTACTCCTGATGATGTTGATTGATGCCGGGAGCGGAACGCGCCGCACCTGCACAATCGGACTCGCGAGACTGAAAGGACCCCTCGCGTTGGATCATCCGCACCGGTCAGTCCGGGGGACGCTCAAAAGGTAGGGGGTCGGGGGGAACCCCGCAATAGCAGGGCCTTTCCGAGGGTGGCCAGCCATCCCCGTCACGGGGGTCCTGCCGGGCCGGCGCAGGGCATCAGGACGGCACCCTCCGGGTCGGGCACGGGCCCCGGGGAACCGTTGGGGCCCACCGGGCGCGTTGCTACCATTGTATATGGCGCGGGGAACTCCCTTTTCCTCCCCCGCCCCTTTCTTCCGTCCCCGCCGCATCCGTGTCCCCGTTCAAGCCGCGCCGCAAGACCGTCACCGCAAACGTCGGCGGTGTCCTGGTTGGATCCGATCACCCGATCGTCGTCCAGTCCATGACCAACACCGACACGGCCGACCCCGCCTCGACCGCTGCGCAGGTGGCGGCGCTGGCGAAGGCCGGCTCGCAGATCGTCCGCATCACCGTCAACAACGACGAAGCGGCCGCCGCGGTCCCCGAGCTCTTCCAGCGACTTGGCGACATGGGGCTCACCGTGCCGATCGTCGGCGACTTTCACTACAACGGACATCTGCTGTTGCGGAAGTTTCCGGAGACGGCGGCATTGCTGGCGAAGTACCGCATCAATCCGGGCAACGTCGGCACCAAGCACCGCGACGACAACTTCCGCACCATCGTGCAGGTCGCCGTGGACCACGACAAGCCCGTGCGCATCGGCGTGAACTGGGGCTCGCTCGACCAGGACCTGCTCACGCAGATGATGGACGCGAATGCGCTGCGCGATGAGCCGCTGGACGCGAAGGAGGTCTACTTCGAGGCGATGCTCGAGTCGGCGCTGCGCTCGGCGGCGCTCGCCGAGGAGGCCGGGTTGCGGCATGACCAGATCCTGATCTCGGCCAAGATCTCGCAGGTGCAGGATCTCCTCACCGTGTATCGCCGCCTCGCCGTCCGCTGCGACTATCCCTTGCACCTCGGGCTCACCGAGGCCGGACTCGGCACGAAGGGCGTCGTGGCGACGACGGCCGCGCTATCGCTGATCCTCTCCGAGGGCATCGGCGACACGATCCGCGTCTCCCTCACGCCACGCCCTGGGGGCGACCGCACCGAAGAGGTGCTCGTGGCGCAGCAGGTGCTGCAGTCGCTGGAATTGAGGTCCTTCACGCCGCAGGTGACGGCGTGCCCGGGTTGCGGACGCACGACCTCGACCTTCTTCCAGAAGATGGCCGAGGACATCCAGAACTACCTGCGCGAACAGATGCCCGTGTGGCGCGAGTCGCATCCCGGCGTGGAAGAGATGAAGGTCGCGGTGATGGGCTGCGTGGTGAACGGGCCAGGGGAGTCGAAGCATGCCAACATCGGCATCTCGCTCCCGGGGACGTTCGAGGAACCGAAGGCACCGGTCTACGTGGACGGCCGGCTGCGGGTCACCCTCAAGGGCGATCGCATCGTGCCGGAGTTCCTCGACATCCTGAACGAGTACGTGGCGAAGACGTATCCGGCCGCAACGTCGGTCGGCTGAGCCGCGCTCACCACGACGGCACTAGCGACCCCGAGCGCTCACGCCGCTTCGAGCGCCGCGACGAGATCGCTGAGTTCGTTCACGATGGGCGCGGAGAATCCCACCGCGATGAGTCGGTCGCGCACGCCGCGATACCACTGCATGGTCGCGTCGCGGCCGCCGTTGAAGCGTCCCCACACCGATTCGGGGTCGATCGTGCGGCGCAGGTCGGCGAGGATGCTCCCGGCGTTGTGCACCTTGTCGGCGGCGCAGACCCAGCGCGCGGATTCGCTCGCCGTCGCCAGACGCTCGAGGTAGTCCGTCTTCACCTCATCGCGCGAGAGCTCCACGCCGTCGTCATCGAGCTTGCGCTTCGTCACGGCCAGGACGGCGTCGAGTACGGGCTGCCCGAACTTCGACGCAATGCGGTCCTCGAGCATCTCGCGCGTCCACCCTTCGCGCACGCAGTCCTCGATGACGTCGTGCAGGATCCCGGCGATCACCGTGTCCTCGTCGCGGCCGTAGCGCGTGAGGATCAGCGCGACATTCGCCGGGTGCGTGAGGTAGGGCAGGCGAGTGCCCTTCCGCACCTGGCGGTCGTGATGCTTCGCGGCGAAGGCGAAGGCGTGGTTGATGCGGTCGGAGTAGCCAGTCATCTCGGATGCGGGAACTTAGCGGACGCCTTCGGTTAACGCACGAACGCGGCGTTCAGTTGGGCATCAAGGACCGCAAACGCGACACCGTGCACGATGATCGCGGCGGCGGGGTCGCGCGTGGCGAGGCCGCAGGCAGTCCAGGGCACGATTGCGAGGTCCAGGTGCCCTCAGGCGACTGACGGAATGGCGAAGTGGAGGACGCGCGGCTGTGACGTTCCGCCGGCGCGCTGCTGGGCGATCAGCGAGAATCCCGCGCCAACGTTGACGACCGCGAGGAGAGTAAGGAGGCGCATCTGGTCCTCCTCGAGCGCTCGCAGGGTCTCGCCGTGCATTAGGCCCACGACGTGTGCCTATGATGACCTTATACTGGCTTTTTAGTGGCTTCCTGAACTGCCTTGAATGAGCCACCCGGTGTGCGACCTTTGCGCTTTGACAGATACGCAGCGAGCTCAGCCCGAGAGGGAAGCGTCGGACGAGGCGCGTCCCAGAGCACGAGACTGTGTGCCGGTTGCACCCGGGCGCCCGCAGCGACGAAGTCCTCGACGGCGGTCACGCCCACCGTTCCGCAGAGGACCGTGGGAGCACCCGGGAGCAGGGCGCGTGCCTGGTCGAGATCGCGCAGCGCGACGGTGAGAATCGTGAACTCGAATCCTTCGCGGAACGCCTGGAAGGCCTCGATGCCCGCACGCTGCTGCGCCTCATCGAGCGGATCGCGCGCAGTGCCGGCCGGGACCATCGTGATGGACAATCCATCGCTCGAGCCAACACTGCGTGCCACTTCGCGCCACTTGAACGCGCCGGCCATGGCGTCGGTCAGGCCAGGTTCGGCATGGTCACGGAAGACGCGAGCGAGGAGGATCTGCTCAGGATCGAGCTCGGTGACAAGTGTCGTCCGGTGGTCGGCCCCCGCCGCAATCGCCAACCGCGCGCCGACCGCCGCGACAATGACTGCATCCTCGCCGGTGACGACCAGCGCACGCGTACGCGTTCCCGTTGCCGTCAGGCCTAGGTACAGCACGCGGAAGGGGTCCACGCCGCTGGGCCGGAAGCGCAGCGGTCCTTCGGGCAAGGCGTCGCGCACCACCGCCAGGGCCGGTGCGCCGACGGCGCGTTCGGCTTCGAGTGCGTGGGCGAGGCGCGGTTCACGCAGCTCGCCACTCAAGGCGAGCCCGACTCGCAGCGTGAGGCCGACGAGCAGCACGACGAGCAGGGCCAGCCCTGGCGAGAGCGGAGGAACCGGCGACCGTCCCGCATCGGCCGCGCTCGCGATGCTGGCCACCGCCGCGCGCGCGGCGTCGTGGGCGGCGGTGGCGCGTGCGAGCGAGTCCCGCAGCGCAGCAGCACGCACCGCCACAGCGAGCGTATCCGTCTCTTCGTCTGTGTCGGTGAACGTCGCGTTCTCGGCGCCTTGTTCCGCGATGGCGTCCCGACGATACTCGGCGATGGCGATGATGGTGTTGCCGAGGCGGAGGATCTCCGCGGAGTCGTTGGTCGAGCGGAGTGAATCGGCCAGCGCACGCATCCGAGGACCAAACCGGATGGCCGGGTCGTCGGAGAGCGTGAGGAACGACGGCGCCGTGCGAGCGGCACGGGCCATCGCGATCGAGGCATCGAGCGTGGTGAGGCGGGGATCGTGGGACGAGCGAGACGGGGCCGCGCCACCCGAGGGCCGGCGTGCGGCCACCAGCGTGGACTCGGCGTCGGCTTGGGCGTCACGCACGCGTTGAAGCTCGGCCGCCGTTACGACGCTGTCGGCAACGGCCTGCTCGCGGGCGAAGCGGGCGGCCGCCTCAGGGTCACCGGCCGCCACCGGCAGGAGCAGCGCAATGACCGTCAGTGTCCCGCCGAGCCCCAGCCACCAACGCGTGAAACGCCGAGTCCGGTGGAGGGCGAGGGAGAGCCGCGCCGCGAACCACGCCGTGCCCTCAAGGGGGCGGTGCGGGGGACGCTGGCGAACGGCGGGCGCGGTCATAGAGGGAGTAGTAGCGTAGCGGGGGGACAGATGCAAACGGGCGGCGGCGAGATCTCCTCGCCGCCGCCCGATCCCTCAGCCGTGCGCCTCGCGGCGTACGACCACGGTGGAACTACTGGACCGTGATGACGCCCCGCATGTTCATCGCGAGGTGCGGCGTGCAGTTGATGCTGTACGTGCCCGGCGGGATGTTCGAGAAGGACATCGTGAAGCCTTCGTTCGGATTCATGTACATGTTCGACTGCAAGTCGCCCATGCGCGCCGCGCCGAGTGCGTCGTTGATGGCGGCCTTCACGTCGGCGCTGAGCGTGCCGGCGTCGAACGCCACGTTGTGCGGGAAACCGGAGAGCGCCACGAACTTCACGGCGTCGCCCTGCTTGATGGTGAGATTGGCCGGCTCGAAGCGATAGCCCTTGTCGTCACCGAGCATCTTCACTTCGTGAACCGTGCCGGTGGCCGGCACGCCAGCGACCGCCGGCGTCGCCGGAGCGGCAGCCGCGTCAGCGGCGGGCGCCGGGGTGGCGTCACCCGCAGGCGCAACATCGGAACCGCCGCCGCAGGCGGCGAACATGAGCGCGCTCGCGACGAGCGCCAGACCCTTAAACTGCATTGCGAAAAGCCTCCAGACCGTACAAGAAGGAATGTGATGGACCAGCGACTGCGGAGTGATCCGCAGGTTGTGAAAAATATCACAACCCCCGCCTCCGTGCCAACTGTAACCCTACCATCGCCTTGGTGGGTCCCCGTCCAAATTGCTGGACATGCGTTGACGCACCGCCCGGTCCAGACTAGCCTTCTCTCCATGTTCAGCAGCCGCCGCCACCATGTCCATCACCACGACCTCACGGGTCGAGGGTGGCGGACGCGCGCGGCCGGGAGCCGATAAGAACTCCCTTCGCAGCTCCTGTCTGACTCTTCGACCCGCCCGGACCCTCCGGACGGGTTTTTTCGTTTGATGTACTCCATCCTGTTGCCACACAAGCACATGCTCCGACTAGCAATTCCCAACAAGGGCCGTCTACACGACGACGCCCGATCGCTGCTGGCTGACGCCGGTCTCGAGGTCCGCTCCTCGTCCGAGCGTGCCCTTGTTGCCTCACTCGGCGGGGAGTTCGAGGCCATCTTCGTCCGCGCCCAGGACATCCCCGAGTTCGTGGCCGACGGCGCGGCCGATGCCGGCATCACCGGCTGGGACTTGGTCTCGGAGTCGGGCCGGTCGCTGGAGTCGCGGCTGGATCTCGGCTTCGGCCGTTGCCGCCTGGTCGTCGCGGCCCGCGAGGACTCCGGCGCCCGCAGCGTCGCGGACATTCCCGACGGTGCCCGCATCGCGTCCGTGTTTCCGAAGCTCGCCGAGCGCTTCTTCGCGGCGCAGGGAAAGCGCGTGGAGCTGGTGCCCGTCTCCGGAGCCGTCGAGATCACGCCGCATCTCGGCATCGCGGACATCATCGTGGATCTCACCTCCACGGGATCAACGCTCCGCGTGAACGGATTGCGGGAGATCGCCACCGTACTCGAGTCGACTGCGCGGCTGATCGTCGCCGGCCCGGAGAGTGGGCGCGCACCCACCGGCGATCGCGATCGCACGCTCCGCGAGCTCGTGGATGCGCTCAGCTCGGTGCTCGCCGCCCGCGGCCAGCGCTACCTGATGGCCAACGTGCCGAGGGCGCGCCTCGACGACGTGAAGCGGATCCTTCCTGGCATCTCGGGCCCGACGGTGATCGATGTGATGAACGGCGGGGAGAAAGTCGCCGTGCACGCGGTGTGCCCGGCCAGCGGCATCTATCGCACGATCAATGCACTGAAAGCGCTCGGGGCCGAGGGCATCCTGGTGACGCGCATCGAGCGGCTACTCGCATGAGTCCGCTCGCCTTTGCCGCCCATGGCGCACTCGGCGCGCTCGATGCCGCCTCGCAGCGCGCGCTCTTCGACCGCGCCACCAGCGGCGACGCCGACGTCCGTGCTCGCACGGCGCGCGTCATCTCGCGTGTGCGAGCGGAGGGGGACGCCGCACTGCTCGCCTTCGCACGCGAGTTCGATGGCGCCACACTCACCGCGCTGGAAGTCCGGCATGAAGCGTGGGATGCCGCGCTCGCGACGCTGGATCCGGCCCTGCGGCGCGCCTTGGAGCGCGCGGCCGCGAACATCCGTACGGTGCACGACGCCTTCCGGCCAGTATCGCACGAAGTGGCCACGGCCGATGGCGCCGTGATTGGCAGGCGCCCCGATCCGCTCGCGCGCGTGGGCGTGTACGCGCCGGGAGGGCGCGCGACGTATCCGAGCTCGTTGTTGATGGGTGCCATCCCGGCGCGCGTGGCCGGGGTGGGTGAGGTCATCGTCTGCACGCCGCCCGACGCCACCGGGCTGCCAAGTCCCGTGCTCCTCGCGGCCGCGGCCATCGCCGGCGTGGACCGGGTGTTTGCCGTGGGCGGCGCCGGCGCGGTGGCGGCAATGGCCTACGGCACCGCCTCCATTCCCGCGGTCGACCGCATCGTGGGTCCAGGAAACGCTTATGTGGCAGAAGCCAAGTTGCAGGTGTCGGGCGTGGTGGGCATTGACTCGCCAGCAGGGCCGAGCGAACTGCTTGTGCTCGCCGACGCCTCGGCCTCTGCGCCGGTCATCGCGCGTGAGATGCTCGCGCAGGCCGAGCACGATCCCGTGGCGGCGGTGGTGCTCGTGACCGACGCTCCCGCGCTGGCGGCCGCGGTGGTTCGGGAACTGGCCGTCCGCCTCGACGCGGAGCCGCGGCGTGACGTGATTCGCGCCGCCTTCGCGGCCCGCGGCGGCATCGTCACCGTGGACTCGCTCGCCGAGGCGATCGCCTTCGCGAATCGCTGGGCGGCCGAACATCTTCTGCTCGCGGTACACCAGGAGTCGCAGGACCTGGTGCTCGCGCAGCTCCGCAGTGCCGGGACCATCTTCGTGGGAGAGAGCTCGAGCGTGGCCTTCGGCGACTACATGAGCGGCGCGAATCACGTGCTCCCCACCGGCGGCCTCTCGCGCATCTGGTCGGGACTCTCCACGCTGGACTTCGTGCGGTGGACCACTTGGCAACGCATCGATCGCGATGCTGCGCGGCGGCTGTCGAGCGACGTGGACACGTTCGCCACGGCTGAAGGACTGCCGGCGCACGCCGCGGCGGCGCGCCAATGGGGAGGTGCGTGATGGGCGGGTCGCCACTGCGAAACGACCTCGCGCGTATCCCGACGTATGCGCCGAGCGCGCTCGAAGGCATCACGCTTGACCTGCGCGACAACGTGAATCTCTGGGGCATGCCACCGGCGGCGCTCGAGGCGCTCCGCAGCGTTGGCGAAGACGTCGGTCGCGACTATCCGAACGTCAGCGCCGGGGCACTCACCACGGAATTGGCGCGACAGCTCGCGGTCGCGCCGGAGAACATTGTCGCCGGCTGCGGAAGTGACGACGTGATTGACGCCTGCCTGCGGGCCGTCGGGGCCGCCGGCGCGCGTGTCGCCCACGGCGATCCGTCGTTCTCGATGGTACCGGTCTTCGCTCGCCTGAACCGCCTCGAGCCGGTGGGCGTGCCCCTCCGGCCGGACGGCGCGATGGACGTGGACGGATTGCTGGCCACGGGCGCCCCCTTCATTTATGTGTGCTCCCCGAACAACCCGACGGGCACCGTGACCCCGCGCGCCGAGTTGTTGCGGCTGTTCGACCAGGCGCCGGGCATGGTGCTGCTGGATGAGGCTTATTGCGATTTCACCGATGCGCACGACCTGCGGACGGAGGCGGCGCGGCGCGAGAACGTGCTCGTCACGCGCACCTTTTCCAAGGGATGGGGCATGGCCGGCCTGCGCCTCGGCTACGGCGTGGGTGGTGCCCGGCTCGTGGCGGCGGTGACGAAGGCGCGTGGACCCTACAAGGTGAACGCCCTCGCCGAGCGTGCGGGGCTTGCCGCCCTGCGCTCCGACGCGGATTGGGTCGCGCGCGTGGTGCGGGAGACGGTCGAGGCGCGGACACGCTTGGGCGCGGCGCTCTCGGGACGCGCGGGCGTGCGCGTCTGGAAGTCGGAGGGCAACTTCGTGTTCCTCGAAGTGGCGGAGCGCGCGGCGGACGTCGCCGAGCGCTTCCGCCAGCGCGGCATTGGCGTTCGCGCGTTCAGCGGGCTGACCGGCATCGGCGAGGCACTGCGCATCGGCATGGCGCCGTGGCCCGAGTTGCAGCGCGTGGCCGACGCTGCGGCGGAGATCTGGCCATGACCCTGGTGACGGTGTTCGACTACGGGGCAGGAAACCTGCACTCGCTCGTGAAGGCGCTCGTCGCGCCCACGCGCGCGGTGCGCGTGGAGACCGATCCCGCGGCGGCGGTGCGCACGGACGTTCTCGTGTTGCCGGGGGTCGGCGCCTTCGCGCCGGCCGCTGAGCGTCTCACGTCGGGACGCGAGATCATGCGCGACGCGATCCTGGCGGGACTGCCGACGCTGGGCATCTGCCTCGGCATGCAGCTGCTGTTCGATGGCAGCGACGAAGGCACCGGAGACGGGTTGGGGGTGATTCCCGGACGCGTCACGCGGCTCCACGCCACGCGTCTCCCGCAGATCGGGTGGAACGCACTTGAAGCCGTGCGCGATCCGGTGATCGAGGCGAGCGGACTCGACATCGCGTACTATGCCAACAGCTTCGCCTGCCGTCCTCGGGATGCCGCCGCCGTCGTCGCGTGGTCCACGCACGAGGGCGATCGCTTTCCGGCCGCCGTGCGCCATGGCGCCTGCGTGGGCGTGCAGTTCCACCCCGAGAAGAGCAGCACGCCCGGGGTCCGATTCATCGAGGCCTTCCTCGAAGCAGCCGCAGCGATCAACTCTCCAACCGGAATCCGCTGATGCTCGCGATCCCAGCAATCGACCTTCGCGACGGCGCCTGCGTGCAGCTCGTCGGTGGGGACTACGCCAAGGAAGCCGTGCGCCTCGACGATCCGCTCGAAGTGGCGTACAAGTGGGTGGCCGCCGGGTTCACGAGGCTACACGTCGTGGATCTCGACGCCGCAACCGGCAAGGGTTCGAACCGTGAACTCGTGCGCGACATCGTCACGCGTGCCGGCGTCCCCGCGCAGGTCGGGGGCGGCGTGCGCGATCGCGAGTCCGTGGAGCGCCTGCTCGACGACGGCGCCGATCGCGTCGTGATCGGCACGCGCGGCGTGGAGGATCCGGAGTGGCTCACCGGGCAGTCCGAGCGCGCGCCGGGTCGGATCGTCCTCGCCGCCGACGTGCGGGGCCGGAGGGTGGTGACCCGCGGCTGGGCCAAGGAGACTGCGCGGGACGTGCTCGACCTGATTCGCGAACTTGAGCAGCTCCCGCTGGCCGGCCTCCTCGTCACAGCCGTGCACGCCGAGGGCAAGATGCAAGGGACCGATCTCAACCTCATGGCCGACGTGGCCGACCTCTCGCCCTGGCCGGTGATTGCATCGGGTGGCGTGGGATCCATGAACGATCTGCGCGCCCTCGAGGACCGCGGCCTGTCGGCCGTCGTGCTCGGGATGGCGCTGTACACTGATGCGCTCGACCCGCGGGTCGTCGCCGAGGAGTTCGCCGAATGAGCAAGTCCGTGAAGCCGGTGGTGGTGGAGCGCTCCACCAAGGAGACGCAGATTCGCGTCGAGGCCCGACTCGGCGAGGGCAAGGCGCAGGTGGACACCACGATCCCCTTCCTCGACCACATGATGGTGGCGCTCGCCAAGTACAGCGGCGTGGACCTCACCATCACCGCCCGCGGCGACCTGCGCCATCACCTCATCGAGGATGTGGCGCTCGCGGTCGGGCCGGCCATCGCCAAGGTGATTCCAGCCACCGCCGCACGCTACGGCGACCGCACGGTCCCGATGGACGAGGCGCTGGTGCAGGCCGTGCTCGACGTGGGCGGACGTCCGTACTACGAGGGCCCGGTGCCGAGCTCGCTCTACGATCACTGGATGCGTTCGTTCTGCGACGCGGCCAAGTTCACGTTGCACGTCCGCGTGCTGCGGGGCGAGGATCGTCACCACATCGTGGAGGCGGCCTTCAAGGCGCTCGGCTTCGCCATTCGCGACGCCGCGCGCGACAGCGGGGCGGTCTTCTCGACCAAGGGGTCGATTGCCTTGGAGGTCGAGTGAGCCTCACGCGGCGATTGATCGTGTGCCTCGACGTGGATGGCGGGCGGGTGGTGAAGGGCACGCGCTTCGTTGGGCTCCGCGACATGGGTGACCCGGTGGAGCTGGCCACGCGTTACGAGGCCGAGGGTGCCGATGAGATCGTCTTCCTCGACATCAGCGCCACCCACGAGGGACGGGGAACCACACTGGAGCTCGCCCGGCGCACGGCCGAACGACTCTTCATTCCGCTCACCATCGGTGGCGGCATCGACTCGGTGGAGGCCATGTCGGCCGCCTTGCGGGCTGGCGCGGACAAGGTCGGTGTCAACTCGGCGGCGGTGCGCCGTCCGCAACTGATCACCGAAGGGGCGGCGCGCTTCGGCTCGCAGTGCGTGGTGGCCAGCATCGATGCCAAGCGCGAGGGTGATGGCTGGCGCGTGTACGTGGCCGGCGGACGGACGCGCACCGAACTCGACGCCGTGGAGTGGGCGCGCGAGTGCGCGCGGCTTGGCGCCGGCGAGATCCTGCTCACCAGCGTGGACTGTGACGGCGCGCGCGACGGATACGACCTGGCGCTCACCTCGGCCGTGGCGCACGCGGTGAACGTGCCGGTGATCGCATCCGGCGGGGCGGGGAACGCGGCACATGTGCGTGCGGCGCTCGTCGAAGGCCGGGCGGACGCCGCGCTCGTGGCAGGAATCCTCCATGACGGCACCACCACCGTTCGCGCGCTGAAGGACGCGATGCGCGCTGCAGGTATCCCCGTGCGCGAGGTCGCGGCATGAGCAAGCAACTGTTGACGGCGGCGGAGGCGCTGGCGCGCCACATCGGCGCCGTGGCGCTGCGCCACTATCGGACCATGCTCACGGTGGAGACCAAGTCCGACGGCTCGCCGGTGACCGTCGCCGACCGCGAGGCCGAAACGGCGGCGCGCGAATGGTTGGCCGCGCATTTTCCGGAAGATGGCATCATGGGCGAGGAGCTCGGCGAGCTCGCCGGGACGAGTGGACGCGTGTGGGTGATCGATCCGATTGACGGCACCAAGACTTTTGTGCGTGGTGTGCCGCTGTGGGGGTCGCTCGTCGCGCTGGTGGAGGGCAAGAAGGTGCTCGTCGGCGCGGCCTACTTTCCCGCCGTGGACGAACTCGTGGCCGCCGCCCCGGGCGAGGGGTGTTGGTGGAACGGCAAGCGGGCCCGCGTGAGCGAGACGTCAACGCTCGCTGGGGCCACCGTGCTGATCACCGACGAGCGCAACTTCCGCCTTGCCAGCAAACGCGACGGATGGCGGACGCTCACCGGTGAGGCGAGCCTCGCGCGCACCTGGGGTGACTGCTATGGCTACCTGCTCGTCGCGACGGGCCGCGCCGAAGCCATGGTCGATCCAATCGTGAATCCTTGGGATGCCGCGTGCTTCCAGCCCATCATCGAGGAGGCGGGCGGCGTCTTCACCGATCTCCGCGGCGTGCCCTCGGCTTTCGCCGGCTCGGCAATCGCGACGAACGCCGCCTTGGCCGCGACCGTACGGGACTACTTCGATGATTGACCCCAACACGTTGGACTTCACCAAGGGAAGCGGACTGGTCACCGTCGTCGCGCAGGATGCGCGCAGCGGTGCCGTGCTGATGGTCGCGTTCGCCGACCGCGAAGCCATCGAGCGCAGCGTCGCGCAAGGTGAGCTGCACCTCACCTCACGGACGCGCGGCGCGTGGCACAAGGGCGCGACCAGCGGCAACGTGTTGCGTGTGCGCTCGCTCACCGCCGACTGCGATGGCGATACCGTGCTCGCGATGGTCGAACCGGCCGGCCCCGCCTGCCACACGGGCGCGCGCACCTGCTTCGGCGACCTCGCGCGCAGCGATGCCCTCGGCGCCCTCGACGCGACGATCGCTGCCCGGATGTCGGCCGACGCGCCGAGCGGCAGCGGCTACACGCAGAAACTCCTCGGCGATCGCAACCTGCGCCTCAAGAAGATCGGCGAGGAGGCCAGCGAGCTCGTGACCGCCTGCGCCGACGGCGATGCGGCGCGCGCCACCGAGGAATGCGCCGACCTCATCTATCACGCGCTGGTGGCGCTGCGCGCCGCCGGCGGCTCGCTCGACGGCGTGCGCGAAGTGTTGGCGGCGCGGGTGCGCTAGAAGGACATCATGCGGAAGCGATTCACCTGCGAGGGATTTCCCACGTAGGCGAAGCGCAGCCCCTTCATGTACTGACGCGCCACCCGCTGCACATCCTCGCCGGTGACGGCGCGCAGATCCGCGACGAAGCGCTCCGCCGCCCGATAGTCCCCACGATACAGTTCGCCGCGTGCCAAGAAGTCGGCCTGTGCCCCCGAGGTCTCGTTGTCGAGGAAGTACTCGGTGAGGAATTGTTGGATCAGTGGCGCCAGGTTCTCCGTGGGAATCGTATACGTCTGGAGATTCCGTACCTCGGCGCGCATCAGCGCAATGGTCGTGTCCGGCCGCGTGGTCGTGACGTAGAGGCCACCGGAGGTGATGGCCTGGTCGCGGAAGCGCGCTTCCACCGCATACGTGAGGTTTCGGCGCGAGCGGACCTCGGCGAACAGCCGGCCGGACAGGATCGCCGACGCCACGCGGAGCGCAGGCACGTCGGGATGGTCCGCCGCCGGGCCCTCGTACCATCCGAGGATGTAGTTGGTCGGAAGCCGGCGCGGCTCGAGGTGTACGCTCGAGCCGGGCCGGGTGGCGCCGGCCGCCGGGGCCCGCCACCGGTAGTTGCCGCGCGCGAGCGTGCCGAGACTCGTGCGCACCATCGCCTGGAGCTTCGCCCGTGGGATATTCCCGACCACCACCAAGAGCATCCGCGAGGTCACCATCTGCTCGCGATGGAACGTGACCAGCTGCTCGTGCGAGATGGCCGAGAGGGACTGCGTGGTTCCGACGGCCGAGAGCCCATAGGGATGGCCGGCGAAGGCCACGCTGTCGGCGAGATGCTCGAGCAATGCGTCGGGGCTGTCCACGCGCTGCCCGATGCCGGCCACGCGGTTCTCGCGCACGAACTCGAAGTCGGCGCGCGCGAGGGTCGGATGGAGCAGCCGATCCATGTAGATGCTCCACGTGGAATCGAGGTGCTCGGTGGTGGTGCGCAGGCCGTACATCGTCCAGTCGTTCCCCGGCGCCACGCCGATGCCGCTGCCCGTGCGCGCCATGGCGCGGCGCAGTTCCTCGCCGGGATACTTCCGCGTGCCGCGCTCGGTGACCTCGAGGAGCATGGTCTCGAGCCCGGCCGTGCCGGCCGTGGCGAGCTGCACCCCACCAAGCAGGTACAGGTTGGCCACGACGAGGTTGTTCTCGGTCTGCCGATGGATGATCCGGACGCCCTCCACGTCGAATCGGACGGTGCCGGTGTCTGGGAGGGTCGCTTGCGCGCCGAGGGGCGCGGCCAGCGCGATGGCGAACAGCAGACGACGGATCATCGCGTGGCTCCGAGCTCGGCGAGCTCCGCGTCGGTGAGGCCGAGCGCCCGACGGGCACCGCGCGGCAGCATGACGCCGGTGATGTGCGGCTTGTCGATGATGAAGCGGCGGGCGTAGCGCTGGAGGTCGGCGGGGGTCTGCGCGGCCATCTCATCCACGTAGCGGAAGTGGTAATCGAGTCCCACGACGCTCCACCAGAAGCCGATCGTGTGGGCGTTCTCCGACGCGCGCTCCTGCCCGAAGGCCGTGGTGACGGCGCGGTTCGCCTTCACCGCCGCGAGCTCTTCGGCGACGAAGTACCCTGGCTCGAGCGTCGCCCGCAGCTCGCGGTGCAAGGCCGCCAGCCCTTCGCGCAGCTTCTCCGGCGACGTCTGCCCGCTCACGGTGATGGGACCCACGTGGTTGAGCGTGTAGTAGTTGACGAGGATGCCCTGCCAGAGCCCGCTCTCGACCAGCGCCGTCTGGAATCGCGACGTGGGCTGGTTCAGGATGTCCGAATAGACATCGGCGGCGAAGGTCTCGGCTTCGTCCCTGGAAGCACTGGGTCCGTGCCATTGGATCTGCACCGTGACGGCATTCACGTCTTCCTCGACGATGATGCCGAGGTTGCGCTCGAGCGGCGGGACGGGCGCGACCGGCGCGCGCACGAACGGGTCCTCGCCGCGGGGCCAGTCCCCGAAGACGCGCTCGGCGAGCGCGAACATCCGGTCCGCCGCCACGTCGCCGGCAATCAGCAGGGCCGAGTTGTTCGGCACGTAGTAGAGGTCTCGGATTGTCTTCATCTGATCCGGCGTCACGCGCGTGAGCACGCTGCGGTCGCCGATGGTGTTCTTGCGGCTCCAGAAGCTGCCCCACAGCTGCTTGCCGATGGCTTCGTCGAGGCGAAACCAGGGCGAGGACTCGGCGCGGTCGTACTCGCCGAGCACCACCTGCTTCTCGCGGTCGAGTTCGTCGGCGCGGAACTGCGCGCCGCGCAGGGCGGCGTTCAGGAACCGCATCCCGCCTTCGACCGAGTCGGACACCACGGTCACGTAGTAGTTGACCAGCTCCTCACGCGTGGTGGCGTTGAACAGTGCGCCGAGATTGGCGGCCCGGTCGAGGAACTCATCGGGCTCCGGATACGTGTCGTTGGCCTTGAAGAACATGTGCTCGAAGAGATGCGCGAGCCCGGCGTACTCCGGCGTCTGCGTGAAGGCGCCGTTCTTCACCACCAGCTCGATGGTCGCCAGCGGCACGCCCCCGCTCGGCACGACAATCACCTCCAGCCCGTTCGCCAGGACCCGACGCTTGATCGTGCGCTCCAGTTCGGCGCGTTGCGCCTGCACCACCTGGGGCAGGAGGGCCAGTGTGCCCAGCGCGAGCGCGCCCATCGACAGCGCCGGCGCCAGCAGTGCGGCACGGAGGGAACGTCGAGCGGCGCTGGCGATGCGCCGTGTGCACTGGTTGATTACCCGCATCCTATGCATGCATCCCCTTCGAGTGGTCGATTGACGACGTCTGCGGCCGTGGCGGCCGCGCTCGCCCCGGCGCTCGGTGCCGAACGGCTCCGGCGCGACGTGCCGCTCGCTCCATACACCACATTCCGGATCGGCGGTCCGGCGGACGTCCTGTACGATGCCATGACGGCCGACGAACTCGCTAGCGCCGTCCAGGCGGCACGGGACGCCGGGATCCCCTGCTTCGTGCTGGGTCTGGGGGCCAACATCCTCGTGGGCGACCTCGGCGTGCGCGGTCTCGTGGTGCGCAACCGCGCCGCCCGGATCGACATCGCCGCCGACGGCCGCGTGCGCGCGGAAAGCGGTGCGGTCGTCGCCGAACTGATCCGCCGCTGCGTCGCGGCGGGTTGGTCCGGGCTCGAGCATTATGTCGGAATCCCGAGCAGCGTCGGCGGCGCCGTGTGGCAGAACCTGCACTTCCTCTCGCCGGCGCCCGAGCGTAGTCGGACGATGTTCATCGCCGAGGTTGTGGAGGCGGTGGAACTGCTGCTGCCGAGCGGTGCGCGAGAGACGGTGGGTGCCGAGGCCATGCGCTTCGGATACGACACCTCACGCCTGCACGGGAGCGGCGAAGTGGCGCTCGCCGTAGAGTTCGCCCTCGAGCGCGGCGATCCCGCCGTGATGCATCGAATCATGCAGGAGAATCTGTCGTGGCGCGGCTCGCGGCATCCGTGGCTCGAGATCCACCCGAGCGCCGGGTCGATCTTCAAGAAGATTGACGGCGTGGGCGCGGGACGGCTGGTCGACCAGTGTGGACTCAAGGGCTTCCGGATCGGGGATGCGCAGATTTCGCACATCCACGCCAACATCATGGTGAACCTGGGAGCCGCCACCGCCGCCGACGTGCGCGCCTTGATTGCCCATGCCCAGCAGGCCGTGCGCGAGCGCTTCGATCAGCGCCTCGAGCCGGAGATCGGCTTCATCGGCGAGTTCAGGGATCGGTAGGGAGGCCACTGCCCGGCACCTCCTCGCAGGGCAGCAAGAAGAGTTGGCGACCCAAGGCGCGGAGGGCCCGCGGCACCGGACCTCCGCGCGGAAGGTCTCCGCGCTCGACGCGACGCGAGAGCCCCCAGGGCGTCTCGTGCCACCACGTGGACGTCGTACGGTCGCGGTCGCCGTCCCAGAGGAGTCCCCGCTGGCCCTGCCTCGGCGTGCGACGGATGAACTCCACGCGCTCGATGCGGCCGTAGCCCGGTTCGTCCACCGCCAAGGGAATCGGACCGGCCACGGCGTAGAGCACCACCACGCTGGAGTCCTCGAGTCGCAGCCGGAGCCGGCGGCGCTCCCGGTCCCTGTCCATCGGCTCAAGTTCGCGGCACTCGGCAAACGGCAGCGCGGCCAGCGCGGAGTCGCTCAGCAGCGGACGGATGTCGAGCCAGGGGCCGAGCGCCGGCGGCAGCGCGGCGAGCGCCGCGGCATCGCCGATCGCCGAGTCGGCAGCAAGCTGTTCGAACGGCGTCCGTGCCGCCTGTGCGGCCGGTGGACCGTCGCAGGCCAGCGCGAGCGCGCCCACCAGGATCAGAGCCGTTGCCCGAACTCGAAGATCCATCGCCATGATGCAGGATAGTCCAAGGGACGGGCCACGCCTACCCCGAGCGCCTGCCCAAAGAATCGCAACGTCAGCGCCGCCGACGAGCGCACGTGGCCGGTGGGTGCGGAGCCCAAGAGCTGCACCGTGGCCAGTGCGGCGGGGTTGGATGCCCGCGCGTAGCCCGACTGCAGGCTCAGCGCGATGCCTGGTGCGACGGGTGGGAGCCAGAGGCGCTGCGTCACGCGGATCGGTGCGCCAAGGACGCCGAAGCCCCAGAGCACCTGGCCACGGAGCACCGCTGCTTGGTCGCCAGCGAACTCCTTGTAGTCATAGCCCGGGAGGTTCTGGTTGCTGCCCAGCTCGAAGAGTTGCTGCGGCGGCGCTTCTGGATCGGTGATCCCGACATCGAGCCGCGCGCCGAAGACGAGCGGACCTTTGTTGGTGCGCGCCGTGAAACGTCCTTCGGCGCGCTGGTACGTGAGGGTTCCGTCGCCGCGTTCGTAGCTGAGCCGCGCGCCGAGCCCGGTGCGCAGGAACTCCAGCGTCACGTCCGGACGCCACTCGAGGATGACGCCCGATTTGATGTACTCGCCTTCGCGAATGGGGCGATTCGGGCGGAACGGACGTCCGAGCCCCACTGGACTCTCGGTGAGCTGCGCCTCCACGGCACGGTCGAGGACGTACCCTCCCTCCAGGCGAATCGCGCCGCGACGCGCCGCGCCAAGAAATCGCAGGTGGTGCAACGTGACCGAATGGCGGTCCACATAGTCGTAGTCGTCGCGCCCGAAGAACGCGCCGGTCGTGGAGCCGGAGTCGTACGGGTTGCGCATGTCGTTCGTGAGGTCGAGCGAGCGGACGGCGCGGAGCGCAGTGATCGTGCGCCCGGCGCGCTGCTCGGCCACGAAACGGCCGCGGACCGTGTGCTCGGCCCAGGAGTATCCGGCGGCCGCACGGAGGGTGAGCCCTGGCGCGGCATCCCGGAAGCGCAGCACACCGCCAAGTCCCGTGAACACCCCCTGCACCCGATCCATACGCATCACATCGAGGAGGCGTTCAGTCTCCAGCGAGAACCGTGGTGGTCCCCTCGAATTCCACTGGTCCGGCGCGATGTCATTGAAATCCTCGGCCGTCACCTCGGCGGTGGCCTCGCCCAAGTCGCTCCGCCAGTTGTCGAAGGCGCTCAGGTTGCTGGCACTGGGCACCACGAGCGTGAAGGGTCGTACGGCGAGCGTGTCGCCCGCTGCGCCGACGACCACGCCGGCGGGTGGCGGAAAGAATTCCCGATCGCGATAGCGCGTGATGATGCGAAAGATCGCGCGGCTGTCGCCGACGGCGTTGGAGGTGGCGTGGGCCTCGAAGCGCTGGTAGGCCGGGAGCCAGAACTCGCCGTTGATCTCGGCGTTCACCGCTTCCACGAACGCGATCCCCTGGAGCCGGGCGTCGCGCAGCAGGTCGAAGCGGGGCTTGGGCCCACCGACCACAGCGAAGTAGCCCCGCATCCGCACGACCTGTTTGCGCGTGGCATCGAGATCCAGCTCGCCGAGGAAAATGACGCTTCGGTCCGGCACGTCATCGCGCAACTTCACTTCGAGTCGGACGATGGGAATCGCGCGCCCGTCCACCTGCATCGTGAGGATCGTGTCGCCGCCGGCATAGCGATAGTACGTGTCGCGGTCGTCGGCCAGCGGGTGCACCGCGTACAGCGGATCGCCGCCGCGGCGGTTGCGGCGGCGACGTACCGCTTCGGACGTGTCGCGCCCGAACAGCAGGGCGAGCCGATTGCCGTACAGCGAGGGCACCGCCCACCCGACTCGGAAGAAGCCGAGCGTGGCGAAGGTCGTGCCGATGGACTGGGAGCGATACCCTCGCACAACCTGTTCGTACTCGCCGGTGCGGTCCCACGTGAGCGTGCTCGCCACTTGCTCGAGCTGAACGGACATCTCCTGTCCTTCGGAGCGCCGATTGCCGATGGAGATCTCGGACTCAAGTTGTGCGCGGTAGCCTCCCAGGGCCGCCGGCACCAGCCGGTTCGTCGCAGCGGCCTCGGCGACGAACTCCTGCAGGGCGCGCGATGCATACCGCGCCGTGTCGGGAGGCGTGGTCGTGTCGGCGACGGCCGTCAGCAGGAAGGTGAGCAGCGAGAGCACGGGTTGGGAACCTAAGGGACGGAGCGCCCAGCCTGCGAGCGCCCGCCGTCGCAAGGGCGGGTTTGGATTCCGGACACTGCCTTGTGTCTACCCCGCCACGCTGCCGATCTTGCGTTCGTGATGGAAGCTCCCGTCCCCGGGCGTCCCGCCCCCGCGCTACGTCCGCTCCCGCTTCTCATGGGGCCGGCCGCGTTCGTCGCCATTCGGGTGCTCCTGCCGGGCGGACTGCAGACGACCGAGGCCACGGTCCTTGGCGTCGCTGCCTGGATGGCCATTTGGTGGATCAGCGAGTGCCTTCCGCTCGCCGTCACCGCCCTCCTGCCGATTGCGCTGTTTCCGACGTTCGGGGCGACCACGGCCCGGGAGGCCACTGCACCATTTGCCACCGATGTCGTGTTCCTCTACCTCGGGGGATTCCTGCTCGCCGCCGCGTTGCAGCATTGGCGTGCGCACGAGCGCATTGCGCTGGGCGTGATCGCGAAGGTCGGGACGGATTCCCGCCGCGTGGTGCTCGGCGTCATGCTCGCGACGGCGTTTCTGTCCATGTGGATCTCGAACACGGCGACGGCCGCGATGATGTATCCCATCGCGTTGGCCATTGGGTCGCTGTACGGCGACGGCGAGGGTGCGCGATCGCAGCGCGTCGCGCTGCTGCTGGGCGTTGCATT